>CAYYAQ010000039.1:0-36846 GCA_964469555.1 uncultured candidatus Brocadiaceae bacterium | reverse complement strand
ATCGCCTGGTTCCTGTTCGACTTCGTCGAGCGCCGCGCGGGCAAGCAATCCCCGCGCCGCAGCATTTTCGGCGACGACTCGTGGGGAGGCATCGAACGCGTGCCGCGATTCTCGAGCAATGCCCTGGTCTGGAAGGACTACCGCTTGTTCGTCGGTGGTCGCCACGGGATATTCGCGCGGTTCGTGGCATACGGAACCGCCGTGATCACGCTCGCGTGGATCAGCAATCCGTTCGGGACCGAGTTCCAACGCAACCAATTCGGGCACTCGGTCCTCACGCTCGTATTGATCGGCATCGTTCTCGACCTCGGGTCGCTCGCAGGCCGGGTGTTCCGGGACGAGATCGCATGGCAGACGTACTCGACGCTGCTGCTCCTACCCAAGTCGATCTTGCAGATCTCCTACGGCAAGGTGATGGGCTGCATGACGGCCTTGTTCCCGGCGCTGAACTTCCTGTTGATCGGAATACTGTGCTCCTCCGGCGAGGTGCTGCTCTTTCTCGCGCCGATCGCGCTGTGCTACATCGCGCTGCTCCACATGCTGCTGCCGCTGATCGCGTACGTGTCGCTGTGGCTGCAGCGTGGCGCGTTTCCCCTGACCCTGTTCGCGTTCTCACTGCTCGGCGCCGCCATCTACGTGGCGACGGCGCAGGTACCGATGGCCATGTATGGCACCGGGTCCCTGCTCTTCCTGCTGGCCTGGCCCTACAGCGCCAGGATACACACGAAGATCATCGACAGATTGAACGAGCTCTCCGGTATCGGCGTGTGATCCAGATTCTCGCTACTTGACCGTGACCGTCACGGAGCCGTTGCTCGATCGGATCTTGGAGTCATTCCCTTGCCGCTGTGGTCGTCGACCTCGATCTTCCCATTAGAAGATTGGATGTCGAGCACGCCCGCGATCGCTCGATCGTGCCATTGCGGGTGGTCACGTGGATCGGCGTCGCCGGGATGGTCTCAGTGGTGGTCGCGGTGTAGCGGTTGGTGATGCAGGACGTTGCAGTCGCCAAGACAACCAACAAGGCCAGGGCGAGACGGATGCAGACGCTGGACGTAGCTGTTATGGGATCTCCTGGGGTGGCGCCATGTTAGCGGCTCCCTGGCATCGATAACTGCATTCCCGCGTTCTGTCGCCCGCCTGCGTGCTAGAGAAGTTCGTCGAGGATCTCGCTGATCTTGATCAACGCGGCGCGGTAGCGCTCCCGTTCCTGATGGCTCCCCCGCACCCCCGAGATCACGGAGTCGATCGTGGCGCCGCTGACGCCGCCGTCCGCGACGTCTCCTCCGGCCTGCATTGACGCCGCCCGTTCCGCCGCAGCCTTCGCCTCACGCGCGCGTTTCTTGGAGCCGTAGGGTGCGACCTTCACGAGGCCTTCCAGGGCCTTCGCCCGTCCGTAGACGATCGGGTAGAGCTTCATGTCCTCCTTGGCCGCGGCGTCGCGGATTTCTGCGAACGTGGCCTCCGGCTTTTCACGGAGGTAGCGACGGGTAAACTCCAGTGTCTCGGATTTCTTGGCGGCCATGTTGCACTCCCGGGCGTCAGCCGGACGAGTCTAGTTGTCTGCGTAGATTTGGACAGACTCGCCCGCAGATTTAGAAGAGCATTCGTTGGTTTGCCACGGGCGCGCTCCACCCGTAGAGTGTCGCCCCAGAGGGATGCGAGGTACACGACTGGTTTCCGTGCTCGATGGTGTAGTTGGGCCATGCCTCCGTACGCGCCTGCTGGTCTGCGCCTTGCTGCTCTTCCTGCTCGGTTGGCAGATCGGCCACGTCGAAGCAGCGCCAGTGCGCTTCACGCACGCGGAGATATTCGCGGCGATCCGCATGGTCGAGAGCAGCGATCTGGACAATCCGCCCGACGGGGACGGCGGACGCGCGATCGGACCGTACCAGATCCACCGGGTGTACTGGCAGGACTCCCGCCAGAAAGGCGACTACCAGGACTGCCGTCGCCGGGAATACGCCGAACGCGTCATCCGCGCCTACATGCGCAGGTACGTCCCCGACGCGTGGAAAGGCCGTGACGCAGAGGTCATCGCACGGACGCACAATGGCGGGCCCAAGGGTCGGAAGAAGAAGACCGCGACGGATGGCTACTGGGCGCGGGTCCACGCGACATTGCTCAAACAGCGGACGTAGCCATCCCGGATATCCCGGCCCATGAGGTCCCGCAGGACCTCGTCGAGGAGGAATCCGGCGATGGCGAGCAGGCTCCCCTAAAACACCGGCGATCGGCTGACCACGGCGAACCCATCCCGATCGACCCTGGTGGTGACGACGATGGAGCCGAGGGCCTGCGCCGGCTGCCTCGCGGCGGGGATGATGCCCAGGAAGGCGTCGAAGCCGAGTCTCTCGACCTCGGCGCGAAGCCAGCCAGTCACACCTGCGCCGAGCCCATCCGGCGCGTCGCGAGGTCACCCGACCCCACGAAGACGCCGAGGAGCTGCCCGAGCCCCAGCGCGTCACTGATCGATTCGGCCTCGCACGGCAAGACGGGCCGCATCGCAGCCAACCACGGCCTGGTGTTGATCCACACCGACCTGAGTACACGACCGTGCAAGTGCTTGTGACCACTGGATCCGTCAGTTCTGAGGCCGAGCCACACGCTGCGGTAGAAACGACGATGCCGCCGCTCGCGTCACGCGCGTGGAAGGGCCATAATGCCGGCGGGGCCGGTCGGTACTCTCATCAGGATTTCCCAGGGGGGATCGAATCGGTCGCGATCGTCATGGACCGGAATTACGACGCGCCAGAGACCCGATTCGCACTCGAGATCCTGCGGAGCCACCCGCAGATCAGCTACGAGCACGCGGTCTCCGCTGCCGAGTGTAGCGGCGTGCCGCACCTCCCGCGCGGCGTGTTCCTCGCCGCCGCGGACCGGCTCGGCATCATCCGGAGCCCGGAGGCAAACCTTCGGATAGTCGACAGAGCGCCGCAAGACGCTCCGACGACACTTCTCCAACGGTTGGACCGCTTCCGCGAACAGATGACGGACACGGCGACAATGCGCGAGGCACTCCTGCGGATGCACAAGACCGTCCGCGCGGCACTCGACCAGTAGTCGCGACGACGCTACTTGGCTTCGGTGTCTTCGTATCCGCCGTACGCTCCCTCGTCGGGCAGGTCCGTCGACTTCCCCTTCGAACGGAACACGGCGTAGTACACAAAGAGGAAGCAGAAGTAGACGCAGAACATCCGGATGCCCACGTCTTCCATCTTCTTGCTGAGTGACGCATCAGACAACAAGTCCGTCCGTGCCTGTGGCACGATCAGACACTAGAGCGTGATCGTCACCAGGAGAGCGATGATTCGGAACAGGACGGTGCGCCTAATGGTCGCAACTACGGCTCATGAACGTGCCGTAGAACCAACAGATCTACCAGCGAGCGACTCGCTACCAAAGTCCCGTTCTCAAGGGGCGGAGCGGTCACGGTCGATGAACCTCACATGAATCGGCTCCTCATCGTCGCGACCTGTGCCTTGTGGTCGTGCGCCATACCCACCGCATCCCCTGTTCTCATGGAGCGGGGTTTGGGTGCCCTGGCGGCATCGGTGAGAAAGACCGAGTCCCGAATGGCCGCGGAGGCGCTCCTTCGCACAAAGCCCCGGGAAGACGAACCACCTCAGAATCCGGCGGGCCGGCGCCGGAAAGACCATGCACCGGCCCCAAACCCGCACCCCGTCCGCAGCGGGGAAGCTGCTGGGAAGCCCCCAGCAGAGATCCCCGCGTAGACCACCGCGGAACGCAGAAATACCGTCCGCTAGCCCATGGCGCACAGCGAACCTCGCCACGACGAGGAGAACCCGGTCCGGGAGCTGGCCGCGGAAGCCCTGTCTCTTCTGCTGCTGGCCGGCTGCGGCGCGACACGTAATCCTGATGAAACCGTATTCACAGCCCTTCGGAACAACGAAGGACGGCACCGAAGTCCGCCTGTTCGAACTGCGGAACATCTACGGAGTGGTCGCCAGATTGACGAACTACGGCGCGACGCTCGTCGAGATGCACGTTCCGGATCGTGATGGCGACCTCGAGGACGTCATCCTCGGGTTCGAGAGCGTCGGGGGGTATCAGTCGGCAGCCAACCAGTACTTCGGGTGCACGACGGGCCGCGTAGCGAATCGGATCGCCAACGGTCGATTTCGACTCGACGAGAAGGACTACCAGCTCGCGACGAACAATGATCCGAATCACCTGCACGGTGGTGGATCCCGTAGCCTGGACAAGATGGTCTGGCGAGCGCAACAAAGCCGCAGCCTGAACAACTCCGCGATCGAATTCTCGTACACGAGCCCAGACGGAGAGGAAGGCTACCCGGGCGAACTCGCCTGCAAGGTCAAGTACACGCTGACGAACGCAAACGAACTCATCATCGAGTACAAGGCGACGTCGAACCAGGCCACCCCCGTGAACCTCACCAACCACGCGTATTGGAACCTCGGTGGCGCGGGCTCCGGATCGATCCTCGAGCACGAGATCCAGATCGCGGCCGCTCGCTACACACCGACGAATCACACACTCATTCCGACCGGCCGGATAGAACCAGTCGCAGGGACACCGCTCGACTTGCGCGAGGCCACGCGCATCGGAGACCACATCGATGATCTCACGGAGACCCCGGCCCTGGGGTACGACCACAACTTCGTGTTGTCCAAGAGTGCTGGGTCGATGAAGCTCGCGGCGCGTCTCCACGATCCGGCGAGCGGTCGCGTGCTCGAGATTCACACCACCGAGCCCGGCATCCAGTTCTATTCGGGCAATTTCCTCCGCGGGGACTCGGGAAAACGCGGGCGCGTGTACGGACATCGGCACGCTCTCTGCCTCGAAACGCAGCACTTCCCGGATTCCGTGAACCAGCCCCAGTTTCCTTCCGTGATCCTCCGCCCGGGTCAGACCTACCGGCACAAGACCGTGCACAAGTTCACGGCCAGATAGGCGAAACCACGACACGCGCCCCCGCCAGGAGCGTTCTGAGGAGGCCCGCACGGGCCGTTGGCGCCGCATCAAGGCCAGGCCTTACGATCCCCATCAGCCCCCCGGCCCAACACCAGCAGCCACCGGGTCCACAGGGCACGCCCCCACCACCCGGCGGCGCCGACGAGGCGGGCGGTTCGACCGCGGATAGGAGTCTGTTGCAGACGCCAGTTCATTGTGCGCCGGACCTCGGCGGTAGCTGGCCGCTGGGGTTAGAATACTCCCATGCGCTTCCTCATCATCGTGCTGCTTCTGGCCGCCGGCCTGAACGGGCAGTCTACCGGATGCATCCAGTTTGGGAGATTCGCGCCCATCGGGGCGGTCTCCTCCACGTTGGTTCCCGCGGGCACCCTGCACGAGATCTCCGGCCTCGAGGCCAGCCGGATCAACCCCGGCGTGCTCTGGGCCCACGACGATGGCGGCAGGATCAACCAGGTCATCGCGATCGCGAAGACGGGTAAGGTCGTCCAGCAGTATCAGGTCGGCTCGATCGTCAATGGAGACTGGGAAGACATCGCGATCGGCCCAGGCCCGGAGAAGGGTCGTGACTACATCTACCTCGCCGATATCGGCAACAACAACCTCAATTACTCGGCGTTCTCGCTGATCCGTTTTCCCGAGCCGATCACACCCCCGACGCCCGGCGCGCTCATCGTCATCAAGAACATCGAGATCTTCGCGTTCAAATACCCGAAGCAGACCCACGACGCGGAGACCCTGTTGATCGATCCGGTCGACGGTCGCCCATACATCCTGACCAAGGAAGCGAAGCCGAGCACGACGGCGTATCTCTACGGGTACCCGATGCCGCTGGACGGCAGGAACATCAAGACGATGAAGCTGGAACGGACGTTCACGCACTCCGCTCCGCGATTCTCCGGCGGCGACGTGAGTTCGGACGGTCGATGGGTGGTCGTTCGGAACAAGAACGTGGTCTACACCTATCTCCGGGGCGTCCCCACGAGCGGGTTCGCGGCGGCGTTCGTGAATCTCGTCTGCGCCTTCGACGGGTCCGGGCAAGGCAACGCCGAAGCGATCACGATCTCGCCGAATGGGACTCGTCTCTACTGCGCTTCGGAAGCGATCAAGTCCACCATCTACGAGAGCATCGGCACGCTTCCCGTGGGCACCAAGGCCATGCCTGCGTGGTGGAGCTTCGGCTCCCCGGCGAAGAGCTGGCTCTGGGGTTCCCCCGGACTCAGTCTCGACACCTTCCCCGCTCTGGGCCGAAAGGTCAGCGTAACGCTCTGGAGCGCTCGGCCCGGCGCGAAGGCCGCATTGGGTTTCGACACGAAAGCTGTTCCGGACGGAGTGATCCGATTCGCCGGTGGCTGGGCGCACGTCGTGCCGGCGATCGTGGTGCTGACGACCACGTCGACCACGGGTACCGCGGAACTCCTCCTGGGCGTGCCGACCAGCGTGAATCTGCTCGGCGCAGAGTTGCACGCGCAAGCCGCCATCGAGGACATCGCGGCTAGCCATGGACTCGCCTTGACGCGAGGGCTGACGTTGCAGATCGGTCGCTAGCTCCGACTCGCCTAGCCGTCGAAGTTGTCCGGGAAGACCCGGACGCGCACAGCCTCGCCGGGCATCGACGCCATCTCTGGCGTGAACTCGAGATAGACCGGCACACCCCACTCGGGAATGGTCGGGATCATCAGGAGTTGTTGAGGGATACTCTCGACAGTCGGACCAACCCTGAGCACCTTCGTACGGATCGTCTTGCCGGGGTTCGTCGAACGCTCGAGGACTGCGGACATCCCGACCTTGATCCGCCTGACGGCGCCGGGCGGAACGTAGGCGATCATGCCCCCGGGCTGCGTATCGACGATTGTCACGACTGGCCGCCCTTGTGAAACGAGTTGTCCGATCCCAACGTGGACTGCGGTCACCAGTCCACTCGTGGGCGCGCGCAACTCCAAACGGGTGCCTTCGAGAGCGATCATCTCGAGCTCGTCGTTCTGAGCGGCGACGCGGAACTGGAACGCACCGAACATCTTGTCCCCGTCCGCGCCCTTGATCTCGCGGCTCTTCTGGTAGTCCGAGTAGCGCGATTCGACGGCGACGAGTTTCTCGTCGCGGCTCTTCAATATGATCTCAGTCCGCTTGATCCGCTCGCCCAGGGCATCGAACCTCGTCCGCGTACGGATCAACTCGGCTTCCGAGAACAAATCCTGGCTCGACAGACCCTTCTGCCGCTCCAGGTCGATGCGCAGGCCCTCGAGCTTGATGCGAGACTCCGCAAGACTGGCCAGAACTTCGAGGGAGTTGAGCTTCGCGTTTTCCACATCGCGCTGGAACCGGCGCATCTGACTGATCTGATCATGCTCGAGTCGCGCCCTCTCGCGAACGACTTCCAGGTCGAGGATCGCCCGCTCCCGCACGATTCCCGCGCGGATCTCCTTGATGCGGTTCTTGACCTTCTTCGCGCGCAGCTTGAGATGCGAGCCGTCGATCAGGCCGATCAACTGTCCCGCCGTGACTCTGGACCCCTCGCTCACGACCAGGGTCTTGAGGATCCCCTGTGACGGGGCAACGGCGACGTGACGTGAGATCGCCGCGAGACCCGGGTAGTCCAGGGGGCGCGTCTGCTTGCCGGCGAGCCACAATACTCCAGCGATACCACCGCCCCAGGCGATGAATGGCACGATCATGAAGGCCGAACGCCGCACCCTTCGCAGGATGTTCGCGCGGGGCTCACTCGGGACGAACGTCTTTGCGATATCCGCCACCTAGACTTCCTCGTCCTCGTTTTGCACCAGCAGGTTGAGACCACTGACTCCCGGGATCGCCCCCATGTCGGTCAGCAGGCCTGTCGTCTGCCGCTGGTCGTACATCTTGATCTGGTAGGCGAATTCCATGTTCTGGTCGGGACCTGCCTCGCGCAGGTGCACGAGTGCGAACCTCTGGCAGTAGTGCGAGAGGATCCGACGCATAAGATTCTCTTGCTCGCCCTGCGCAGGCATCGCGAACCGGAGGACGGCGTCGGAGTTGCTTCGCTCTCCGAATCGCGAGAAGGCCAGGTACATCGCGATGAGGCTGAACATCCCCGTGCCCAGGACCGCGAGCATCACATTGCGAGTGCCGAGCGTGATCCCGATACCGACTGCCATGAAAAGGAACACGGTGTCTCGCGTGTCTTTCACCGGCGTCCGGAATCGGATCAGGGCTAGCGCACCGAAGAGTCCGAATGCACGGGCGACGTTGTTGCCGATCGCGAGCATCACCGCCGTGACGATGATCGAAATCAGGACGACCGACTGAACCTGGGATCGCGAATAGGACAGTCCCTTGTGCGTCCACGTGTAGACCCACGCGAGGAGTTGGGACAACACGAACGACAGGAGCATGTAGAGGAGCATCTCCTCCCAGGTGATCGGCTCCGATCCCGGCGGGGTCGCGAAGAGTTGAGCGAGAAGCTTGTCCATGTTCTAGAAACCTGGGTCCGGGAGGGGAGGCTCAGGGGATTTGGGGGAGGCGATCCCTCGCCGCAAGTGTGAAACGCAAGGGAATCACTGGATCCACACGATGTTTCGCGCGGATTGACATGCTGGGAGACACCGATTCCAGGGTAGCCATGAGGGGACGCAAGTTTATTAGGTCGCAGGGGTTTGCATCGTCCCACCGCGTTCCGTCGCGCTCAACGAATGGACGTACTTAGAATACGAAATACGCTCCAACCGGAAAAGCCGGATCGCCTCGGTGAGCCAGGGCGGGTACTTGTTGTTGAATTTCATTTCCACGATCACGCGGCGGCTCTCGACCTGGTTCCACTCACCCGCAGCGAAGAACTGTGACGGACGGTCTACCATCCTGCTGCGGAGTTGCCGATCGAAGGTAACGCGGACGGTTTCGTCGTACATCCCGTGAAATGCCTCTCGATCGTAGCGAACGAGTACCTTCGGTACCGCGTTGATCCAACGCATCCTCGACACGAACGACTCGTAGTAGCCGGCCTCACGCGGCGTCATGTTCACCGTGCTCACCTCGCCTGTGTTGAAGAGGCGCAACATGTCGGAACGTCGCACGCGTGCTCGCTCCTTCGAGATTTTCCGATCGCGACGTTTCTTGACCTCGAAGAACACGGGGTCGTCAGGGCGGTCCGTATAGGCGCGAATGCGCAGTTTGAATCGGTTGCGGAGTCCTTCGAGAGTTTCGCCACAGAGCCGAAAGGTCTTGTCGTCCAGGTACAGACTCGAGATCTCGTAGCGACGATTCGCTTGCCTGGCCGCAAACGGGTCAAGCTCGACGAACGGCTCGATGTAGTCTCGAAGGTCGACCGCCTTGCCTTCGCTTACGAGGTACTTGCACTCGTACCGCGAGAACTGCAGGCGTGCGTTCGACCCACGGATCGGAGATCCAGATGAGGTGGACAACTTGGGATTGGCTGACGTCTTAGGGCGCATCGCATCTTATCCGTAGAACGGCCAGTAAGGGAAGTCGCCCAGCACCCATCGAGGAGCGGAACTGCCCATCCCGCCGACGAACCGGGCTAGCGGGCGTTCCGGGTCAGGCGACCATCACCGCGCCAATCGATGGGTGGCCCCAGGAAACGCGGCCCGGTGCCCAGGATGAACACGTCGCCAAACGCCAGGATGCGCGCCAGGACCTCCCGCGCCGCGTGCCGGAAGTGTGTACCAGGGGAGTAATACACACCGTAGTCAGCGCCAACTCCCGCGGCGTCGATGCCGACGTTTCGCGCGAGGAACACCGCGCGCGCGACGTGGAACGGGTTCGTGACGACGAGCATGCTGTCGACGCCGAACACTCTCCGTGCACGATGCGCGCTGTCGAGGGTGCGGAAGCCAGCGTGGTCGAGAAAGATGTCGCGAGCGGGCACGCCCCTGGCTTCGAGCGCGCGCGCCATCGGGTGAACCTCGTCGTAGTGCTTGCCGCCATGGTCGCCGGAGACGATGACCTTGCGCCCCTTGCCTGCGTGGTAGAGATCGGCGGCGGCGTGGAGCCGCTCCTCGAGCATCGGCGACGGTCGACCTCCTGGCCGTACGCTTGCCCCGAGTACGAGGATCACATCGCGAGACGGAGCCTCCGCGACGGAGTAGATCGAACCGGCAGCGGACCAGACCACGTACTGGTGCACGGCGACGAGAGAGATCAGAACGATCCCACCTGTCCAGATCGTCCGGCGCAACCAACGTTGCCACCACGACCGCCGACGCGGCTGCTGTGCTGTTCCAAAATCACCACCCATGACCGACCCGCATGGTAGCGCGAATCGCGTCAGGACTTGCAGTGCTTTCCTCGTGTGGGGGCTACCACCCTTCCCGAGTCGCGACGTCCCGCACTCGCTCGAGGAGTTTCTTCGTCGCGATGATGCCGTCACGCTCACTGAGCTTCTTGCCTTCGTACTCCACGCCGACGAAGCCCCGGTAGTTCGCGTCCAATACGACGCGCATCATTCTCATGTAATCCGTGCGCGTCTCGTTTCCCTTCTCATCGAAGTCGTGGGACTTCGCACTCACGGCCTTCGCGAACGGCATGAGTTCCCGCACGCCCTTGTAGCGGTTGTACTCCTTGCCTCCGCCCAGCCTGAAGTTGCCGAAGTCCGGGAGCGTCCCGCAGCGCGGGTGATCCACTTCTCGCATCACCGCAGACAACCAGGCTCCATTCGATGACAATCCACCGTGGTTTTCGACGATGACGTTCATGTCGTTTTGCGCGCCAAATTCCGTCAGCCGCCGCAGGCCGTCCGCCGCGAGCTTGAGTTGTTCGTCGTACGACCCCTTGCTCGCCGCATTGACTCGAATGGAGTGGCACCCGAGCTCTTTCGCAGCATCGACCCACCGGTAGTGGTTTTCGATCGCCTTCCTCCGCCGATTCGCGTCTGGATCGCCGAGACGCCCCTCGCCATCACACATGATCAACAAGTTCCTGATGCCGCTGTCGGAGGCGACCTTATTCATCTCGGCGATGTACTTCGCGTCTTTCGCTTTGTCTTTGAAGAACTGATTGACGTACTCGACGCCGGCGAATCCCAGCTCGCTCGCTTCACGCGCGAACTCGAGGTTGTCCATGGTCGCGGACTTGCCACGACCCAGGGCGACGTGGAAAGACCACTGCGCGAGAGAGATCTGAAAGAGGGAGTTCTCTTTCGTGCGTGACTTTTGCGGAGCGTGCGCGACCGGCGACTTCTCTTCGCTCGTGCAACACGCACCCAGCGAGAGGAGGCCGAGCCCGGCTACGGCGCGTGAAGAATCGGAGAGGAATGCACGGCGGTCGAGTTCCATAGGTCAATCGAACCCGTGGGCGGACGGGAAACAAGGGGCTCCCGTCCGCGACGATGAAACTACTTCTTTCGCTTCGGCGCGGTGCCTCCGTTCGAGCCCGACTTGTCGGGCTTGTCCGATCCCTCAACGTCGTTCGCCTTGTCCTTGGGCTGATCGTCGACCAGCTTCCCGAAGAACTCAGGCATGTCGATTCCGCCGACGTCCTTCATCATGCTGAGCATCGGAGGCAGCGATCGACCGAGGTTCTGCAGGAAACCGGAGGCGGCCTGCTGCCCGGATCAGAGGATGTCCAGGATCCCGGATGAGCCGTTCGACAGGGTCGGAACCGTCGCGGAGTAGTTCATGTTCATCGCGATCCACGCACTCCACGTCAAGGCATCGTTCTCCGCCATGGAGCCGAGCGCGACGGCGGCGAAGGCGCGCACCAACTTGTTGTTGGTCTGGTCAGCGAGGATTCCTACGAGCGGTTTGACGTTGCCCGGGTCGGCCAAATACCCCATCGCATTCGAAGCGGAAGCGAGAGTGATCGTCCTGAAGCGACTCCCCGTGCGGAGAATGCTCCGCAGCGTGATGCTCGCGCCAGGATGTTCCAAGCGAGCCAGGGCCAGCGCGGTCTGCGTCATCAGCAGCGGCTTGCGATTGGCATCCGCCATGATCTCCTCGATGAGCTTGCCGGACGGCTTGTCGTTCATCAGCGCGAGCCCCAGCGCGATGTATCCGGCGAACTCCGGCACCTTGCGGTACTTCTTCAAGAGTTCCCGCATGTCCGGCGCGGCCTTCGTGTAGCCACCCAGACCGAGACCCAGCGCGATCGCGGCCCGCACGTCGCGGTTGTTGATCCGCATGAGGGACTTCCGCAGCGCTGAGCCGATCTTGACGCGGACGGGATCCCTCCCGGCCTGTGTCGGCTTGACTTTCCCTGGATCCGGCTTCGGCGCGTAAAAGGACATCAAACCCAGCGCGATGGCCGCCCACCCTTGCGTGTCCCGTTTTCCCGTCCGGAACACCTTGAGCAGGTGCTCGAGGTTGTCTTTTCCGCCGATCTGCCCCATCGAGATGAGCCCGAAGTTCTTCGTCAGCTCGTCGCGACTCTTGTTGAGGTGCGCCCGCATCCGCTTCATGTGCGGCCCCTCCGCGGCGTGCTCCTCGACCGGAACGAGCAGCCGCCCCATGGCGATGGTGGTCGACTGATACAGGGTCGCGTGCCGCTTGCGGCGGCTCTTGAACAAGCCGGAATACCCCTTCTTGATCCGTTGGCGGTCGGTGCCAGTTCCACGTCCCATCAATCTCGCGACAGCGGTCGGCACGTGGGCCTTCACCATCTGCCTGCTCTTGGATACCTCGACTGCCTGGTAGGCCTCGAGCGTCTGGATAGCGGACCACAGCAACCGCCGGTGCTTGGCGCCCTTGGCGGGATCGGGGTCGAGCAAGCGGAATCCGTTGAGCACGGCGATCAGGACATCTCGATCCCGCAAGTTCTTGTCGTTCAGAGCGCGCTTCAAGCTCTCGTAGACCTTCGTCTTGACGTCCGCGTCGTCGTTGCCTTTCGCGATCAGACCCAGCCCATACGCCGCAAACGCACGCGTGCGGGAGCCGACGTTCGCGCGACCCACCCACCTCCTACCCTGCGGCTTGTCCTCCAACAATGCGGCGAGATCGTCGATGGCCGCCGGCTGCTTCGAGATGCCCATGGAGAGCGCGGCGACTTCCCGAATCTCTTGGTTGCCGCGCTTCAGCCGCTTGCGGAACACATCGAGGATCTTGAAGCTGGGATGATCCAGCCCGATCTTCGCCAGGGCAATCATGCACGCTGATGTCACGTGCTGGTTTGACGTCTGGCCGAGCGCCTTCTTGAGCGCGGGCATGATCACATCGATCTTCTGCTTGTCGGTGATGATCTTCCGCGCGTTCTCCGGGGCCGCGGGGTCGAACGCGATCTTGGGCGCCCGGAGGTAGGGGTCCTTGTTCAACTCCCACCACACCTGCCACCGCGTGGCGTCGGGGATGACGGCCGCCATCCCCGGACCACCCGTGATCGGACCGGTCGCGCCGGGGGAGGCGGGCCCCACCAGCCGTCCGGGGCTCATCGTCGGGCCACGGTATTGCCCACCGTGGGCCAACACTGTCTCGGCCAGGGGACACAGGATGGACACACACAGTGCCAGCGCAGAGTTCGTCTTCATGCTCGCAGAAGCTCCAGTTGGGCAGGCGCCGCTTTTGACCAGCGCTATGGACCCGAGGGATAGACCACATGATGCGAAATCCGTACCCATCCGGGCACCAAGCGAATGCGCTCAGCGTGACTCAATAGTGCCGCGATCTCCCGGCGGGTAGTCTTTCCCGCCGGGAGATCGCCCCTCCTTCGCTAGCGCGAGATGCGGAGGAGCTTGTTGGGTTCGACTGCTGTCTGGGTGCTCTTCGAGCCGTCGGGCCAGGTGACCTCTACCGCATCGATCACGGCTGCGGAGCCGATGCCGAAGTGAGCCTCGGCGGGGTTTTGCGATACGTAGTGGCAGCCGCCGCGAATCTCGCGGATCTGGGTCTTCCCCCCCGCACTGATCTTGATTCGCGCACCGATACCACGAGGGTTACCCGGTGCGTAGGTCAGTGCCACGCAGAGGTAGTTACCGACAGCGCGCAGGTCGTTGCGCCACAGACGCGGTGCGCCGAGGCTATTGGCCACGAAGATGTCGAGATCGCCGTCGCGATCGAAGTCGAAACACACGACTCCGCGACCGAGACCGAAGTCATCGAATCTCAGAGACGCAGCCTTCTCCTCGAAGGTGCCATCACCGTTCGACATGAAGATCCTGGCCGGGTCGCGATAGAACTCGTTGAAGGAGCTGACCGGCGACGTACCGAAGCCGTTGATCTGGATGATGTCGAGATTCGAGTCATTGTCGAGGTCCGCGAAACTCGCGGCCCAACCCCAACTCCCATCGCGCACGCCGGCGACATCCGTCATGTCCTGAAACGTCCCATCGCCTGTGTTGCGATAGAGGCGGTTGCCGGTCAACGGACCCGCGACGCTGCCAGCGGCGCGATAGACACCGGACACAAACCAGTCGAGGTTCCCGTCGTTGTCGTAGTCGCCGATCGCGGCTCCCGAGGCGTGCTCCGAGAACAGTACGGCGTTCGTGACGTTCAAGAATCCACGCTTGCCGCCCCCCAAGTCCACGTTTCGCAACGAAAGATTCGTGCCCACATCGCCCGTGATGAGCAAGTCGGGGTAGCCGTCGTTGTTCGTGTCGGTGAAGTTCGGGGTGAACGACAAGTCGGTGAAATTGTCTTTCCCTGAGCTGAACGCAGCGGAGACTCCGGTTTCCGCACTCACGTCCGTGAAGCCGGCGCTGCCGTTGTTCCGCCACAGATGTTGCGTGTTCTCCGTCTGGGTTCGAGCGACCTGCCACTGGGTCAAGAACATGTCGAGGTCGCCGTCCAGGTCGTAGTCACCGAACGCCACGCAAAAAGAGTCCGTCTTGACGTTGTCGAGGCCAGAGCCTGGGGTCGCGTCCTTGAAGGTGCCGTCCTGCTGGTTGATCAGAATGCAGGGCGGCGTATCGACGACACCGGCGAGGAACAGGTCGAGAAACCCATCGCTGTTCAGATCAGCGAACGTGGCGCCGCACCAGGCGCCGCCGCGCAGGCGCGTGCCAGCTTTGTCGGAGACGTCTTCGAAGGTCCCATTTCCCTTGTTGCGATAGAGCACGTTTCCTGCCCTATCCCCGGAGATGATGTAGAGATCGGGAAACCCGTCCCGGTCGAAATCCGCGCACGCGGCCCCGCCGGTGACGCGCTGAATCGAGCCCCGGACCTTGTGGAACCCGTGGATGAAGTCGATTCCCGCGGCGGCGCTGACTTCGGTGAATTGCCCAGGCGCCGCCGAGGCTGGCGGCCCCCCGGAAGTTTTCTTCGCACAGGCGCCCAGAAGCAGGGCAGGGACCATCGCGGCGATGGTCATGAGACGGGTGGACGGGCGAGATTGCGGCTCGTGGTGAGGATTCATCGGCATGCTGAGGGTGAGCGACAAATGGCGGTTCCTTCAAATCCTATCCGCCGAAAGCGGTATGCCCAGAATATCCTACACCGCAATAGAATTCCCAAGCCCCGGGGCCCGTCCCATGGGGGCCACACAGCAACGACGGATTTGGCCCGATCCCATATTCGCAGCCCGAAGGCTTTTCGCCCTTGTTTGCCCGTCATCGGAATCCAGGGCCGCCTTGTCTTGGCCGTCCGGCGCAGCTAGAAGGGTCGCCCGCAATGTCAGCGTCCCAACTACCGCAGTCCTGTCTCGCGAAGCTCCTCGCCGTCGTCGCGCTGTGCGCCGGTTTCCAGGGCTGCCGTGAGACCGCGCACGTCCAACCACTGCCAGCGCAGCCCGAGCCGAGAGTCCTTCAGGGCTTCACCCAGGAGCTCAAGGGAACGGACATCAAGTTCGACATGGTGGCGATCCCCGCTGGTGAGTTCCAAATGGGAAGCCCGGCATCCGAACCCAACCGCAAGGGAGACGAGGGACCACAGCGCACGGTGTCGATCCGCGCGTTCTGGATGGGCAAGCACGAGATACGCTGGGACGATTACGACCTCTGGTCCAAGTCGGACAACAAGGTCGACGGCGTGACCCGACCCACACCTCCGTACGTCGATATGGACTTCGGCATGGGGCGCGAAGGATACCCGGCGATCTGCATGACACAGCTCGCCGCGAAGACCTACTGCGAGTGGTTGTCGAAGATGACAGGCCGGAAGTACCGCTTGCCGACCGAAGCCGAGTGGGAGTACGCATGCCGTGCCGGCACGACGACCACGTTCTCGTTCGGCGACGACGCGACGAAACTCGGCGAGTACGCGTGGCACGAAGACAACAGCGACGAGGAGTACCACCTGGTCGGCACCAAGAAACCGAATCCATGGGGTCTCTACGACATGCACGGCAGTGTCGCCGAGTGGACCCTCGATGCGTATGCCACCTACGATTTGAAAAGTCTGAACAACCCGATGGTCGAGCCGAAGACGCTCTACCCGCGCGTCGTGCGCGGCGGCAGCTGGGCGCTGCCGCCGGACAAGTGCCGTTCCGCGTCCCGCCTCGCGTCGCACGAGGACTGGAAGGATCAGGATCCACAGATCCCCAAGAGCATCTGGTATCACACAGATGCGGATTTCGTTGGCATTCGCCTCGTCTGCGAACCGCCGCCCGTCAACGCGAAGTGAACGCATACCCCGATGGGAATCCAGCAGCGCCAGCACGAAGCGACCGCCCGCCAGTGCTTGGCGGACACGCTCGCGGCGACGGGGTTGCACGCCCACGCCGGCCCTGATCGCCGCGAACTGGTCCTGAACGAGCTCGTCGAGCGGGCGCTGCACACCTACGAGGACTTCCGACGCCTCGAGGACCGCACGCGGAGCGAATGGGCGGAAGCCGCCGCGACGTACGACCCCTCGCTCCACGCACGACTCGCTCACACCGCCCAGCTTCACCTGGAGATCGGTCGAGGCCTGGTCAGTCAGCTGGACACGGCGGTGGTCGACCGACTCACCGTGCGCAACGCATTGGCGTTCCGCCAGACCTATGCGGCGCTCGTCGCGCTGGAGGCACTGGACCACGGCCTCCTGCCCCCCGCGGTGCACCACCTCGGGACGACGGCAAGCAGTGAGTTCGCCGACGGCAAGACCCAGGAGATCGATCCGGACGACAGCCGGAACGGCGTGCGCAGCCTGCGGACGTGGGACTTCGTCAAGCGCACCGCGTCGTTGCCCAATCGGGTGCAGGCGCTGGCGGAAAAGCGCTACCGGACGTTCTTCGCCCTCGACGATCGGCATCCGGCTCTGGGCGGTCGACCGCTCTTCGGGGGCCGCCGCGTCGATGCGCAGCTGCAACTCTGGTCCGTCGAGATCAGCTTCGACCACCGCGCGTTCGCGGTCCTACCCGACGTGTCGGACGGACCGCGGTGCTACGTGTGGTTCTGGATCGGTTCTCCCGACGACTGCCTGCGCGTCACGACTTGATCTTGATGGCGATCGAGCCGCTGTAGTTCTTCACGAAGTTCAAGTAGTTGCTGTTCTGCGTGATGCCTCCCGCGTAGACGGTGAGACCGATGAACGCGGGGATGTTCGGGATCGGGAAGGTCGCGGTGGCCTTGCCGCTCGCCGACAGCGTCCCGGTGTTGTTGTTCAAGAGAACTCCCGGTCGCAGGGATGCCAGGAACACGGCGTCCGCATTCAGCGGAACGCTCCGACCGCCACCGATATCGATACCCGGGCTCGTACCGGCGGCGATCACGATCCAGTACGTCTCATTGCCGTCGTTCGTGCTCGTATAGGTCAGGCTCGTCGTCGTGCCGATGCGATCCGTGCCGCTCTTCGCGATCGTGGGCGTCGCCATGTTGGGGATCATCAAGATCTCGTGCGCCTGCGGCGTGTCGTACGACGTGACGCGGATCGTCTTCGTGACGCTCCGGTACCCGGTCGCGGACCACGTGACCGCGAAGGTCCCGATCGGCAACCACATACAGTAGCGACCGTCACGCGCGCGGCTCGCACCCTTCTCGCCGTGCACGAAGAGGTTCGGCGTGTAGCGGATGGTCGCAGCGATCGGCTGGTTTTTGTAGATCGACCGGACGTGGCCTCGGACCGCAGGCCTCCACGTCGTGAGAGCTCGCTCGACGCCAGGCCAGACCCTGACCTCTTCGGCCACCGCCACGGTGTAGGAGGGCTGGAAGCCCGACGAGCGGGACAAGGTCTCCGTCAGGAACGCCATGCATCCGCCGTCAGCCCAGTGGAATTCGGGCGACTCGCCGGAAGCGGAGGGGGCACGGGTGGCGTAGCTCATCGGCGAACGTAGGCTGCTGATGTATCGGTCGATCAGGGTCCGGATCGTCGAGTTTACGGTCGCGCACGGCGCGTAGGTGAACAGGATCTCGCGTCCGGTGCTGTGGAAGTCCAGGTAGATCTCCGGTCGCAGCATTCGCTGCAGGCCCATCATCGTCCGTGTCTCCGGTTCACTGCCCGCAGACGGCCCCTTGTAGGTCTGCGAGCTCGTCGTCGAAGAGGCACCGCAGCGACCCCAGAGGAAGGTGTAGTTGCGGTTGTTGTCGACTCCGTAGCTCGAACTCGAGTTGCGGCGACGGTTCTTCCGCCAGTTGTTGTCGTTGGTCCAGACGTAGTCTGTGCCGTCGGGATTGACGCACGCGACGAAGTACAATTCGTTGTTGTTTACCAACGCCTTGAGCGCGGCGTTGGTGGCGTACCCCTTCAGGATCCGGTCGATCGCTCCGAACACGATGACGGGCGTCGCTAGCTCGCGGGCGTGGTGTTGGGCTCCCAGGAGAATCGCGGGTTCGTCTTCGTCCGTACCCACGTTGTCGGAGACCTTCAGCCCGTAGATCGTGCGCCCCGCGTGGGTCTTCCCGACTCCGGTCAGAGTCGACAAGTCGATCTTCTTCGCGATCAGCGGGTAGCTCGTGACGAAGCCATCGATCTTCGTGACGATCTCAGCGGCGGTGTAGTAGCGCGCGTCCGGCGCCAGTTCCGGCACCATCTCCGCGTAAGGGCGACCCCTCGACACGAGCTTCGTCTTGATGCCCGTGCGCTTCCAGTCCGCCATGCCCTCGGGCAGGACGATGACGTCCAAGCCTCCTTGGGCGTTTGCAACGATGTCAAATCTGGCCTCGAGGTTGCGGCGAAGCTGCTGCGTCACCGGATCGAGGATGCGGAGACGATACGAGGTACCTGGGTCCTTCTGCGCAAACAGGGCGGACCCGAGGAAAGAGCTGGCGACAGCGACGAAAAGGGCACTTCGAAGCCCCACACGGAATGTCTGCATGGTGGAATCTGGTTCGCGGTGTGGCAGGGTAGCCAATTGACTTGTACCCGATCTTTCATCTGTTGCAAAGCGGATGCGGCATACGACCCGGCGGATAGTGGTGCCGTCCCCGGGAGCCATCGCGGAGGATCTGCTGCCGTGACACTTTCCACTCTCGCCCAGTCCGCGGCGACGGTATAGAGTCACGATCGTCACGCAACCTTCTCAACACCGAGCCAACGTGAACCCAGCACAGCAATCGAATCGTCGGGATTTTCTGATGACCGCCTCGGCAGCAGCCATCGCAACCGCCGCCATTCCATCCACGGGGTGCGCAGCGACGCGACCGACTCGCTCACCCAACGACCGGATACGCATCGCGGTGGTCGGCACTGGCGGTCGCGGAACCGGCGCCACGCGTGACAACCTCGTCGCGAACGGAAACACCGAGCTCGTCGCGGTAGCGGACCTCCATCGCGACAAGGCGGCCGCCCAACTCAAGCACCTGAAAAGCAACAAGCAGTTTGGCGATCGCGTGATGGTCGCCGACAAGGATATCTACGGCGGCCTCGAAGGGCTCGACAAGATCCTCGAACGTAAAGACGTCGACCTCGTGCTCCTGACGACGCCGCCCGGCTTCCGTCCCGAGTACATCAAGAAGGCTGTCGCAGCGGGCAAGCACATCTTCGCCGAGAAACCCGTGTGCGTGGATCCGGCGGGCTATCGCATCTGCTGCGAGGCCCACGACGCGGCCAAGGCTCAGGGGACCGCGATCGTCACCGGCACCCAGTATCGTCGCCAGACGAGCTTCAAGGAGACGATCGACAAACTGCACAAGGGCGTCATCGGTGACATCATCGCCATGACGGCGCGCTACTGCAGCAGCGGTATCTGGTACCGCAAGCGCGAGCCGGCCATGACGGACATGGAGTACCAGATCCACAACTGGATGCACTTCGTCTGGTTGTCCGGGGATCAGATCGCGGAGCAGGCGGTCCACAACATCGACGCCATGAACTGGGTGATGCAAGGCCCCCCGGAGAGGTGCTATGCCTCGGGTGGTCGTTTCTACCGGCCCGCCGACAGTGAGATGTGGGACACGATGAGCATCGACTACGAGTATCCCGGCAAGAAGCTCGTCTCGTTCAAGTGTCGGCAACTCGCAGGCACGCACGGATCGAACGACAACGTCATCTACTGTCAGGGCGGCAGGGCGCTGATCAGGTCGTTCAGCGGAACGGCGACGATCACGGACGCGGACGGCAAGACGATCAGCAAGATCAAGGGCAACATCGGTGCTGCCTACAAGCAGGAGCACAAGGACCTCGTCGACTCCATCGTCGCCGGGAAGCCGATCGTCGAACTGCGCCAGACCGCCGAGAGTTCACTCACTGCGATCATGGGCCGCATGTCCGCCTACACCGGCAAGAGGGTCGACTGGACGTTCGCAGCCGAGAAGTCCAAGCTCGACCTCTACCCGCAGAACCTCACGCTGGCGACGCCGATCCAGAGCCCTGGATACGCGCTCCCCGGCAAGACCAAGCTGATCTGATCGGCGCGCGCGGCGCCTCAGAGCGTCATGCCCGTGAAGCCACCATCGACATACATCGACGAGCCGGTGATGAAGCTGCCGGCTCGGCGCGAGACGAGCAACAGCGTGGCGCCGATCAGCTCGTCGGGCTCGCCGAACCGGTCCATCATCGTCTGCGCCATGATCTTCGCGATGCGATCCGGGTCGAGGATCTTGCGGTTCTGTTCGGCCGGAAAGAACCCCGGACAGAGCGCGTTCACGCGGACACCGTGTGGAGCGAACTCGCGGGCGACGTTCTGCGTCAGATTCACGACCGCGGCCTTCGAAGCAGAGTAGGCGAACACCCGCGACAGCGGAGTGTGCGCAGAGACGCTGGCGACGTTGAGAATGGAACCGCCGTTGTTCTGTGTCACCATCTGCCGACCGAACACCTGGCATCCCAGGTGGACCCCGTCGAGGTTCGCCCTCAGGACTCGCGACCAATCGTCGTCGTCGAGTTCGAGGTAGTTCCCCGCGTGATTGACGCCGGCGCCGTTGATCAAGATGTCCACGCCGCCATGCGTCTCGACAGCATTGTCTGCGAGAGCCTGAATCGAATCACGCGAACACACATCGACCGCGGCGAACTCCGCCGCTCCGCCGGCCTCCATGATCGCGTCGACGACGACACGGCCTTTCTCCTCGTCACGACCCGCCACGACGACGTGCGCACCCGCCCGACCGAGACCGATCGCTTGCGCGCCGCACAAGACGCCTGTCCCGCCGATCACCACTGCGATCTGACCTTCGAGCCCTAATAGACCTTTCAGATACTCGCCCGTCACGACTTCACCTTGCCTTCGCGGGTCTTTCTCCCGTCGACGATGCGGAGAATCCCGAGCGGGTTCTCGTCCTTCAATGCGTCTGGCAGCAGCTCGGTGAGCATACCCTGGTAGCACACGGGTCGCGCGAAGCGCTGAATCGCCGCATTGCCGACCGACGTCGTCCGCGCGTCCGTCGTCGCCGGATAGGGTCCGCCGTGCTGCATCGAATCACACACCTCGACGCCGGTCGGGAATCCGTTCAGGATCACGCGGCCGGCGACGTCTTCGATCGTCGCGAGAAGCTCCTGCTTGGCGCGCAGCTCCTCGACCGAACCGCGAATTGTCGCCGTCAGCTGCCCGGGCAGGTTCTCGGCGACGAGCTGCATCTGTGATTCGTCTTCGCACTGGATGACGAGGCTGGTCGGCCCAAAGACCTCATCCGCCAATACCGGATTGCAGAGCCAGGTCTCGGCGTCGGTCGAGAAGAGTGTGGCGTGCACCTGGCACCGCCCATCGGCCTCCGCCAAACCTGAATCCGGGACACCCTGCACCTTCTCCTCGACCTCGTCGATGTGCCGCATGCGGGCCACGCCGTCCTCGTACCCGAATCGGATCCCGGAATGCAGCATCGTCCCAGCCGGCGTGCCTGACATCAGATCGCCGAGTTTCGCCAGGAACGAATCCGTCGACGCCCCTTTCATGGCGATGATCAGGCCGGGGTTCGTGCAGAACTGCCCGACCCCCAAGGTGACCGACTGGTGCAGCCCGGCGGCGAGACTGGTCGCGCCATCGCCATCGAACGCGCTCGGGAGAAGGAACACGGGATTCGTGCTCCCCATCTCGGCGTAGACCGGAATCGGGTCGGGCCGCGCGGTCGCGACGTCGAACAGTGCGCGTCCGCCGGTGAGCGAACCCGTGAAGCCGACCGCTCTCGCGCTCGGATGTTTGACGAGCGCAACACCCGTCTCGATCCTCTTGCCCTGGATCAGCGACAACGTCCCACTCGGCATCCTGCACTCGGAGATCGTCGCGCGGAGGACCTCGCCGACGTATTCGGACGTGCCCGGGTGATTCGGATGCCCCTTGACTACGACCGGGCAGCCCGCAGCCAACGCCGACGCGGTGTCTCCGCCCGCCACTGAGAACGCGAGGGGAAAGTTGCTCGCACCGAAGACGACGACGGGGCCGATCGGGATCAGCATGCGCCGCAGGTCGGGTTTCGGGATCGGCTTGCGATCGGGTTGGGCGTGGTCGATGCTCGCCTCGACCCAGGAGCCTTCCCGCACTGTCTCGGCGAACATGCGAAGCTGTGCGCAAGTCCGCCCGCGCTCCGAGGCGAGTCGCGACAAGGGCAACGCCGTCTCCAGCGACGCGCGTTCGAGAAGCTCGTCACCGAGGGCTTCGATCCCCGCGGCGATCGCGTCGAGAAAATCGGCGCGTTTCCCGGACGGGACCTGTTTCAGTTCACGGTGCGCCTCATCAGCAGCGACGAAAGCCCGGTCGATCTCGCTCTGAGTTGCTTCCACGAACGGAGTGGCGAGATCCCGGCCAGTCGCCGGATCCACGCCGAAGAATTCCTCGCGACCGTCGGCTGATTCCTCAGCCCCGACGATGTGGTTGCCGTGCAGATCCATGTTCCTTTCGGTAGTGTTCCCGCGGGAGCGCCGCGAGTCGACAGGATTCGCGGGCTATCTCTCGGTCGGTTCGCCGTACCAGATGTGGAACTCGGGCGATCCCTCGACCGGCCACAACACGAGGAAGTGGTGAATGAGGTCGCTGCAGACGAGCGCAGCCCCCCACACGAGCAGATGAGGCCGCAGGCGTGGCCATCGCGCGGCGGTGACCAAGGCCGACAGGATCATGACGACGCCGACGTAACCGTGGTGGATGCGCAAGCCGAATGTCAGCACGCCGATCGTGGACGCGGTGTCTCGCGTCGACTGCATCTCGAACCCGTAGCGCATGACGATCGTGAAGGCCTCGATCGCGAGCGTGAGGACGATGGCCCGGTGGAAGATCCGGAGTCCGCGACGGTCGACAACATTCGCCTCCGCGCCGTCAGTCATCGTCCCTGCTTCTTTTTCTCCGCCTCCGCGCGCTTCAAGATCAACTCCCGCCGGTCTTCGGCCTCCTCCTTCTTCTTCTCTGCCTTTTCCTTCGCCTCTGCGACACGCAGCTTCACGAGCTCCTTCTTGTGCGTCTTGAGTTGTGCTTCGATGCCCTTGAGTATCTTGGTGAGCCGCTCCTTGCTCTTCTCGTCGGTCTTGCCCCTCTTCCGAAGGGCGTCTGCATTACTCTGGAGCCGATCGATCATGATGGTGAGGGCCTTGATGCCGATCACGGATGACTTTGGCCCGCGCACCGTGCGATTGTTGACCTCGACGACGAACGGACCTTCCGCGGGCACGGTGAACAGCCGCCGCGACAGGTTCAGCTGCGTGTTGTAGACGCGGACGCTGAAGTAGTACTTCCCCGGCTCTAGGGCGAATGGCAACCGCAACTCCCATCGGTCCTTGCCGATCTTGCGGAGATCCGATTCCTCGAGTTTCTCCCGCTGATACAGCACCATCTGATTCGTCGACGTGTGCACGTAGAGGTTGAATTGGTAGTTCGGTTTCAGCGGGATCGAGGACTTCAACCGGAAGACGATCGGAACCCCCCGCTTCATCTCGACCTTCAGTGGCTTCGCCTTCCCACCATCCCCCGAAGGAATATCGAGATTCCCCAGAAGGAACTCCGGGTGCATCACCCGAGCCGCGTACGAGCCCTGGTCCCGCAGGCCAACGGTCCACAATCCCTTCCCCGCGGGTCGAATCTGCAACCCGGAATTGCCGTAGAGGTAGGGTTGGTTCCGAACGAAGTTCATGCCGGGAAGTTCGATCCGCACATCCTCTGCCGACGTTGCCCCGAGGTTGGCGAACTCGAGTTTGACGTGGCGCGTCTCCTTGCGCTGATCCAGGAACAGTATTCCTCCCGGCCCCTGCTTCTCGCGAGCCGCAGCGACGATCTCGCCCGAGAGACGGATCGGCGGCGTTCCCCGCAGATAGATCGACAGCGTGGCGTCGTCCTGGTCCTTGGGGAACCGGACGAGCATCACGGCGCATCCCTTGCGCACAACCAAAGTGCGGTTGCTGGTGCGATTCGCCGCCATCAGACATTCCCGGACCACCGAGGCGTTTGGAATCGGCATCAGCATCGTCTCGAGAGTCGCGACGGGAACCTTGTTGATCTCACCCTCTTCGACTCGCGGCATCGCCTTGCGCACGAGGTGGTTCAACAGGTCGGTGATCCGTGATATCGCTCCCTCGGGAAGATCGGTGTAGAGAATCCGCCCTAGACTGTCCGACGTGACCGTGAAGTTGCTCCGCCCGGCGCGGAGCAGCCGCGCCGTGTTGTTGAAGTGCGTCGCGTACGTCTGCACGGCCCGGAACGGGATGGGTTTGCCATCGTCGTCTACGATGAGGATGGCAAAGGGCTTCACGCGAGACAGCGTGGACTTCAAGTTGACGGTCTCGGTGCCACGCATCCGCACCATCGTCGGCACCTCGGTCAATCCAGCTCCGAACAGCCGGATCGAATGATTGCCTGACGGCAGGCGCTCGATCGTCACCATCCCATCCGCGCCGGTTCGCGGTATTCCAGAGAGCAGGGCACCGTAATCCGTGGACCTGCCGTTCAGCCCGACGTGCACGCCCGCCAACGGTCGCCCGTCGTCGTCGACGACCTTGAGTTGCAACTTGCCGCTCTTCCTGCGAGTCCCGAGGCTGATGCGCTCGGTCCCCGCGATCTTCCGAGGCTCGAACTGGAGATGCGCCTTGAAGCCGGGCGCGTGGATCCACAGGAATCCCGGGCCGGGCAGTGCGCGCCCGCCGAGGTCGATCCGACCCTTCTCCACATTCAAGCGGCGACGCGCCCGCGCGGAACCGAGTCGCTGCCCATCGGTGTGCGCGGGGAGTTTCTCGAGGTCGAAGAAGTAGACCTGCGCGTCGTTGATCGTCGCTCCCGCATCGTCGCACAGCTGGATCATGCGGTCGCTCACGTTCGGCACCGCATCCAACAGGATCTTCTCGACGCTTGGATCGATGTAGCGAACATTCGCCGCGAGGCAGTCCTTCGCATCGAGCGCGAAGAGTGGCAGGAACGTGCTCTCCACGACGTTGTCTGGATCGACGGGGAACCACCGCGATATGTGGTCCGCACACCGGTAGAGCCCCCGCGGTTCGACGAGCTTCTTCTCGTCGCGGCGCTGCAGTACGCACACGAACCGCGTGCTCGAAACCCCATCGCCGATGACGATGGTCTTCTGGCCGTATTCGATCGACTTGGGCCGGGTCGTGCGCCCGGGGAACACGAGTTGGACCTCGATGCCCACAGGCACGCCAAAACTGCTCGTAACTCCAAACGTGATAGGCGAGGGCACGAACGACATGGCGGCGTTCACCTTGCCGGACTTCGGAACCTCGAGCCACTGCTCGTAGTCGACGCCGGAGAGAACGTTGCTGCCGAAACGGTGTACGCGCACCAGCATGCCGGGCTTGGGGTTCTTGACCTCGATGGTGAATCGGTCGGCCTCGACGATCGGTCGGAGGACGACCTTCGATCCCAGGTAGCCGCGGAGTCCGACCGTGAGGGGCTCGATCCAGGAGTGGTAACCCTCTTTCTCCACGACGAGGCTGATCCGACCGGCACTGGTCGGGCTGAACAGGCGATGGAGGTGCGTGAGCGGCACGAAGAACTCGCCGTCTTTGCTCGAGCGGACCCGCGGCAGTGTCGTGGTGCGCAGAATCGTGTCACGCCACTGCATCGCATCGAGGGTGCCGCGTTCGGTTCGGAAGTAGACGGACGCCCCACCGATGGGTGCGCCCTTGAGATCCGCGACCGTGCCGCGCGGAGGTCGGGTTGCGTCGAACGAAACAACCGATGCGTTCTGTGTCGGCGTCGACTGCTGGGCGGACGCTTGGGTCACCGACCCGGTCACGGCCACTACACCGGCGAGCAAATCGATCGTCAGGAATCCGAATCGCATTTGTTCCTATGAAGTTGACCCGGTCGGGGCTGCCACCGGTCGGCGCGATTGTACGCTGTACTGATGCGTCCTGAAGGAGATGTCGGTTACCGGATCTCGAATCCTTCTGGCGAGTCTCTATTTCAGCGTCACTTCGATCTCCCGGCGCCGACCGGCGCGGAGGAGCACGATCTTCACCGAGTCCCCTCGCTTCTTGGTCAGACGGGTCCAGGAATGGAAATGAGGCGCGGTCGCGAAGTCGTCCTTCCCGGCGTAAGAAATCACCACGTCCCCTTTCCGCAGGCCTTTGCGGCGGTTCTCCCGACCCTGCTGAGGAAAGTCACCCCAGTCGACGATGTACTGGACCCGAAGAGCGAACTTCTTCGGATCCAGGTCGAGCGCCTTCTTCTGTGCTGTTGCCAGCGCCGGACCTCCGAATCCAGGCGCCGGGCGGAGAGCCCACTTGTAAGGTCGCCAGGAGTAGGTCAGCGGGTCGGTGCGCTTGAATCCCTTGGTCAAGGCGAGGGTAGTGCTCCTCGGCTCGGGATCCCCGGCGCGGAGGTATAGCACCCCAAGCTCGCCGCCTGTGAACGGAGTCTGTTGCAGCACCCACTGCAGGTCGTGGATCGTGAGGATCTTCTGCCAACCAACCTTCACGAGACGATCACCTTGTTTCAGACCCGCCTTTGCCGCGACCGAGCCCTTGATCACCGTGCGGATCAGAGCCTGATCCGAGACGTCCAGCGTCAATCCGACACGCGCGGGGGCGGGCCAGATCCAGATGCTGTCCTTGCTAAATAGCCCGGAAGCCATGCGATCGCGAACCTGCGCCTCGTGGATCGTATGACAGTGGATGCAGCTCGGTCGCTTCGGCTTGCGGTCCATCCGTTTGCGGAAGGTCTCGATGTCATACACCGTGCGTCGTGGCACCGCCTTCTTGTCGTTTGGACTCTTCTCGTGTAGCGCGTGCTCGTGCACTGTCGCGCGCATGACGCGGATGAGGGTCTTTCGCGACATCCAGGCGAGTGGGTCGTCGTGCGTCCTTCCCCCGTACCGATGGTAGATCGTGCCGTCAGCGTTCGCGAGAAGGACCGCGAGAGTCAGATCAAAGTCGAATCGGTAGCGGTTGATGTCCACCGCCTGCATATCGACGATTCGGACACAGACGAACTTCTTTGCGACTGCGACGAAATCGGCGTTCGGACGAACCAACTGTCCGTCCAGGGAGCGGCACTCCTTTCAAGACTCTCAACGAAAGACCAGGAGCATCGGCTTCTTGCTCTTCGCGGCGGCGGCCTCCGCGGCAGGGAGGTCAGTCATCCACCGGATTCCGTCGGTCGATTCCTGCGCCGCAGAGAAAGTCGGGGTCAGGACCGCGCCAACGAACGCGGCAAGCAACGGGTTGGGGTTCGAGACAGCCATGTTGTTGTCCAGGAGCGAGTGCAATCGAAGGCCACGAGGTTATCCAGAAACGGTTTCACTTCGCCCGGGCGTTCGACCGAAGACACACCTCGTATGGATTCTCAAAACGACCACGAGTCGATCACCTCACAACTGGATGTCCAATCGCAGCACGCGCTGCTCAGTGAACTTGCCACCGAACTCGCCCGCGAAGGATCCACAGGCATCCCCTGCGCGATCAAGGTGGACGGCAGTTCGAACCCGATCCCCGTGGCACGGCTCCTCCGGGAACTCGACGAGATCGATCTAGGGGTGAAAACCGACTCGTCCGAATAACCGGGGAGAGTGAGGAATCCTCCCCGCGCGGTGGACTCCGCTACTTCTTGGCGTCCGTTTCTTCCTGGAACTTCAGGGAGACGGAGTTGATGCAGTAGCGCTGGCCAGTCGGTCGTGGTCCGTCGTCGAAGACGTGGCCGAGGTGGCATCCGCACCGCTTGCAGCGCACCTCCTTGCGCAACATGCCGAGACTCTCGTCGAGGTGGATCTCGACAGACTTCTCGGAAGCGGGCTTGAAGAAGCTGGGCCACCCGCTTCCGGACTCGAACTTTGTCGCGGAATCGAACACGCGCTCGCCGCAGCCGGCGCAGACGTAGACGCCGCTCTTCTTGTTGTTCCAGTACTTACCGGTGAACGCTCGCTCCGTGCCGTGGTCGCGAAGGACGCTAAACTGGTCGGCGCTGAGGATCTTCCGCCAACCCTCGGCGGTCTTGGGTATCTCTTCGTCGGACATCGGTTTAACTCGGGCGCTACTGGCAGTGGCGGGATCCACCGACGTTTTGGGGATCGGTTTCCCTGAAGGTCTCGACGCCGTCCGCCCGCTATCCGGGACTGCTCGATAATCGACGGACTTGTCCTGCACGCACGACTGAGCCGCGAGCAAGGACAACACAACAGGGATCCAGACGATAGTTCGCATTGGTCTTACCGGTCCATGACAACGTAGGCGGCGGTCTCTGACAAGGGCGGCCCGGAGAATGAGTCGCGTCCCACAGCGGAAGGCCCGACTCCTACTGGATGAGGAAACCCGGGTTCCATCCAACTGTGGACCTTCAGAGACGCCCGGGTGCAGCTACGATGTCAACACCCCTGCCGGGTCACCGGACCTCCACATGCGACCCCCCCTCGCCCGCTCTCCTCTGGTTGTGCGGCCTCGACGCCACCCTCGCTCCCGCTGACGCCCAGCGCATTGACCTGGTCGGGCATGCTGAGAGTCACCAGGCCACCGGCGTGCACACGCACTGGGTCGAAGGCGGCGTGCCGCGACGACTCCGGTTTGCCGCTTCAGCAAGCGGGGAAGGCTGCCGCGGTGACGCTACCGACGGACGTCAACACCCTGTCCGTTGGCCACTACATGCTCTTGGGAATGGACGACGACATGCCCTGGAGTTCGCGCGGCTCGAGCAAGACGCCTTCTCCGATATCCGCACGGTCACGACCGGTCAAGAGCCTCCTACTTCTTGGTATCCTCGCCGAGCACCGCCTTCCGCGCGGCTTCGGCCGCTGTCTTGACGGTCTCGAGGCCGTGCTTCTCGAGCTGCCTGAGACGCGGCGCCGCCTTCATCGCCAGGTGATCGAAACTGCCCAGCGTCTTCACCACCGCCAGCAGCACGCGTTCGTCCTTTTCGTCGAGCATCTTGATCAACTCGGGGATGACGATCTCCGCCCCGATCCTGATTCGACCGAGGGATTCCGCGGCATCCGCGCGGATCGCAGCGTGCTTGTGAGAACAGAGCTTGCCGAGCTTTGGAACAGCGACAATGGCGTTGCGCCCGTGTATTTCCAATCGCTTGATGGCCAGTCGAATCGCCACGGGATCCGTCTCGCCGAGCACCTTGAGCAGATACCGGATCTCGCTGTTCGCATCGAGCTTCTCGCGGGCCTTGTCCGCGGCGATGGCCTTCACCTCGGAATCATCCGGGTCGAGTTCCGAGTCGGTTTCGTCGTCGAACTCGTGAAACAGCTCCATCAACTGCGCGTACCGCTTGAAGAACTTCGGCTCCGCCTCGCCGCTGTTCTGATCAGCCATTTCGTCGACAGCAAACCCCTCCGCGATCGCCGCCTGCCATTCCTCGAGGGACTCGTGCACGTCATTGTTCGTCATGCCGACGCCACCCTCTTGCATGGCGTACAAGTTGTGATCGAGCCCGATCGGTCCACGCGTCCTCACAGCTGCTCCTGCTCCGCGAATGATGAACACGTTGTGCCGGATTCGATTGTGCGTTCCGTTGCGAAGACCTTGGCTCCGGATGACCGCGTCGTTGTTGTTGGCGAGTTCCAAAATGAACAGGTTGTTGACGACGTCGACGTCGTGACCACTGACGTCGAGCCGCACCGCGCATCCTCTTCCTCTGACCGAACCGAGGAAGACATTATCGTGCACACTCGACTCGGACTTGTTCGCATTCCAGATGCTGATCGGTTCGCGCGAACTGTCGCACACGAACTCGTTGTGGTGAATGCGCAGTTGGTAGGTCGCCTGCGTGTAGATCCCGTAACTCCCGTTGCCGGTCACCTCGAACTTGTTGTGGTGGATATTCCACCGGCGAGAGGTCTGGTTTCCCTGAATCTCGATGACGCGATTGCCACCCGTCTCCCCGGTGAACAGGCAATTGCGGATCTCGATGTCTGTGCACCGCCCCGTGGCCTGGATGGTCGGAGAGCTACCGCTATCGCCGAACGTCAGCCCGTCGAGCACGATGTTCTTCGTGCCGGCCTGAAACGAGACGATGGTCCCTTCGGCAGTGAGGATGACCTTGCCCTGTCCCGTGGACCGGATGACGATCTTCTGGTCCTCTTTCAAGCCCTGAACGGGGAAGAATGTGAGCGCGCCCTTGTACTCCCCGGGCGCGACTCGCAACTCGAATTCGCCGGCGACACCGACGAGCGAGAGGTACCGCACAGCTGACGCGACGTCGAGGAACGCGCGGTCGCCAGTGCCCTTCGGATCGACGGTGTAGGTGCCCGACAGTGGACGGGGAAGTTTGATCTGCGCGTTCGTCGAACTGTCAGCGAAGGCCTGCACCAGCAGGATCAGGATGGGGGTTAGGCGCATGCGGGAAGTCTAGCGGTTCCCTACGGGTCGTCCGCGAGAATCGCATCCATGATGCTGCCGAGACCCGTCCGCACGGGATCCCCCACCGGCAAACCGAGTGCGTCCTCCGTCTCCGCGATCTGACTGGCCGCGTCTTGTGCAGAGAGGCTTGCAGTGTTCAGGGAGATACCGATGACCTTCGACCCGGGCCGCACGACTTGCGCCGCAGTTTCGTTCGCGGCGATGCAGTCGTTCAGCGTTGGAATCGGCGTCCCGGCTCCCTCCACGATCGTCCTTCCCGCGACATGACACATCACCATCGCATCCGGCTGCGAGCCGTGCAGCAATCCGAGGCTCACCGCCGCGAACGACGGATGGAACAGGGATCCCTGCCCTTCGATGAGGTCCCAGTGATCGACGTCGGCATCAGGGCTGAGCTCTTCGGCGGCGCCGGATACGAAATCGCTGACGACGGCATCGACGGGGACACCACACCCGGCGATGAAGATGCCGGTCTGTCCAGTCGCCCTGAAAGTCGCTTTCACTCCCCGCGCGAGAAGATCGCGCTCGAGGGTCAACGCGGTGAACATCTTGCCGACACAGCAATCCGTCCCGACCGTCAAGAGGCGGTTGCCCGGACGTCGTCGACCAGTGCCGACGGGGAATACCCGCTCGGGATAGCGCACGTCGTGCAGTCGCCGGCCCAGCAGCCGGGCAGCGTCAGCCAGCTCGGGAATCGAGCGCAAGCGTGTGTGCAGTCCGTTCGCGATGTCCAGACCCGCGTCGAGTGCGCGGCGCAGCGCCACGATCCAGTCTTCAGGCAACACTCCACCCGAGTTGACGACGCCGATGACCAGCGTTCGCGCGCCGGCGGCGACGGCCTCCTCGGGCGTCTGCGCCGGGAGCCCGAGGAGGTCCCCGTCATTCAATCGCCAGACTCCAGAACAGGACTCCGGACGCCAGTGGACGATCCCGGTGGCGGTCTTCGCGTACGTTCCACCAGGGACGTCGCCGAGGAAGAGCAGATACGGGGCGTCGATCGCCGCTGGGCCCATGGCGATCATGAGTAGCCCCGCGCCGGGTGCATGTCCACACGTCGCGAAGATCCGTCCCGCATTTCCGGCCTGCTCTTCTGGTGGCGACCCACCCCACTAGGATGGACGCATGTCGACGAACGACTCCTGCACCGCGTACCTCGCGCCCAGCGGGTACGTGGAGCAACTGCGTCACGAACTCGGCGGCGTGGTCGAGACGTACGACCGACTGTTGCTCGCCGAGGGCCCCGCGCGTTCCGTGGCGTGGGCCGCCAACGTCTGGCACGAGCCCCGGCGCATCACGATCGAATCCATCGGGCATGGGGCCCGCGAGCTCCGGGCGATGCAGCGCAATTGGTCACTCTACTCGTTCGACCACCATCGGCGCGCCACGCTGATCGCCGACAAGTTGCCGCACGTCAGCGCCAAGCCGATCGTCTTTCCCAATCTCCCGCCCGATGCTCCGCTCGGTTCATGGACCTTGTTGGACCGGGACACGATCCTCGCGGCGCCACGCTGTTCGAGTCCGTTTCCAAACGGAGAGGTCCGATTCGTGGAGGATCGGGAGAGCCCGCCGAATCGCGCGTATCTGAAGTTGTTCGAAGCCCTGACCGCCATCGGGGAGACCCCCGGACCAGGTGATACCTGCCTGGACCTGGGCAGCAGCCCCGGCGGATGGACCTGGGTCTTGCAGAAGACGGGTGCGCGAGTCATCAGCGTCGACAAGGCTCCGCTCGACCCCGCCGTCGCGTCTCTCCCAAACGTACAGTTCCGGCAGGAGAGCGCGTTCTCGATAGACCCTGGTTCGCTCGGCCCGATCGACTGGCTGTGTTGCGACGTCGCGTGCTATCCCGACCGCCTGCTGAAACTCGTGCACAAGTGGCTCGACGCGTGCCCCAAGATGATCTGCACCGTCAAGTTCCAGGGCGAAACCGACCACGCGTCCGCGGCGCGATTCCAGGCGATCCCCGGCTCGCGGCTCGTCCATCTCGGCCATAACAAGCACGAGCTCACCTTCCTGCGAACCTGATCGGGAGTTTCAGGACAGAACCTGGGCGATGTGTTCCATGGCCCACTCCAGCTCGTCCTTCTTGATGACGAGGGGCGGGGCGAAACGGATCGTGTGGGTGTGCGTCTCCTTGCAGAGCATGCCCTTTTGCATCAGGGCTTCGCAGAAGCCGCGCGCGCCACCCGCCTCGGGGTGCAATTCGACGCCGATCCACAACCCGGCCCCGCGCACCTCCTTGATATGTGGCGAGTTCAGATTGCGAACCTGTTCGAGGAACCACGCGCCCAACTCCTTCGAGCGACCGAGGAGATCCTCATCGATAAGCACGTCCAGCGCCGCCTCCGCGACGGCACAGGCCAACGGATTGCCACCGTACGTCGAGCCGTGGGTACCCGGCTGGAACACATCCATCACCGCGTCGTCCGCGAGGAACGCGGACACGGGGTAGACTCCGCCGGACAGCGCCTTGCCGATCGTCACGGCGTCCGCACGAATCCCCGCCGCCCGGTGCGCGAAGAGTTCACCGGTCCGCCCCAGCCCGGATTGAATCTCGTCGCAGATCAACAGCGCGTTTCCAGAATCGCAGGTCTCTCGCAACCCGGCGAGGAATCCGTCGGGCGGAATGATGACACCACCCTCACCCTGAATCGGCTCCACGAGAATCGCGGCCACGTTGTCGTGCATCGCCTCTCGGACCGCGTCGATGTCGCCGTACGGAAGGACCTTGAAACCCGGCGTGAACGGACCGTAGCCAGCCTTCGCGTCGTCATCGGTGGAGAACCCGACGATCGTTGTCGTCCGCCCGTGAAAGTTGCCGTCGAAGACGAAGATCTCCGCCTGGTCCTGCGGGATCCCCTTCACGGTGTAGCCCCACTTTCGGGCTGCCTTGACAGCGGTCTCGACGGCCTCTGCGCCGGCGTTCATCATGAGCACCTTTTCGTAGCCCGTCAGCTTCGCGAGCTTCTCGCAGAATCGGCCAAACCGGTCGTTGCGGAAGGCGCGCGACGTCAGGCTGAGTTGTTTCGCCTGGGCGATCAGGGCCTGGATGATGCGCGGGTGGTTGTGCCCCTGGTTGACCGCCGAATAGGCCGCGAGGAAGTCCAGATAACGCTTCCCCTCGACGTCGTACACCCACACTCCCTCACCCCGGTTGAGGACGATGTCCAGCGGGTGGTAGTTGTGGGCACTGAACCGGGATTCGAGATCCAGGAGTTCCGACGTGTTGGCTGCAATGTCGTCCATGTCCGCAATCTAGTCTGTCGCGGGCCAAGTTTCTCCCGTCTGCCGGGATCCACCGCCCGGGCAAGCCGCTATACCGCCGGCAGATCCGACGGTTAGATCCAAACTCTCACCTCGCAAGACGCCACACAGCGCAAACATTGGAACATTGAGAACCGATTCTCGTTCGCACCATCCTGGCCCCGAATCACAATCCGGGCCGCCGGCGGGCGTCTCTCGGCCCGCAAGTTGCAGTCCCTCAAGGGCAACCCTAGGATTCGAGACATGACCGAAACACTGCGCGGCAGGCTCGCCCTCGCCATTCTCACCTGCACCACGGCACTGGGTGTCGCCCTTCCCGCACAGGGGGAGACCACGAAACAGGCCCCCCATCCGACCATTCCAGCGGACAAGATTGTCGTCAAGCACGACTCCGGTCTGGTCTACTCGATCCTCGAACCCGGAACGGGCCGGCTCAAACCAGACACTGGTGACTCCGCCAAGATCCACTTCACGGAGTGGCTCAGCGACGGGACATTCATTCATTCGACAGCGGCTACAGGTCCGATCACGGTGGATGTCGGCAGCACGCGCGGCATCTTCGCCGTCAACTTTGCGCCGACGTTCCTCGGCAAGGGCGGGAAGATCAAGATGACCGCGTCGCCGAAGTTCGCGTACGGAGCCGCCGGGCAAAAGGGCCGCATCCCGCCGAACTCCACGATGATCTTCGAGATCGAGTTGGTCGAGTTTACCTACCGACCCAAGCGCATGGACTTCGCGCACGGCGATTCGGACAACACCAAGGTAACCAAGTCCGGCCTCAAGTACGAAATCTACGAGGTGGGCGAGGGAACCAGCCCGGACGTCGCAGATGTCGTCGAGATCGAGTACACGGCGTGGACGGTCAAGGGTAAATTACTCTCCGCGACCTCACAGTTCGGACGGACGATGAAGGCTCCGATCAAGAGCCTCTCCCACCCGTTCTTCACGGAAGTCCTACCGATGATGAAAACGGGCGCCGTGTGGCGAATCCTCGTCCCCGTAGACCAGGCAGCCCGGATGCCCGAAGACTCGGTTTGGCAGATCAAGCTCATCGATCACAACAAGGCCGCGAAGTTTCCGCCCGGCAATGAGAAGGTGTCCACGTCGACCAAGTCCGGCCTTCTGTACGAGCGACTCGCCGAAGGCAAGGGTGAGCACCCCGGCAAGAGCTACAGGTGCGAGCTGAAGTGGGACTTCTGGAAGGCCGACGGAACGTACATCGCAGGCTCGGACCTCGTCGGCATCATGCCCGTGATTGTTGGACGGGCGGAGCACAAGTTCCTGGACGAGATACTGCTACTCATGAAGATCGGCGACGTAATGCGGATCGAGGTCCCGGACACGATGACGCCGCCGCGCATGCTCCGGTTCAACACCATCTGGCGCCTTGAACTCACGAGCATGAAGAAGCCCATCCCCACCCCAGAGTTCCAACTCCCCAAGGACTCGGAGCTGACCACGACGAAGAGCGGCTTGAAGTACAAAGTGATCGCGCGCGGCGACGGGAAAGGCGCGACGCCCCGCATGGGTAGAATGGTCGAAGTCCACTACTCCGGCTGGCTGCATGACGGCAAGCTGTTCGACAGCTCCTTCGAGAGAGGCCAATCTGCGGAGTTTCGCGTCGGCGAGGTCATCCCGGGTTGGACCGAAGGACTTCAGCTCATGAAGCCGGGAGACTCCTTCCTCTTCGTGATCCCCAGCGCCCTCGGCTACGGCCCCAAAGGAACACCGGACGGAAGGATCGGTCCTGACGCGACACTCGTATTTCACGTCAAGCTGCTGGGACTGAAGTAGCGCGTCACTCTTCGGACGCCACATCGCGAATGCGACGTACGGTCGCATTCGCGAGAACGACGCACAGACCAGCCGACAGGATCAATCCAAATCCGGCCAGCGGATCGGGGTCCATGCTGCCGAACGAGATCGCGGTCGCACCCATCCAGTAGATCATATTGCCGAGCGCCAACGTCGCGACAGCCAACGCGAACGCTCCCCGCATGACACGCAAGGAGTAGAAGGTGGTCAGGACCAGGCAGAGCACGACCTGGGAGAGGAAGAACCAGGCTCCGGGTTCGCTCACGACATCCTGCATGAACCACCCGAAGTCATCCGGATTGCACAGGACTCCGATGCAAAAGAAGACAACCGAAGGGATGGCGACCATGGACGCCCCCAAGAGCTTGGAGGAGATGATGTGACCCAGGGAATGCGGCATGCCGACGAGAGCGCCGAGAGTCTTGCCCTTGACCTCTTGTTGGAATCCGGCAACCGCCAGCGCCTCCCGGCCACGACTTCCGTCCAGGCGTTGTCCCCACCGCACGCGATCTGGCCGACCGTCTCGGGCCAGAGATTCATTCTCGGGACAAAACCGTTGGTCCCCGCAGGTCTCGCGCCGGGACAATAGGGGGCGTTCGACTGCCGCCCCGCAACGGACCTGACCATCATGCACGACTACTCCCGCCGTCTGCTCCTCACGGTTCTCTTTCTCCCCGCGTGCCTCGTCGCGCAGAAGTCCGGGACCACGGACCGCGAGATCGAGATCGGCAACACCAAGCGCGCCTACGTCCTTCACGTCCCGAGGGGCTACAAGAAGTCCAAGAAGAAGAAGGTGCCGCTGGTGCTGATGCTGCACGGTCGCGGGAGCAAGGGTCGCCAGGCTGCGAGCCGGTACTACGGCTGGACAACGCTGGCC
>CAYYAQ010000038.1:7379-36965 GCA_964469555.1 uncultured candidatus Brocadiaceae bacterium | reverse complement strand
TCACTTCCAGACCGGAGGTCGTGCTGGTCGGCGCGAGCGCCGGCATCTCCGCGGTCCTGGTGTTCTACGCGCTCGCCTTTCCCAAGAATCGAATCGGTCTCGTCATCAGATACCGATACCTCACGATCTCTGCCAGGGTGGCGTGTTTGTGTTGGCTCGCCGAGCAGGGGGTAGGGGCAACCATGCAGTACCTCGGTCGGTCGTCCGTGTCAGCCGCCGCGCACATCGGCGGCGCCGCGTTCGGCGTCGTCGTCTGGCTGGTCTGGTCGCGGCGAATCGATCTATGGAAACTCGTGACTAGAAGATAGCCGCGCTCGCCGGCGCGGAGGTCGCGAGCCAGCCGCTCGCGTCGCGCGTGACGAAGGCGAAGTGCAGGCGGGTACCGCGAAGGCTGACGATCGCAGGCACGTTGAGAGTCGCAGTCGCCTTGCCCTTTGAGTCGAGGCGACCGAAGAACCCCGCGAACACGCTGGGGGTCTGGAGGCTCGCGAGCAACACCGTGTCCACGGTCAGCGGCAAGATCACGCCCGTGGCGATCCTCGTGCCGGGAACGGTAGAGAGCGATGCCGCGAGCGCGAACTCTGCACCGCCCGAGTTGCCCTGAGTCAACGTGATCGCGTTGCCTCGACCGAGTCCGAGGACGCTCGGGAGCGACACCCAACCCGCGGCACGCGGCAGCGCCGGAGCCTTGCGTGCCGCACGACCCAGCGCGACGTCGATCAGTGCTGCCACGAGTCGCCAGTCCGGAGCGTGTCCGTCGGGGTCCGCGACAGCGCCGACCGCGGTGAACGTGTCGTGGTCGCGGTCGAAGAGGGCACCGTCCCCGGTCAGGACGGAGGGATGGAACGAACTCAACACCACACGTCCGCCGTTCGCATTCGGATAGCGGTAGGACACGATGGCCGCGGAGTTGTCCTCGCCGTGTTTGGCGAGCACCCGGTACGAGGCGGGTGGACTTTTTGGATTCCGAAGGATGAACCGTGGCCCGCCGTAGAGCATGGGCCGCACCGTCGCCGGCAGGCCGCGTCCCTTGAGTTCGGGTGCGTTCAGATCGAGCGCGGCGGTGCCGTGTCCGGCACGCAGGAGGGGACCGAGCAGTCGGTTCCATGGCAATGGTCCCTCGGCGACGCCGTCGAACAGCTTCCAGGAGTAGGCGATGTTCCGACCGAGCCAGCGCGTCGTGGTGGCGGCTGCGAACGCCCCGGCACAGAATCCGAGGTAGCCCCCGCCACCGGCGACGAACGCGCGCACCTCATCGTCGCCTGGACCTTGCCCGGACCATCCACCGACGCGGCTGATGTAGTCGCCAGCCCAGCCGCCCGGGACGATCAACAAATCGAATGCTGGTTTCCCCAACTTGTTCAGCGCGCCGGTGTTGATGTCGCGCGCCGATACCCACCTATACGTCGCGCCCAGCCACTCGAGGACTGCCGGCAGCGCCCGTTCCCCTTCGTTCGCCCAGACGCCGACACCCTTGTAGATCGCGACCCGAGCCGGGGTGTGTTGGGCCGGGACGGTAGTGGCCAGGGTGAGCGTGATCGCGAGACAGATACAGAGGCTAACTCTCATGGAGGGACGATAACGGAGATCGCGAGGCGGGTGCAGATCCGAACTCAGATCGACCCAAGCGGTACTTCCCGGCTACAGTGATCTGTCCCATGTCCGGACCGCCCCTGCCGAAACACCTCGAAGACGCGCTGGCAGACGCTCTCGTGGGTGCTAACCCCGGGGAACGCGAGGAGCGGCTCGCGGAGTTGACGTCTCGACACCCGGAGCACGCGGAGGCGTTGCGCGAGCGCTTCGCAGGCCTGACGGCAGAGGATCCGGTCACGGTCACGGTCGGTTCGGACGAACACTCTTTCGAGTGGAACGAACCACCCGAGCACATCGGACCCTATCGGGTCCTCGCGACGCTGGGATCCGGCGGGATGGGCGTGGTCTACCTCGCGGAGCAAGCGGAGCCGGTGCGACGAGACGTGGCGCTGAAGGTCATCAAGCTCGGGATGAACAGCGAGGATGTGTTGGCTCGCTTCGAAGTCGAACGGCAAGCCTTGGCCGTGATGAACCACCCTGGCATCGCCAAGGTGTTCGACGCGGGCGTCAGCGAAGACGGGCAGCCCTACTTCGTCATGGAGTACGCACGCGGCGTCTCGCTCTCCGAGTTCTGTGACGAGCATCAACTCTCCGTCATCGGTCGAATCCACATCTTCCAGCGGATCTGCATGGCCGTGCAGCACGCGCACCAAAAGGGTGTCCTGCACCGCGACCTGAAGCCGGCGAACATCCTCTGCACGCGCGAGGGACCACAGCCCGTCGTGAAGATCATCGACTTCGGTCTCGCCCGAGCGACCGACCAGGGCACGGTCGCGAGGTCGCTCTACACCGAACAGGGCAAGATCATCGGCACGCCGCAGTACATGTCCCCCGAACAGGCGCGCGGGGATGCCATGGCGATCGATACGCGGACCGACATCTACTCACTCGGCGTCATCCTGTACCAGTTGTTGAGCGGTGTCCTTCCGTTCCGGAGTCTCGAGTTGCGAAGCGCCGGGCTGTTGGAGGTCTATCGGTTGATCCAGGAGGGCGACCCCGGTCGCCCGAGTTCCAGGGTCTCGGCTACCGAGCACGGCACGACGGCTCGCGCTCAGAGCCGCAAGCTCTCGCCCGCGGGGCTGCGCAAGACGCTGCAAGGCGACCTCGATCGGATCGTCATGAAGGCGATGGCCAAGGAACAGGACGAGCGCTACGACTCGGCCACGTCGTTGGCGATGGACCTTCGCCGGTACTTGCGCCACGAACCAGTGGAGGCGGGGCCGCCCGGAGCCAAATATCGACTTACCCGGTTCGTCCGCAGGTACCGCGTGCAGCTCATGGCCGCAGGGCTCGTCGCGTGCATGGGCGTCGTGAGCATCTTCTTCGTGTGGCGCTACGCGGTGGATGCCCGCAACCAACTCGCGATCGCGACGAATGCCAAGTCGCGGGCGGCGTCCAACGAGGCGGAGGCAGCGAAGCAGGGCAAACTCGCCCGAACTGCTACCGATGCAGTCAATGCGAAGGATGAGGACGTTCGCCGGTTGGAGGAGAACGTCGACAAGCTGAGCAAGGACGTCGCGAAGTTCTCCGCCGAAGCAGACAAGCAGCGTGAGCGCGCGAACGCCAGCGGCAAGCTGATCAAGAGTCAGGCCGCGACCCTGCAGCGATTGCAAGACAACGCCGCCGAACTGGAAACCAGCAGCGGCGCCGAGAGCGAGCGTCGACGAACAATGGAGAAGACGCTGGCTGCCCTCGCGGACCTCGCGCTCGCTGCGCGCCTACGCGATGTACAAGACGCTGCCGGGCAACTCAGTCCGGGATGGCGGGTCGGGATCAAGCCGATCGAGAAGTGGCTGCGTCAGGCCGAGTCCGTCGTCGCACAACGGGCGACGCTGCGCGCATGGATCGTAGACGCAGAGAAAATGGGCGCCGTGCTTCGGCTCGCGCGTCTGCGTCGACTCGAAGCCGAGTTCGCGCGGTTCACGGGACGTACCGGTATCCTCGCCCGTGTGCGGCGCGAGTCGAAGTGGACGCGCGAGGTCGGCGAGATGACGATGTCCGGACCGAACCTCCAGATCGCCTGGGCGCTGGCGCGCGCGAGCATCAAGGCGGCGGATGGTTCTACCGCGAGCCGTCTCTACGCGGGAACGCGACTCGATCTGCGCCCCCAGCCAGGCCTCGTCCCTCTCGGCAAGAACCCCGACACGGGGTTGTGGGAGTTCTATCATCCACGCTCGGCGTGGGTGTCCGCGACCAACGCCAAGCCCGATGCCACGCCGATTCCGCCGCCTGCGAATGTATCCCGTCGCTACCGGGGAACGCTCGTTGCGCAGTCGTTCCCCGGCATCGTCTTCGTCCTGATCCCTGGCCGCACCCTGAACTGGAATGGCGAACGGCTGAAACTTGCTTCCTTCTTCATGGCGAAGCACGAATTGACACAGGCTCAGTGGCTCAACCTGATCGGGTTCTCGAGTCCCAGCGAGTATCAGCCCGGGAGCGAAGTCGCCTCGCACATCGTGACGGGACGCCACCCGGTCGAGAGCGTGAGTTGGCCGCAGAGCCGGCAGTTGCTCCGTCGCTTTGGATTGAATCTGCCCACCGAAACGCAGTGGGAGTACGCGTGCTGGGGCGGCGCGGCACGCCGCGACATTCGCGACGCCGAGAGCTTTCTCAAGTTCGCGCGCCGTCCCGCCGCCAACGTGCTGGATCGCACGGCCAGGCGTGAGTTCATCGGTGAACCCGCGGACTTCAACGACGGCTACACGATCCACGCCCCGGTCGGCAATTACTCGCCGAACGGCTTCGCGTTGCACGACATGCTCGGCAATGTCGAGGAATGGTGCCTCGATTCCTTCGGTCCCTATGGTCGACCCGCTGCACCCGGGACCGGGGAGCGGCAGGATGTTGGCACGGCGATGCGCGTCGTCAGGGGCGGAAGCTACCGGGACGTCGCCAGCCGGGCGTTGCCGAGCTGGCGTTCGAAGGATCTAGCGGGGAATCGCGACCGCGCGCGCGGACTCCGCGCCAGCCGCAAGGTCGACTGAGCGATTGGCAACACCCGCTCACGCCGTTACGCTGACGTTGCCGCAGTGAAGGAACGCTTCCCTACCGCCCGTTCGAAAGCCCTGCCCGACGCTGACCGCGTCGCGCGTTGCGCACGGGTGCCCGAACAGGGACCGAAGTTGCTCTTTCTCACGGGCGGCACGGCGATGCGTCCCTTGACCCGCGTGGTCAAGAGCTACACGCACAACACCGTCCATCTGATCACGCCATTCGATTCCGGCGGCAGTTCGGCGAAACTTCGCGACGCGTTTGACATGCTCTCAGTCGGAGACGTTCGCAATCGAGTGCTCGCATTGGCGGATGAGACGGCGCGGGGCAATCCCGAGATTCACGAGTTGCTCGCGAATCGTCTCGACGTCGCTGCCTCCCAGGAAGATCTCATCGCCGAGCTCCAGGGGATGATCGCCGGTGACCATCCCCTGGTCGCCGCGATCCTCGAGCCCGCGCGCCATCTGGTCCGCAAGCACCTCGAGTGGTTCCGTGAGCGGATGCCCGCGGCTTTCGATCTTCGCGGCGCGAGCATCGGCAACCTCGTCCTGGCGGGCGGGTACCTGGAAAACGACCGGGATGTCGTGGCCGTGATCTCCTTCGTGGCTCGCCTGGTGAGGGCCCGGGGCGTCGTGCGACCGATCACCGACGCTTCGCTGCATCTCGAGGCGGAGCTGGCCGACGGTTCTCGCGTCGTGGGCCAACACCGGATCACCGGAAAGGAGCACCAGCCCCTCGGCCAGAGGATCGTGGACCTCGGGCTCGTGGGACCCAAAGGCTCGGAGCAGGTAAACCTCGGCGCGAACGATTCAGTGCTGGACCTCATCCGGGAAGCCGACCTGATCTGCTTCCCACTCGGCAGCTTCTGGACCAGCATCGTCGCCAACCTGCTGCCCGCGGGAGTCGGAACGGCGATCGCCGAGGCCCGGGTGCCGAAGGTCTTCGTTCCGAACGCCGGCGAGGATCCGGAACAGTTCGGCATGAAGATCCATGACTGCGTCGAGGTGTTGCATCGGAAGGTCTGTGACGATGTCAGGGAAGATGTGTCGCTCGCGCGGGTGCTCGACGTGGTCCTCTGCGATTCGGTGGGCGCGGACTACGGCGATCGTCTCGACCTCGATCGGTTGGCCGCCCTGGGCGTCGAGGTCCTCGACCTACCGCTGGTCACCGAGCGAAGCGAGACGATGCTCGACCCGAAACCGCTGGCCGAGGTCCTGCTCACGCTGGCGTGAGAAACTCCGTACCGTCGGTGACTTGACGACGATCGTTGGTTTCGGCGGAATGCTGACGGCTGGTTTAGCTCAGTGCGCCCACGATCCACAGCATGCCGAGCCACCAGGGCACGGCGACCATCAGGATCCCTGTGAGTAGCAGCAGCCACTGACGAAGCGGCAACGACTGCTCATGCAGACCCGCCGTACCCTCCACGGTGTTCGCGTTCTGACTAGCCATAGGGGGTATTATGGCCGGGTCTACGCGGTCGAGACCATCAGGAAGTCGGTTTCCCGTGTGTGTCATCCCGCCCTACGATTGGAGTCGATACGTCGAAGCGAAATTTTTCGCGCTCCCAATCCCTCCGATGCGGGTGGGGCTCGTACTTGCCTCGGCGCCCAAATGCTCCTGAAATTGCCCAAGCGACCCGGAACCCGTCGGGGTCCGGGCCGTCTTCAGGTTCGCCGCACCGACCCCCATCGACTGTACGAAATCGCAAAGACATGCAGACCAGAACTCGCGCCGGGATCTTTCTCACGACAACTCTCGCCGTTCTGAGCACTCCCCTGACGCTGCCGGAGCTGGAAGCCAGGACAGAACTCCCTCTCGTCGAGCATCGCCGGGTGGAAGACGACGGTCGGGTCGCGACAGTCATCGACCGGCAGGGAACAGCCCTCGTCCGACCGGTAGGGCGGGAGAGATGGTCACCCTTGCGGCAGCGCAGCCTGCTGATGCCAGGTGACCAGGTTCGGACTTCGGTGCGGGGCGCCAATGCCCTGGAGGCAAGATTTACCGGGGGAGCGAAGCTGATCGTCGGCCCGGGTTCGCTGGTCGAGCTGACCGGACCCTCCGCCGTGCGTCTCTATCGCGGCGAACTCTCGGTCGAACTCCCAGAGGGCAAGAAGCGCGAAGGGATCCAAGTCACCGGTCCCGGGGGATTCCAACGGCTGGTGAAGAGCGACTTCTTCGGTCGGGTTTCGGACGGCAAGACCGTCGTGCTGGCGAAGGCGCCCCGGTGGTTGACTGGATATAAGAACTCGACAACGGACGAGTGGGTAGGGTCGCTGATCGCCAGGGTCGACGGTCGTGAAGTGCCGATGTCGGTCGGGTACCACAAGGTCGACGCGGTCATTCGCGATCAGATCGCGCAGACGACGGTCGAGCAGTCGTTCATCAACAGCACGAAGAACCGGCTGGAAGGCGTCTTCTACTTTCCTTTGCCGGCGGATGCGTCGATCAGTGGTTTCGGCATGTGGATCGGGGGCGAGCTCGTCGAGGCCGACATCGTGGAGAAGCAACGGGCGCGGCAGATCTACGAGGACATCCTGCGGCGGAAGAAGGATCCGGGGCTGCTCGAATGGAGTGGCGGCAATCTGTTCAAGGCGCGGGTCTTCCCGATCGAGCCGCACTCCGAGAAGCGCATCCGTATCCGCTACACGCAAGTGCTCCCGATGGAAGGGTCGACGGTGCGCTACCGGTACGCGCTGCGCAGCGAGTTGCTGCGGAAGCGTCCACTGAGGTCGCTCGGCATCAAGATCTCGGTCTCGTCCGCGATGAACATCGAGGACGCTGCCTCGTCCACCCACGAGGTACGGGTCCGCAAGACGGCGCACGCTGCGACGCTCGAGTTCGACGCGCAGGAATACACGCCGGAGAAGGACTTTGAAGCGGCGATCACGCTCAACCGGGCGGCGTCGCTGACGGTCGTGCCGCACCGGCGCAGCGCCGACGGCTACTTCATGATGTTGTTGTCGCCACCTGGCGCGGCGTCAGGGAAGTGGAAGAGGGACCTGATGCCGGAGGGCAAGCCGGTCGATTTGGTCGTGATCGCAGACACGTCGGCTTCGATGGACACGGCTGCGCGAGGCAGTCAAGCGGACTTCATCCGTGGGCTGTTGACGATGCTCGGCAAGAAGGACAGGTTCCGGCTGGTTACGGCGGACCTCGGAGTCGCGAACTTCGCGGCGGATCCGGTGGCGGTGAGTGACAAGAGCATCGAGAGTGCGATGGCGTTCCTGGCCGCCCGGGACTCGATGGGGTGGACCGATCTCGACCGCGTGTTGGCGCAAATCGGACGCGAGGCCGAGGCCGGGACGGTCTTCGTCTACGTCGGGGACGGCATTGGCACGACGGGCGACGCGGATCCGGTTGCGCTGGCGAAGCGAGTGCGGCAATTCGGCGCCGACTGCAAGGGTGTCGTGCACGCGGTGTCGACGGCTTCGACCTTCGAGCAGGGCGTGCTCGAGGCGCTGGCCAGCATCGGTGGCGGATCGGTGCGCAACGTCGGGGATGATCCGGCGCAGACGGCCTTCGGGCTGCTCGCCGAAGCGGCACAGCCTGCGGTGAAGGACCTGAAGGTCGAATTCGAGGGCTTGCGCACCGCGCGCGTGTACCCCGAAACGCCGCCGAACCTGCCGGTCGGACAGCAGCAGGTGCTACTCGGACGCTTCCTGCCGACAGGTCAAGACCAGCGCGGCCGCGCGGTGGTGACGGGCACACTCGATGGGAAACCAGTTCGCTACGTCGCGCCGATCGAAATCAAGGCGGGCGAAGCCGGCAACTCGTTCATCCCCCGGTTGTGGGCGCGGCGCCATCTCGATCACCTTCTGTCCGCCGGTCGCTCGGCGAAGGTCCAGGAGGACATCGTCGGCTTCAGCCAGGAGTTCGGCATCATGACGCCGTACACGTCGTTCCTCGTGTTGGAGAACGACGAAGACCGCAAGCGCTACGGCGTCGAGCGTCGGGTCAGGATGCGTGACGGTCAGAAGTTCTTCGCGAAGGGTCGCGACGACGCGTCGACCGAGATCATGCGGCAGCAGATGCGACAGGCGCGGACGTACCGACTGCAGATGCGGCTGCGGATGCTCTCGGAGATCGAAGGCCTCGGGCGAAGTCTGCACGGCTGGGCCGTGTCCTGGTCCGAGCGCAGAGGGACGGTGCGCGATGAACCGCAGAGGGCCGCGAGATTCGGTCGTCGTGGCCGAAACTCCTCTGGACCGATGTCGCCGGGCGCGCCCGCGGATGGCGCGGGATTCCGCAGTCGTTCCAATGGCAGGTTGGGCGGCGGAGAAGATCTGTCGGCGGAGTACGCCGGGGTCGACTCCTACGCCGGTGCGTACAAGAAGGTGGAGGAGAAAGAGCTCTACGAGCCTCACGAGGCGGACGCGATGCCGGCCGTCTCGGGGCGGTCGGACTTCTACATGGGGCCCACGGGAGGTGGGAAGAAAGCCTTGTCTAAGAGCGTGAACGCCAACAGTGCCTACGGCTATTCTCGTCGGCGGCTTCAAAGCCAGGTCCGTCTCCCGACCCGTCCACCATCGTATGACTTCGGCTACTTCGGCTTCCCGTACCTTCCCGCACCGCACAGGGAGCCGAAGGATCCCCGCCGCGCCGATTGGCCGAAGGAAGTCCTCGACCTCCTCGCGTCGTTGGACCGCCGCGCCCGGGTCGAGAAGTCCGACGTCGGGTTCATCCTGAAGTCCGACACCGATCACGTGCACCCGCTGCAGGGGCGGATCACGGGTTGGTCGTCGAGCTACGGATTCTACGTCGGCGGTTCATGGGTGCGTCGCGACACGGGTCGCAACGCCCAACCGATCACCAGTTGGGTGCACGACGGCAAACGCGCCGTCGTCGTCGAGGGACTCAATCTCGGTCGGCGTCGCGCTGCGGACGCAAACGATCGAAAGTTCGCCTTTTCCCTGCTCGACTACTCGACCCGTGACTTTTCGCGGTCCTACGTCGACTACGAAGCGAAGCTCGTGGCCATGGGCGGAGGCAAGACCAAGGTCATCCTGTCCGCCCGAAAGCCGCGGGACTACCGCATGGAATTCGTCATCGACCGAGGGCGCCGCGTCGTCACGCAGTTGGTGATGGTCAGCGACGGCAAGGTCACATCGACCACGAATATGGCTGACTTCATCGAGAAGGGCGGTCAGTTCTGGGCGCGGAAGGTCGAGTGCAAGAACGCCAAGGGTCGCGTGATCTGGCGTCGTCGATTGTCTGTCGAGACGACGACCGCGGGCGAAGTCGCGGACCTCGTCAAGGTCTCGACCACTGGCGCGCAGAACGCGATCTTCGTCGGGCACAAAGACCCGAAGATTGCCGATTCCAAGCAGGCGATCCACGTCGGGAAAGCCGAACTGGCCGACCACTTCCGCATCGTGACGCACTACGCCGCGACCCAGCAGTGGGACAAGACGTGGGCCGCGTGGAAGACGGTGGAGACAAAGATCGGCGAGAACCGCGGTGTGCCGCTGATGCGGTTGAAGCTCCAGTCCGCGAGCCGGCAGGGTGAAGAGTTCAAGGCGCAACTCCGCGCGATCATCGTGGGATGGCCGGGAGTCGAGGGGCGCCGGGGGACGACTCCGCCCGGCGTCGATTTCCTCGCGAATCACGTCCGGCAGCTCGCCGGGAGTGTCCTGTCGAGACAGGAGCGACTCACGCTGCTCGAGTCGCTCGAACCCATCTACCGTCGATCTGGCAAGGAGAAGACCTCCGCCCGGGGCGTCGCGGATGCGCAGCGACGAGACATCTCGTACCGCGCGAACCTGGCGAGTTTCCTGAACTCGATGGGGCGCGTCGACGAAGCTCTCCGTCTGAGGGAACAGAACGCCGCGCGCCACGCGGATCACTTCGACGTCGTGATGTCGTTCGTGAACGCCTTGGGAAGCGTCAGCGACCACAAGCGGCGATCTGCCGTCATCGCCGCGCATCTGGCGAAGAAGGGTAAGTGGCTCGAGGCGGAGACCAGTCAGTTCTTCGACACGTGGCTCGATGTCCTCTTCCACCTGCGCGACTTGCCGGGCATGAACCGCGTCGCGTCCGATTGGATGAAGGCTGACCCGGAAAACTGGGTTTCCTACCACTGCTATCTCGGGAGTCTGATGTTCCGCGACCGCGCGACCGAGGTCGAGAAGTGGGTCGGCGCCCGCCTCGGCGAAGAGCCGAACGACGCAGTGAAGCTCGCGAAGATCCGCGCGGCGGTTCACCACGCCATCGGGCAGGGTTGGAACATGGGCAGCAATACCGTCGACGATGCGTGGCAAGTACCGCTCGCCTCTCTCGTGCGTCGCTGCGCGAAGACCGGTGGCACGAAAACGCTGCAACTCGCGAACGAGATCGTCGGCAACTACTACTTTCGGCGTACCGACGCCTTCCGTGACCTGCGCAAGGAGTTCCTCGTCGACATGCTCGGCGACGCTGGGATCGCGAAGATGCCGCTCAATCGCATGGCGATCTACATGAGTTGGATCGTCTGGGGGCGCAATTCGATCGACAGGTTGGATTGGGAGAAGGTCCGCGACATGTTGCGTGCGCGGTTCGACAAGGCCGGAGATGTCGGTGCTCAGGACGTGCTCGGTAGCTACGTCCTGCAAGTGCTCGACGCCTGGCAGGAGAAGAAGCCGGCCCTGCAGTTCTTGCGGGATTGGATGGCGGTCGCGAAGTCGCATCCGGAAACGGTGGCGAACAACCTCTTCAACCGACTGTTGTCGATGAAGTGGACGAAGGAGTACGAGAACGAGGCGTTCGCGCTCGTCGGCAGGCTGCAACCCAAGAATGCCGCGAGCCCGGCGCGCGAGCTGATCGCGTCCGCGGCGATTCGGCGGCTCGCCGACAACCTGTTGTCGACGCGCATCAAGGCGGCGCTCGGGCCCGTGGCCGAACTCGAAAAACTCGCGCGCCAGGAGCGTCGCGACAAGGAGAAACGCACGAAGCTCGCGATGCGGAAGGAGCTGGCGGCACGATTCGGACTCGCGGCGGATGATGTCGGGGACGATCCCCACGAGAATCCCTGGTTCCGCATCGAGCAACTCTGCTTCGACGCCGAAGCTGGCGCAGACCGCACGGCTTCCGTCGCCGCTGCGGCGAAGGCCCTGGCGGCGGTAGCTGGAAAGAGCGAGGACGACGAACCGCTGTTGCGCCGCGTGCTGCGCGAGCGCTGTGCCCTGGTGATGGCGTACGCGTCGACGCGGCGCGGCGTGGCGAAGAGCGTCGGCGATGCGGCCCTCGCGTACTACAGCACTGAGCTGGCCAAGAACGAGAAGACCCTCGACTGGCGCTACCAGATATTCCGGCTGATGATCGCACTCGACCGCACGGACGCGCTCGCAGCGCATCTTCGCGAGTGGATCGTTCCAGAGAAAGCGGAGACGACCTGGCGTCGCTCGCTGGGCTATCTGCTGGCCGAGCGAGGCAAGTTGAAGGACGCCGTCGAGGTGTTCGAAGGCGTCGAGAGCGCCGACGAGTTGTCTTCGTCGGACTACGCCGCGCTCGCGAGCTGGCACCTCGTGCTCGGCGACGACAAGCGGCGCGACCGCGCGCTGGCGCGCAAGCTGGACGTGAGCAGCGAGAGTCAACTCGCCCAGATTCTCTACTCGGCGCAGAGCAAGGCGAGCAGGCGCGGTGGCGGCCTGTCCGGTGCTCTCGCTCCCGAGGACTTCCGGGGCATGAGCGCGCTGATGAAGAAGGCGAACCGCCCCGAGAACTACATGTGGCAGGTGCAAGACACCTACCGGACATCGAAGGACTTCCGCGTGTTGGCCTGTCTGCCGTACGGCGTCGTCGGCCACACTTCGGGCAGCATCTACCGATTCCTGGGACGCGTCGGGAACGTCGTCAAGCAGGTGCACGAGGAGGCGACGTGCGACAGTCTCTCGGAGTCCATCGCGAAGGTGACTGCGGGCGCGAAGCGCACCATCGACCGTCGCGGCCTGTTGCTGATCACGGCCCGTGTCGAGCAGCGAGCTGCCGAGGTGAAGAACGCTCCCGGCGACCACGTGGCTTTGGCCTACGCCGCGATGCGAGACTCCTTCAAGGGTGAGTGGGAGCGCGGAGAGCGGGCGTTGATGGCGACGTACCTGGCGTCGCTAGGTCGCATCAACCACAGTTCGCTGGCGAACGAGCAATTGCGTCAGCTGCGGGAGTTGTTCGCAGGTTCGGACAACGCGACCGGCGCGCGGTTGAGCGTGGCGCGGAGCTACGCCCAGGTTCTCTGGACCTACAAAAAGCGGGACGACGCGATCGACGTGTTGACGATGGCACTCGACGACTCTCGCGAGTTGTTCAAGGGTGTCTTGCCACGCAGCGCGAACAACACCGTGTCGACCCTCGCGAACTACTATCGCACGCGGCAGCACTTCTCGATCGGTGAGAAGTTCCTCCTCGCGGAGCGAGATCGTCAAGGGTCGCAGATCCAGAAAAACTGGTACTCGCAGCAGCTGTACGGCCTGTACATCAACTGCGTGCAGAAGCACGGTGAGGTCAGCCTGGGCCGCGGCGAGAAGCTGTACCTCGCGCTGCGCGAGATACTGTCGAGGCAGATGTGGGAGGGCGCGACCGACGTCATGGATCCGGCGTTCAGCTACTTCCTCAACGCGCACTCGACGGCTGCGAAGGCCGGTATCGGTAGGGCGAAGAAGGACATTCTCGCGTTCGTCAAAAAGACCCTTCCGGAGTTGGCAACGCGCTTCGTTCTGGAGCAGGGCAATCGGATCAATAGCGTTGCGAATACGGTGAAGACGGTCGTCAACGCGAGTGCCGCAGTCGACACGTTGGTGACGGCGCTCGAGCGCGAGCCGAAGTGGTTGCGGAGCGTGAATCGCGAATACTGGCGTTACTTTACGTGGAACCTCGCGCGTTACCGCCGGGAAGCTCACGACAGGAAGTTGGATGCGCGGCTGCTTCCGATCGCGTTGCGCGAGTTGCGCATCGACCTCGGACGGATGAACTGGCGCAACGCGACGATGTTCTTGAAGAACAATCGCTACTTCTGGGGTAGTGCCGCCGGCGATTTCGCGAGAGTGACCCGGGAGTTCATCAAGAAGAACGACGCTTCGGTTGCGAAGGTGATGTACGGGGCCAACTACCTGTGGAACGGACTGGCCCAGCGCGAGTCGGCGATCGCTGCGCTCGAAGGGCTGCACGATGGGGGCAGGCTTCACGAGAGCGGTCGGTGGCAGTTGGCGCGGTGGTACGACGACACGCGGGAGTACGACTCCGCGATTCCGCTCCTGAAGGCCCTCGTCGAGAAGCGAGTGGACCGCCTGGACTATCGGATCCGATTGATCTCCGTCCACTACAAGAGCGCTGATGCAGACGCGGCGAAGACGCTGATGCTCGCGACTGCGAAGAAGTGGACCGAGAAGAAGTGGTGGAACGAGGGTTCGATGTCGAGCCTCGCCAAGGTGGCATTCGAGAGCCGCTTCTGGAAGGAGGCGGCGAAGTGGTACGAGGAAGCAGTTCGCGAGAATGAGCGTTCTGGATCCCGCCGATGGAACTGGCGCAACACGCGATCGGGCTACTATGGGTTCTTGGCGCGCGCGCACGTGCGGCTCGGCAACACCGACGCTGCGGTCGACGCGGCGTCGGCGGCGGTAGTGACGTGGGGCAACGACCAGCGCAACCGCAAGACCGCGCTGAAGTCGCTGCGCCGCGTGCTCGCGGGGGTTCCCGATCTCGATGGCTACGTCAAGCGGTGGGACGCGAAGGTCGCGGACACCGGATTGGACGCGCCGCTGATCCGTAAGTATCTCGGCATTGTCTATCTTGAACAGGGCAACGCGACCAAGGCGCTCGCGCAGTTGCTTCTCGCCCGGGAGTTGCAGCCGACCGACGACGATGTGCACAAGCGGATCCTGTCCGCGTACGACCGCCTCGGCGACAAGACCGGCGCGATCCAGGCACTGAAGACGTCGATCACGATGTCGCCGATGGATCTTGACCTCTACGGAATGCTAGCCCACCGCCTGAACGAGGCTGACGACAAGGTCGGCGCCGAGCGTGCCTACACGAGCATGGTCGAAGTCAAGCCGAACGAGGCCGAGAGTCACCGGCGTCTCGCCAAGGTCCGCGACAATCAGAAGCGCTTCGAGGACGCGGTCGTGCAGTGGCGCCAGGTCATTCGCGTCCGCACGCTCGAACCGGATGGATGGCTCGGTCTCGCCAGATCGCAGATCCACGCCGGCGAACTCGATGGCGCCAAGAAGTCCATCAAGCACGTCCTCGACACCCAGTGGGAAGCCCGCTTCAAGACCGCCAAGACGAAAGCCCGCGGCCTCGAACGACTCCTCCAGTCCAAGGGCGGCTAGCGGTTGGCGACGACGAGTTTGAGGACGAGCGTCTTGGTGCCGGCGCTCGTGCTCGCGGAGTAGTTGTAGTGGGTGCCCTCGTGAAGGGACGCTGCGACGATGCTCCACGTGGTTCTGGCAGAGACGCCGAAGCGGAACCGACCCTCCGCGTCGGTCATCGTGCCGAGACACGTGCTGCCGTTGCGTGGGCCGCGGATGAAGGCGCCCGAAGCGTTGCGGTGGATCGACACCCACGCGCCAGCGGCGGGTTTCCCGTCGGGCCGTAGAACGCGACCCTCGATGGTGGTCGGAGGGTTCAGCGTGATCGTGACCGGCGCCTCCCACTCCCTCTTGGCAATCGTGACGCTCGCCTGTCCGTGCTTGCCCTTCGCCGCGATGACCATGTGATCCGCGGCGGACACGGATTCGAACAAGAATCGCCCCGCCCGGTCCGTGTACGTCACGCGCCGCGGATTCGTTCGGTTCGAAGCGAGCGACTGCAAGCCCACGCGCACTCCGGCGACCGGCATCCTCTTCGCTGTGAGAACGCGTCCTCGAATCTGTCTCTCCGGCTTTAGCTGAATCGGAGCGAGCGTCGTGTCCCGCCCCGATACGCCCTCGAAGAACTTCACGAAGCGCCCATCGATCTCGACGAACGCGAGAACCATCTGACCGCTGGGGATCGTGCGGATCTCCACCTTGCCATCTTCGCCCACGGTGTCGTGCCACTCCATCGGGCGCGCGTTTCCCAACGGCGTCGCCAGCAAGATTCGCGCGCCCGTCAGGGGTCCCTTCGGTCCCGACAGCGTCGTTCTTAGCGTGAGACCTGGCATCATCGAGATGCGCACGAGATCGCTTGATGCGCTGTAGAGGGTCGTCCGGTAGCCGGGTGCGATCAGGAACACGCTCTCGCCACGCTTTGGCGGTGCCTTGCACTTCCCATTCTCGTCCGTCACGATCTTGCGACCCGGCGCGAGAGGATCGAAGATCTGGACACCCGCGATCGGCTTGCCCGTGGCCTGATCCGTGACCGTGATGTCGTAGCTGCCCCTGCCGGCGAGACGCAGCGTCACGTTCTTCGCGGCATTCGTCGGACGCTGGTAGTCCAACAACGATGACAGGACGCCCTCGTGTTCGGCCTGTAGCACCATCAGCGTGTTCCATCGTGGGTCGCGCAGGTAGCCGTGTTCGAAGTGCATTGAGAATCGACCATTCGCATCGGTCTTGACCGACGCGCGCCGTCCCGGCCGCCGGTAGAGGCCGAGTCGAATCAGCTGCAGGCCGTTCATGGGTTGCAATCGAACCTCGGCCCCGGCGACGGGCTTGCCGTCGGCGCCGAGTACGACGCCGCCCATGTAGTAGTTCGGCTCGAGCCGCAGGTCGTGGTAGTCCCCGGGCAGCACCGGGAACACCTGGGTGGAGCTCGTCTTGCCCGCCTTCGCCACGAGAAGAAACGGTCCCACGTTCGGTGGCTGGATGCGAAACCGCCCCTTTTCCCCCGACTTGACCACCTTCTTCGCGAGCCCGTCGCGACCCAGCGTGTAGCCCATGAGGGAGGGCAGTTCAGGGTGCGCGCGCCACCGCAGAACGATCTCTGCGCCGACGACCGGCTTGCCATCCACCCCCGAAACGCGACCGCCGATCGCCCGCGGCTTCTTCTGGCCCAGCAGATTCCCGCCGTGGCATGCCAGGACGACAATTACGAGAGGAAGGAATCGGATACCCATGATCGATCTACGGATCCGACTCGCTCCAGCGCACTTGCATTCCAGGTTTTCCATGCATTCCGGCACAACCACACGTCGAAGCGGAATTGTCTACTACTACGGGCATCGGCTTCCCACCCGTTTCTTCCACGTCTCTACTGCCATGCCCCACACGTCGATCACCATTTCCCTGCTTCTCATCTCGGCTTCTCTTACTGCGCAAACACCGCTGTTGAACGTGTTCGGTGACTCGACCACGAAATCGCTCGGCAGGTTTGCGGCCCGAGCCGGCGATGTCGACCGCGACGGCAGAGTGATCCATCACTTCGCCGGTGGATCCAACCCGCTTGCGCAGATGGGAGTGGGCGTCGCTCCCGCCGGAGACATCAACTCAGACGGCTACGCGGACGTGATGATCTCCAGCCCGATCCATCCGAAGAATGGCATCAGCGGAGAATGGCGACCCGGTCAACAACTACGGGACTGGCTACGCGCGGCTGTACTCCGGCAAGACCAGGAAGTTGCTCTACAACTTCCCCGCGCCGCAGGAAGGGGACCACTTCGGCGTTTGCGTCAATTCCGCTGGCGACGTCGATGCGGATGGCCACGCCGACTTTATCGGCGGCGACCCCGGTGACATGACGGGGAGCCCCAAGCGCGGCAGCTTCCGCTGCTACTCCGGCAAGGATGGCAAGCAACTCTTGTCCTCGCTCTGAGCATGCTGCAGCACCGACCGACGGCAATCGGGTCGAACTGCTACATCCACCTCGACTTGTCGACCGCGATCCCCGTGGCGGTGTTCCAAACCGGCGCGGCTGGCCGCTGGTCGATCTCCTGTCCGATTCCGAACACGACGGGACTCGTTGGCGCGACGTACGCCGCGCAGTCCGTCTTGACCGTGCCAGTCGGGGCGGAACTGACCAACGGACTTCACTTCACCATCACGCGCTGACCTGTTTGCGGCGCGGTGTGCGCGTGGTTCAGCCACGCGTGACCGCGGCTTTACTCGGCGCAGATTTGACGAACGGCGTGGTCGTCGTGATCTCTCGCTGACTAGACCTCGCTGCGCCCGACGGCGGCGAGGAGTTCCCTCGTCAGTCGACCGGTGAGTCCCCAGATCAGATGTCGCTCGTGGACGAAGTGGGGACTCGGTCCGTAGCGTCGGACGGTGGTATCGTATTCGCGTTCCTCCCAACGGTCGTCCACGAGGAGCTCTGCGAACGGAACTGCGAAGATCGACGCGACTTCCCGCGGGTTCGGTTTCAGGTTCTCCGGGTCGCCGATGCGACCGACGATCGTGTGGACGCGGAACAACGAAGTGCTCGTGTGATTCGGAAGTGCCCCGAGCAGCTCAACGGACTCGGTTTGGAGACCGACCTCCTCTGCGCTTTCCCGCCTCGCACACGCCACCGGATCCTCGTCGGCTTCGCGCGCGCCGCCTGGGAACGAGATCTGACCGGGGTGAAGCGGCAGGTCGGCGCGGCGTTCGGTGAAGAGCAGCCAGTCTTCTCCTTCCCGCGCGAAGATCGGCGCGAGGACGGCGGCGGGGCGTTGATCGTCGACGTGCTCCCAGCTTGTTGGCAACGCCGCCAGCTCGGCGGACAGCGCGATGTCGTCGAGGATCATGTGGGGGATCTTAGCCCAGGCGTTTCTCCATTCTCGCCATGAGGGTCATCGTGCGAAGAACGATCGTGTCCCGGCGGTGCCAGCGGGCTGATGCGATCTCCGGTCAGTGAACCATCCAATGCGCCGAAACAGACGTGGGAAAACACAACGATGAAGAGACAACTGACACTGGTCTTGTTCTCCTTCTGTTTCCTCGGCGGTTGTGGCGCCGAGGCCATCGAGGAGACCGGGCATTACAAGCTGGATGTGGACGCCTTCGCGCCGATGCTCGCCGAGCAGCTGATCGAGTCGGGGAGGGCGCCGGAATCTGCGCGCCTTGTGATCACCGCACAGCTGCGGTCGACAAAGCTCGACCTCGAGTTGCGAGAAGACGGCACGTTCACGGCGGACCAGCACGTCCTGACCAACAAGCGCCAGTACTCCGGCACCTGGAAGCTCAGCGAAACCACGTTCCGTCTCGACCAGACCCACGAGAACGGCCTCCCCGCCGCCGACTTCATGACCGGAACCCTCGTCGACGGCACGTTGCAGCTCGAGCACAAGAGCGACGACGGCACGCTTCACATGGTTCTCCGCCACGAATTCCTCGCCGCCACGCCGCCCCGATAGAGCCGGATTCCGAGTTTCGCTAGCGACCGATCGAGAGGGCGTCCCACTCTCGGTACTCGTCCCACCACCCGTCGCGGGGTGGACGGTCGCGGTTGCGACGGAGAATCGAGAGGATGCGTTCGGCTTTCTCGATCATCGCCTTGTCGTCGCGGGCCTTCGCGAAGTGCAGCGCGACCTGGACGGCGGCCATCGACCACACGCCGATGCCGTCGCCAGCCCACGAGCACACCGTCTTCTCGCGCGCGAGCATTTGTTCTCGGGTCAGCGGTTTGCCGCCGTCCTGAAATCGCACTTCGTAGCCCACGTGCGCGCCGCTGCGGTCGACCAGCCACCCGTGTCGAAGTGCGTTGAGTGAGATCTCCTCGGCCAGGCTCCGTGCGATTTCGTTGCCCGTGAGTCGATGGAACGCGACGAAACCCGTCACGCCGATGCACTCCTCCCAGGGAGTCCAGAACCTGACCTTGCCGCCGAGCGAGCCTTCCGTCGCGCGGCGGATCACCAACGGTCGCACCTTGTCTTCGCCGAGTCTTCGGCCGGCCCACATCTTCAGATGGGACATCTCCATCCGCGCTTTCATCCGCTTGACGAGAGCCTCGTCCCCGGTGCACTGGTACAGCCAGCAGCCGAGCAACAGCATCCGTCCCGCCGCACGCGGTGCGCCTGGCCCGCTTGTCCCAATCCCGCCTCGCAACGTCTGACCCGCGAGGAACAGCTGCACCTCGTTCTCGATCTCGCGAAGTGCCCAGTGGCTGCCGGTCAACAAGTAGTAGCCGCAGAGGTAGTTGCTGCTCCAGTGCTGGCGATCCTTGCCCTTCCAGCCGTTCGACGGAAATCGCGGCACTGGACACGGCTTGCCCAGCCGGTCCTTCGACACATCGCAGCTCCAATGCGTGCGTCCATCCCACTGGACCCAGTCTCGATGATTGCGCGATTGGACCGGCGTCCCGTCGCTCTCGAACACGTGCACTGGACGGCACGCCTCCTGCAACACCGACGGCTCGACTTCGAGCAGGAATGATGGCAGACCCGTGCTCGCAACCGGGCTGAGTTTGAGCAGGCCAAAGTCCGCCTGTCCACCCGTTGCGCCCGGATCCTTCACGAGCGAGAAGGGGAACCGCTTGAAGGGGTCCCCACGTTGACGACCGCGACGCACGAACGCAGAATGCCGTCGCGCGAGGGCTTGTCGGCCGAGTTTTCCGCGCAGCCAAGGCGGCGCTTCCGGCACGACTCCGAATGGCCCGTATGCGCCGGTCCCACGCCAGGACATCGCGGCCAGGATGGGAACGATTGCGGCCGCCTCCAGCGTGTGGTCGCGCAGCAGGTCCTTCCCGCCGAGTCTTGGCACGAGTACGCCCGCGCGGCGAATCCCCTGGCCATCGCCGAGCACGGCATTCTCCAGGAGTGCCGTTTCGGAGCCGCCGCCCGAGAACTCCGTCTTCATCCCGAACTGCGCTGTGTTGCGGAACACGAATCGCATCCGTGTGGTCGTGACAACTGCCTTGTCGATCCGCGCTTGAAGGCTCTTCGTGGTGGGGTCACTGTGAAACAGCGCGATGTTGGCGTAGTAGTGCGGCTGACCGGCGCACGAAGAGACGATCAACTCGAACAGCAGTCCGGTGTTGCCGATCCGACAGCGGAAGAGCGATACGCGCCGCGCCGCGTTCGTCTCGAGTTCGCGTACGAACACGGGAGTCGCGGTCGTCGTCTTGCCCGCCTGGGTGATCTTGATCTCGACCTTCGCCGCGCCCGTGCGCATCGGATCGATCACCGCGATCTTCGAAACCGCCGTGCCACCGCCTTTCTCCAGAGCCAGTTTCACCTCGCTCATGCGCTTCATTTCCATCGGGAACAGGCAGAGCGCTTGCCGCAGCGATCCGTCCTCCCAGCGTGCGCCGATCGGTTGCCAAACCGTCGGACCTTCCCCGACGTGCAAGTCCGGCAACTCGGTGACCGCACCCCGCGCGAACGGCACCACCACCCGCACCCATTCCCGACGGGCGAAGGGCGACAGGTTTTGCACGACGACCTGCCGCTGGCTCGTCTCCGTCACAGCAGTTCCCTGCTCTTGGGCCGGCGCGAAGTCCGTGACAAACAACCCGAGGACCAGCGGAAGACACCTGCGCATGACCGGAGCTTACCTCATTACGACGTGATTCCGCCCAGGCCGACTTTCTCGTGGGGTATCGTCCGACTCACCTCTCCTCGACCTCAACGCCGTCTTTTTCCCGGACAAGCGATGCACGCACCTCTCCCGCGCGGAATCACCTTAGCTGTCACGTGTCTCTTTGGCGGTGTTTCCCTGCTCGCACAGGGGCCGACCGAAGCCTCCTTCCTCGCCAAGCAGGCCGAACACCTGGCCAAATTCGCCAAGTTCGCATTCGACCAGGGCTATCCCCAGCAAGGTCGGCGCATATGGCAGGAAGTGCTGAAAGAGTACGACACCAACCACGCCTCGACGCGCGCAGCGCTCGGTTTCAAGAATGTCGGTACGGCGTGGCAGGAAGACGAGAACTTCGACTTCCCTCACGCGGACAACCCCAACGGACGCTCTCTCGACAAGGTCGAAAAGCGTTGGAACGCCACGCGGAAAACGGTGGGCCTCGCGCACAAGAAGATGGCGGAGACGCTCCGCGCTGCCGGACGCTCTGACCGGGCGAAGTGGCACTTCGCCCGCGCGTTGCGATTCCTTCCCGAGGATGCCGGTCTGCAAGCGGCGTCGGGCATGAAGTCTTTCTACGGCATGACCGGATCCGAGCTGGAGCACCAGCTCTTCGACCGCTCGAAGAAGATGAAGGAGATCGTCGCCGTGGAACTGAAGAAGAGCTACGCGGTGACAGACATGGCGAGCACGGATCAACTCGTCTACCTGATCAGGGCCGGGATCCCACACCAGGGGTACAAGACCAAGAACTACAAGGTGTGGAGCAACATGTCGGCTGGGTTCATCAGGGAGCTCGCGCAGAACCTCGAACGATCGCACTCCTTCTGTTCGCAGGTGTTCTCTGGTCACGACGGCTTCCATCCGGTGGGGATGCGCATCCAAAACGTCGTGTTCCTGAGTTCTGAAGCGCAGTACAAGAAAACGTTGCGCGCCAACAACGATCAGTTCAAACCTGACCTGTTGGAGTTCCTCGTCAAGCACACGGCGATGTGCACGATCGGCCAGGGCGCCAGCCGCGCGTACCTGGCTGGTGACCCCACCGACGCCGTGTTGCGCGACCTCTCGATCCGCTGGCCGGTGGATGCATGGGGCGCGATGCAGTGCGACGCGTTGAACGAGGGGCTGGGTCATGCGGTCGTCGCGTGGTTCCTCGGGCATATCACCGTCTACAGCATGGACATGGAGAAGCAGTCCTTCACCGTGACGAACCGAAAGCCTGGCGAGGTGCTGGTGCCTGATGTCGACAGCTGGGCGCAGATGGCGATCGAATCCGCGTTCCGGGATCGCGGCGCACCGCTGGCCAAGCTGCCGTTGGTCTCCGCCGCGGACTTCCCGACGGAGACGCGGGTGCGGGCGTGGTCATTCTGTGACTACTTGCTGCGGCGCGATCCCCGGTTGCTGCTGGAACTCGACAACACACGGAAGTTGAAGACGATCCCGAGGGTTCGCGGCGCGTTCCAGAAGAGCACCGGGGTTCGCATCGCAATGTTGGAGAAGGAGTGGCGTGATTTCTGGACTGGCGCTACGGAAGTGCTCCTCGCGTTGCGGGGCCACGAATCACCCTACGGCGCATCGAGCAAGGACGCGCCGAAGTGGCTGTCGGCGTTCAACAAGATTCGCAAGCAGCATCAGCCGCGGGCGAGCGGGCGAGCCAAGACGGAGGTCGTGTGGAACGCGGCGTGGTCCGTCAACTGCAAGCAGCATGGGGAGTACCTCACGAAGAACCGGAAGGAGCGGGGTCCGGGTCCCGAGCAGACGCAGCGCGACGGCCTGGACGGAGCCAGCAAGAAGGGCGAGTTCTTCGCGCAGATGGCGCTCGTATCGGCGAAGGGCAGTCCCTTGAGGGTGATGAAGAAGTGGATCCACTTTCCGGGCTACCGCGACGCGATTCTCAATCCGCACTTGATGCAGGTCGGCATCTACGCGGAGAAGGGAATCGCGGTGATCGATGTCGTGCGTGGCGTCGTGCCGCCACTGCGGTCCGCCGGCGCAGGTGGTGGAGGGCGAGGTGGTGGCGTCACGCGAGGGCTGATCATGTACCCGCCGCAGGGTGCGACGTCGGTTCCGGGCGGTCTCGACGTCAAGCTCTTCGGTCCCGAACTCGAAGCCATGCTGAAGGACCACAACCCCGGCGCCAAGATCGGCTACCCGATCAGTCTGCACAGCTGGAATGGCACGACGGGCACGGAGTGTGAGGTGAAGGTCGGCGAGACGGTGATCGCCGGCGTCGTGCACCGCGGCTCCCAGGGATGGAACCGCCGGACGTCCGCCCCAGGCATGGCGGTCTTCTATCCGCTCAAGCCGTTCCGCAAGGGCGCGAAAGTCAAAGTCACGTGGACCCTGTCGGACGGACAAAAGGCCGCGTGGACGTTCTCGACGAAGTAGATCTCGACGCCGAACTACTTCCCGGGGAGGGCGAGGCAGTCGCAGAGCACGTTCATGTTGCGCACGAAGTCGGCGATGTGGATGTGGTCGCCGCGGACCCAACGGCCTTTCTCGTCGAGATCGCCGAGGATGTTGGAAGCTCTGGCGCGAGCGATCTTGCCCCGGCTGACGCGTGACCCCGAACTCGCCTTTGGCACCCTGCCCCACGAACCCAGCCACCCGTAGCCGTTGCGACGCTCTTCGCTGATTTCCTCGAGGGTGTAGTGCACCTTGCCGTCGCGGTCGCCGTAGATCGGTTTGTTGGTGCCGAGCTCGTAGAACCGTGCCCACTTGCCGTTGTCGAGCTTGGACCGCTTCAGCCAGTCGAGGGCCATCTCGATCGGGGCCAGGAATCGCTTGTCGCCGGTCGCCAAATGGAGGGCCCTCAGCGTCCGGATGTTGCGGGCGGTCACGGCACTGCACATCGCCACCGGCTCAAACGCGCGAGCAGCCGCCGGCTTCATGTCATGTGAGTATTGCTGCGCCCAGCCCTCCTGCGGCTTGCCGCCTTGCGAAGCGATGATGAACTCCCCGCCACGCACCGCCGCGGCGAGGTGCACTTTCTTGCCGTATGTCTTGTGTGCCAGCAACGCGACCCGGATGCAGTCGTTGATCGTGCTGTCGTTGAAGGTGTAGTAATCGCGGTAACCGCCGCGCAACGGGTACCACTGCGGCCACGCACCGTTCTTGAACTGCGCCCCCAGCAAGTGCTCGAGTCCCAGCTCGATCGCCCGTGTTAGCCACGGCTGTTCGATCACGTCGTCGAGCTGAATCAGAAACGTCAACGCGCCCTGGCTGATGTCATCATCGAATGTGCATCGACCCTTCTTTCGATCCGGTTTGCTGGACTCGGGCATGAGGTCGTTGACGTCCGCCCGGTGATCCCAGCCACCCTCCTGGCGCTGCCCCCAGGCGAGCGCGCGACCCACATCCCGCGCGGCCGCGAAGTACCGATCGTCTCCCGTGAGGAGGAACGCGCGCAAGAACACTTGTCCAACGCTAGGTGTTCCGGGAGGTTGCACCCAGATCTCGGTCGCCTTCGCCTTCTCGTTCAGCGACTCGCCGAAGCGCTGCTTCAAGTCGAGAGAATAGATCCCGGCGTAGCCCCCGTGCACGCTCAACTCGGAACGCACGAACGCCGTCGCCTTCGCGATGCCGCTCCGCACCTTGTCCGTGAGCGCATCGTCCTCGGTGCGTTCGAAGAACATCAGGTGCTGCCACGGCAACCCATCGAACTGTTCGACCAGTCGGAACCCGTTCGGAACGAGCTCTCGGATGACCTGCCGCTTGCTCATCTTGTGCAACGGCTTGATCGGCACGTCGGGATCTTCTTCGCGAAACTCCGCCAGGACGATTCGACCCCCCGGTCGCAGACTCTCATGGACGGCGCGCAGCGTCGAAACCGGATGCGAGAGTTCGTGATACACGTCGACGAGAAACACGAGGTCGACGCTGTTGGCGGGCAGCTTCGGGTCCGACACCGTGCCGAGGATCGTCTGGATTCGACTGGCGAACTTCGTCTTCTTCGCGCGCAGATTCAGCATTGCCAGCATCTGCTTCTGGATGTCGACGGCGAGGACCTTCCCTTTGTCTCCGACGAGCTTCGCGATCTTCAACGTGTAGAAACCATTTCCGCACCCGAGGTCGCAGACGACGTTTCCGGGCTTCACTCCGAGCATGCGAACGAGTGTGGAACACTCCTCTTCCCGCTCCCGTGACTCGCGCACGAGCCACGGTGCGCCCATGTAGTGCATCGTGCGCGCGATCTCGCGTCCCTTGTAGTGGGTGCGACCCTTCGGCGTGTCCTCCTGCGGCGCGGCGAGGAGGGAGGAAGCCGAGAGGATGGCTGCGGAGATGTGGTGGAGGGTTCTACGCATTGTCGGGTGCCGTCCCCAAATTGGAGCAGCTATCGGATAGAAGGCCAAGCACGCTCTGAAACTGCGTCGCGAGGATCGTGAGCGATACACATCCGCGACCACCGGTCTTCGGGACTGCCCTTAGACTTCCCGCCATGGCTGACCACCGAGACGGAGTCGCTCTCGTTGTGCTGCTTGCGCTCACCGTTTCCGCACAAGGCGGTAATGAGAAGAAGTCGCCACCGACGGAGCCGATGCTCGTGGAGAGTCTCTCCACCGCGACGTTCGCGGCCTGGCGTGACTACATTCGATTGACCGCGACCGAACGACACTGGACACGGCTGCCGTGGCTGATGACTTTCAACGCTGGTCTGGCCGCGGCGGCGAAGGCGAAGAAGCCGTTGCTGCCCTGGACGATGAACGGGTATCCGTTCGGTTGCACTTGAAACAACGGGGTGATCGGTCGACGGTCACTACGGGCCCGGCGCCGGCAGCAAGCAGGGTATCTACGTGTGCACGCCGAGTGGCGACTTGTTGGCATCGATCAACTCGAGTCGCCCGCGCAACGTCGCGAAGATGCTCGAGCGTGGGCTGGCGAAATGGCGCGAGTTGTCGGTGAAAGCGAAGGCCGTGCCGGCCAAGAGTGCCAAGCCGCCCCACCGGTTCGAGTGGTCTTGTCCGAAGGACGGGCTCCGCCTGACTTCGACCTTGCGATACCTTCCTGCGAACCACGATCCGAAGTCGAGGAGGAAGACCGAGTGCAACCACGACTTCTTGCGGTTCTCCCGGAAAGAGGCCCGGCAGTTCCTGCCGAAGAAAGTGTCGGTCGGCGCGAAACACACCCTGCCAGAACTGCTATTCCTGCGAATCTCGCGCCTCAACATCGTCGACGCCGTGCGCGGCGAAACACGACCGTTCCGAAAGGCAGAAGGCTCGATCACGACCGAGGTGACGGTGGTGCAAGGCGACGTCGTCGTGTTGCGTGTCACGGGAAGTACGAAGGTCGAGGGTAGGCCGCGCCGCGCGCAGGTCCGGAACATCGGGTGGTATTTCACCCTCACGCCGAAACGCGAGGACGGGTTCTACGTCTCGCCCACGCACCTGTCGTCGTACGGTGTGCCTTGGTCCAGGCGAATCAGGCGCTGAGTCAGCTACTTCTTTCTCCGCGTCTTCCTTTCCTTCTTCGGCAGATCGATGGGACGCAGGGCGAGCCACGTCTTGTTCTGGTAGCTGCAGCGGCAACCCGCGGAGCCGTCCGGAACGAGGACCATTCCGCCTGCGGGGATCGCGTTGATCCAACAGCCGGGACGGATCCCGCCGAAGTCTTCGTTGCCCGATTGCGACTTCAGGTCGTAGTAGCCGAGCGTCGCGGAACGGTAGACCAACGTCCGTTTGCCCGCCGCCAGGATCCCGCAGCCGTATGACCGCTTGAAGGGGAATGGGCGCTCCTTGCCGGTGCGCACGTCCCAGGCCCCGCCCTGGGCGAAGATCGTCTTGTCGTTGATCAAGGGCCGTGACTGGTAGTCGGCCTTTTTCTGCCACAGCCGCTTGCCGGAGTGGCGATCGAACACGGCGATGCGCCCTCCGACCTCCGAGTCCAGACGGAAACGAGTCGGCTGGTAGCTCATCATCAGAGCGTTGTGCGGGACACTCAGAGCGAGCACGGTCCCGAAGATGTCGTCGCTCTTCTCCCATTGCTTGCTGCCCGTCTTCGTGTCGAGAGCCAGCAGAATGCCGGGTCGCTGCACCGGCAGCTTCGTCTTGTTCTTCTTCGCAGCCTTCTTCTTGGCCCGGGTCATCTGGTCGATCTCGGCGAGCGACCGATCGATCAAGTAGATGCTCTTCTCGCCGATGGTGATCGCGTTGTGACGGATCGAATTCTCGGCGTCGTAGCGCCAACGCAGTTCTCCGGTCTTCGCGTCGAGCGCGAAGAGTGTCCGTGACTCCGTGAGCAGCTTCTTCATGTCGCCGCCTTTCTGGAAGCGATAGGTCACGATGTGCCCGACGTCTGCGAGACTGCCGAACAGGAGATCGCCTTTCGCGGCGATGTAGCCCCACGTCGCCTTGGATCCGTCCTTGGGCTGCGGAGCCGCGAACTCGGCCAGCTTCTCGCCAGTCGCCGGATCGATGCGCAGGCAACGTCCGCCATCTCGCACGTAGATTCCGTGCTCGCCGATGCAGTACATGCCGTTCGTCCCCGCCGTCCCCATCAGGTGATCGCCGTGGAACGGCTTCAGGATGTTCGGGAACGGATACTCCCACAGCACCCGACCGTTGTAGGCGTCGACGGCGATCAGCGAATGCAGGCCGAGCGAGAACACTCGACCCTCGAGATAGAGCGGCGCCGGGCCGCGACCGTGCCGTTGGGTCAGTTGCTGCCCGACGTCGGCGAACCACAACACGCCGAGAGGGCCGTGAACCCCGTCGTTGGAACACACTGTGTTCGCTGCATCGGCGTACTGATGAGTCCAGGTTCCTTCACCGGGCAACGCCCCGCGCACGGTCTTCGTCATCGCGCCGCTCTTGCCGATGCACACGACTCCACCATGAGGGCGCTGCAATCTCGCCGCTTCGGACCTGCTGACGACCCCGGGCCCCGCCGAGATCGAACGACCGGAGACAACGAGGTTCGCGAACCAGTGGGCGTACTGAGTCGCGCTGTGTGATCCGTGGTGCACCATCACCCTGGAACCATAGAGGCCGGCCTCGCGCAGTTTCTCTCGCGCGATTCGGACTTTCGCGATGTCCTCGTCAATGGCGATGATGGTGAGGTCGCTGTTGCGCAGCAATTCGTAGGTCAGCGCGCCGTCACCGCAGCCGATGTCGACGCAGTAGCCTGCCTTGATTCCGCTGCGTTTCAGGATCTCTCGCGCGGCCGCACTCGCGTTGTTCTTGCCATACGGAGACGAGTTGGGCCGAGGCGGCGTGGCGATTCCGTGGAGCTTCTGCCCGCTCCCGAAGCAGTAGATCGAACCGGTGTCCGTGCTCGCGAAGAGCTGTCCGCCGGCGACGACGAGACCGAACACGGTCCCTTCGACCTTCGCCGACCAGGTCTCCCGCTGCTCGCGCAACCCGATCGTCGACACGCTACCGGAGCCGCCTGCGACAATCTGATCTCCGGCCACGATCACCGTCTTGTCTGGGATCACGCGCTGCACCGTGAACGCGGGCTGCAACTTGCGAACTTGGGTCTTCTTGCCCTTCTTGTTCTTCTGCGTCGCGTTCGCCCACCGGTAGGCGATCACGCCCTTGCGGGAAACGGTGACGATTCCGTCGGGCATCCCGGCTATCGCGGTCGCGCCGGTCTTGCCCTGTTTCACGCCGCTCTTCGCATCGAAGAACACGCCGTTGTTGAAGAAGTATTTCCCCGAAGCCATCGTCGCGGAGCCGCCGGTGCTGCCGTTCCTCTGCAAGTGGTAGTACTCGAATTTGCCGGTCTTCAGATCGAAGGCGGCGGGGACTGCGCGACCCGTCGGCACGAGCAGCAAGCTCTCGGTCGCCACGAGATGGCCCTGCGCCGACACTCCGCTCTCGGCATTGGCACCACCGTGCGGCTGCGCCATGACGATGGCGCCGGAGTCGTCGTTCACCCACACCTTCTTTCCCGTGCGCGCGCGCAGGGCATAGATGTAGATCCCTTCGGATTGCCACAAACCAGCAGCGAAGTAGACGATGCCGTCGTGGACCACCGGGCCACCACGGGCGGGCCAGCGGGAGATCATGTATCCGTTGCCGAGGAGGCGCCGTCCATCGGGTCCACCGCGCTTCTTCCACACCACTTCGCCTTTCTCGGTGGAGAGGCAGTAGAGCCATCCATCATCGCTGACGACGAAGACCAGATCTTCGAACACTGCCGGCGCGAAGCGAACGGGGGCGTCGGTATCAAAGCTCCACAGGGCGCGTCCGGTCCGCGTGTCCAGAGCGTAGACCGAGCCATCGGACGAGCTGCCGTAGAACAGTCGGTCGCCGGCGACTACCGGCTGGAAGGCGCGGTCGTACTCCATGCGCTCCCGACGCGGCCAGGCGGGGCTCGGACCCTGCGTCGGTTTGTGTTGCCACTGCAGGTGCAGGTTGTCCGGCAGCTTGTTGTGCGTGTGACCGCTCCGCGTGTAGTCGGACCGATACATCGGCCAGTCCTGCGCGGCGGTCGCCGAGGTGAGGACGACGAGCGCGAAGAGGGGGAGCGGCTGGAGCGCGCTCGTGAATTGACGAATCATGTCGTGGGGATCCTGGTCTCGGGGGCGTGCTATCGTAGCTGGTCCGCCCTGAGGGAGGTACGAGGTGCAAGCGAGTCATGAAGAAACCCCACGGATTTGGCGCCAGTGTTGCACCTCGAGCCC
>CAYYAQ010000038.1:0-7369 GCA_964469555.1 uncultured candidatus Brocadiaceae bacterium | reverse complement strand
GCCCTCATTCTCGCCGTATTCGGAAGCGCGGGCTGCACGTCACATCAGGAGTTTTGGGTGGACAACATGGCCGTGCACCACGGCTACACAGACGAAGAGATCGCGCGTGTGCTCGGGAAAGACGCCGCGGATGTCCCCGCGCTTCTCGCGGCGCACGGCGTGAGAAGGGAGGCGTCGAGGGGGACGCGCGGCGCGGCGATCAAGGTCCTTCCCTATCCTGGTGGCCGCCATCCGCGGATCGGATTCCTCGATGGCGCGATCGATCCGCACCGCGGGACCAAGGTGAGCATCTTCACGCCGTGGGATCCGCGTTCGTACGTCGTTGTCGATCTACCGGAGGCGTTGTGGTGGAACCATCACGGTCGGCGAGAACTCCTGTACCTCGCCCACACTCACATCCCGACGCACTGGGACAAGGCATCGGTGGAGCTTGATCGGATCGATTGGACACGGGGAGCGGACGGGGTCCTCGAGTTTCACCGCCGCCTGCCCAACGGCGTTGAGTTCGGCGCCCGCGTCGAGCCGCGCGCCGACCGCGTGGTGATGACGCTCACGATGAAGAACGGCAGCGACCGGACGATCACGGGTCTCGGCACTCAAGTCTGCGTCATGCTCAAAGGCGCCCGCGGATTCAACGCACAGACGAACGACAACAAGGTCACGGTTGGCACGACCGTCGCCTGCCGCTCCGACGATGGGAAACGCCATGTCGTCACGCGGTGGGATGACGGCGCGGTGTGGAACAACGGTCGATGCCCGTGCATGCACTCCAACCCGCGATTCCCTGATCTTGCACCGGGCGCGTGCGCCGTCGTGCGCGGTGAGTTGTATTTCTACGACGGCGCGGACCTCGAGGGAGAAGTGAGGCGACGCAGGACTTCGGTATCTAGCGGCAGGTGATCTTCTGCCCGTTGCTCATCACGGGCGAGCCACTCCTGTCGTGCGCTGCCTGTGAGAATACGGCGCCCTTGAGCGTCCCCATGACCGTGAACCGGAGCTGGGCCGCTCCTTGTGCGTTCGCGTTGAACGGTAGGAGGAGCAGTGCCATCGGATCGACCAACAGGAGACACTTGGTGCCGGGGAAGGCGATCTTGACCTGCTTCATGCTGAAGGCGAGGACGCCCGGTGCGTTTGCCGGCGCCTTGGTCACGTTCAACATGAACATGTGAACTGAGCTGTTCCGACTCGCGAGGACGCGGTCGACGCCGGTGTAGATCGGTCCGCACGTCGGGTCGATGCGTGTGAATTGGCAGGGGCTGATCCTCTGCGCGGTTAACGATGCGGCGATGAGCACGGCGGCAGCGACGAGAGAAATGATTCTCATGGTGAGACACCGATTCGGCGGCAGGTGACCTGCGATTGTAGCAGAGGGTCGCTGGGGATGCCTTACTCGAGCGTGGCCCAGGCCGGGCATTGGGTTACAACACCAACGAAGAAACCATGTCCAAGCCCGTCAACGTCGGCCTCATCGGCTCGCAGTTTATCTCGACCATCCATGCCCGTTCGCTCGCGCACTGCGCGCACGCTCGGAGTATGGCGGTGAGCTCCCCTACTCCTGGCAACGCGGAGCGGTTTGGTCAGGAGTTCGATATCCCGAACTGCTTCACCGATCACCGCGACATGCTCGCGATGGACGACCTCGACATGGTCGTCATCGGCGCGCCGAACCACGTGCACTGCGAGTTGACGGTGGATGCTGCGGCGGCAGGCAAGCACATCATGCTCGAGAAGCCGATGTGCCTGAACATGGCCGAGGCCGACACGATGATCGAGGCGTGCCGCGCGGCGAACGTCAAACTGATGTACGCGGAGGAGATCCTGTTCGCGCCGAAGTACGTCCGCTTGAAGCAACTTCTCGACGAGGGTGCGCTCGGGAGCCCGACGTTGGTCAAGCAATCGGAGAAACACGATGGTCCGCACGCCCCGCACTTCTGGGACGTCAACCGTTCTGGCGGCGGTGTCGCGATGGATATGGGTTGCCACGGCATCGAGTTCTGTCGTTGGATGCTCGACCGCCCGAAGATCAAGTCGGTCTACGCGCACATGACGACCAGCGTGCACGGCGACAAGACAGAAGGTGATGACAACGCGATCATCATTCTGGAGTTCGAGAACGGCGTCACCGGGATGATCGAGGAGAGTTGGACGAAGCTCGGCGGCATGGACGACCGGGCCGAGGTGCACGGATCGAAGGGCGTCGCGTACGCGGATCTGCTGCACGGCAATGCGCTCACGACCTATTCGACACAGGGCTACGGCTACGCGGTCGAGAAGGCCGGATCGTCAAAGGGCTGGACCTTCACGGTCTACGAGGAGGAGTGGAACTACGGTTTTCACCAGGAGATGGCGCATTTCGTCGACTGCGTACAGAACGACAAGCAGCCGATGGTCACGGGCGAGGACGCCCGCGCCGTCCTCGAAGTGCTCTTCGCGGCGTACGCATCCGCCGGGATCGGCCGCAAGATCGAACTCCCGTTCGACGCCAGCGGCATCCAAAAACCGATCGACCTGTGGAAACGCGGCTGAGAGCCTCGTCGTTCAGCGCAGCAAGTGTGGCTTGAGGCACATGAGGCCTCGCGTCTTTCGTAGCTCCGCGAGGATGTCCTTGTCCTTCACCCCCTTGTCGATCAGGTCACCTTGGGTCGCGACCGTGATCGAGGCGTCGAGGTCGAGAGTCTTGGTCTCCCTGCCGTATTTGCGCCGCAAGAACACCCTCTTCTTGGCGGCGTCCGCTCCTGTCACTTCGTACGGCAGCCCGTGGATCTCCTGTTCGGAGATCTCGTCGGCGATCACGAAGATGCGCGCCCGGTTCCCTTCTTCCCCTCGACCTGAAGTTCGACCATGTGGTTCTTCGTGTCCGTCTGAACCACCGTGGCGAAGTGATTTGGGCTCTGACGCAAGAGTGCTGTCTGGTCCTTGAGGACCTTCTGCCCCGAGACGGCGGGCGTGAGCACCAGCAGGAGCGCCGGGATCGTCCACGTGGATCGGGGGTCGGTCATCCCCGTTTGTATTGAGTTTACGGGGATTCCGACAGCCGCTGACCCGGGCTTTCGTCCTCACACCAACCCAAACAGGCGGAAGAAGAACCGGATCCTCTCCTCGAACGACAACTCTACGGGAGCCACGTTCCAGATGTGGATCAGCGAATAGAACAGCCACGAACGACCTGGCCGCCAAGCGAACGTGCGTGTTCCACTCGACCCCCGGTCCGTCCGGGTTCACGAGTATGACGTGGTGGGTCAATCCCATCATCCGGTTCAATGGACCCTTGGCGCCAACGGGGTGCGTCGCGTCGGAATCGGTGGCCCACCGATGGTGGTTTGCAAATCGGCGCGAAGATGTTCCAATTCCCGGTCCAACCTGACCACTACCCGGTGTGCGCCGTGCAATCGATGACCAAGAGCCTGTCTGTCGCGATCTCGTTGTTCTTGTTTCTGGGATCTCTCCCCGGTCAGAAGGGGGGCTTCAAGATCGAAGTCGAACACCCACGGCTGCCGTCGGTCTCCCAGGGTCGGACCGGAACGTGCTGGTCGTTCGCGACCACGTCGTTCGTCGAGTCCGAGCTCGAGCGGCTGCACGGCGCGCCCGTGAATCTCTCCGAGATCCACACCGTGTACTACGCCTACATCGAGAAGGCGCGGCGCTACGTGCGGCTGCACGGCAAGACGCAGTTCGACGAAGGCGGGCTCTGCCACGACGTGATGTACTTGATCGACAAGTACGGCGTTGTGCCGCAGGCTGCCTTCACGGGCTTGTGCGAGGGTGACAAGGGACACAACCACGGCGAGATGGTCGATCTGCTGAAGATTGTCGTCGAGAAGGTGGCGAAGAGTCCACGACCGAGCCAGAAGTGGGAGTCGGCGGTGCGGGGTATGCTGGAGGGCTACCTCGGTCCCGTCCCCGACGCGATCGAGGTTCACGGCAAGAACGTGACTCCGAAGGAATACGCCCGCAAGGTCCTGAAGATCAAGTCCGAGGACTACTGCCAGATCATGTCACTCGAAGGGCAACGGTTCTGGAAGACCGCGGAGTTGCTCGTGCCCGATAACTGGATGCGACACCAGGGCTACTGGAACGTGCCGATCGCGACGATGATGAAGGCCCTGGACCACGCGGTGCGCAAGGGCTTCACCGTGGCGGTCGACATCGATGTCAGCGAGCCGACCACGCGGGGCTACGTCTGGACCATGCCGAAGTTGCAGGAGAAGACGGGCGCGATCACGGACAAGATGCGCCAGAAGATGTTCGACGATCGTTCGACGACCGATGACCACCTGATGCACATCGTCGGCATCGCGCGACACAAGGACGGACGGACCTTCTACTTGACCAAGGACTCGATCGGGCAGCGCGGCCCGTTCAAGGGTCACCGGATGATCTCGACCAACTACCTGATGGCGAAGATGCTGTCCTTCATGGTGCACAAGGACGGCATCGAGTCGAAGCTGACGAAACGTTTCAAGTAGTCCGCGCTACTTCTTGATGCCGAGAAGTGCCCTCGTCGCCGCGTTGAGTTTCGGCGGCGTCAACGTGAGAGGTGCAACGTCAAGAAAGCCAGGATGCGTCGCTCGTACTCCGCACCGGCATGAGCGTGCAGGTTCCGGTGTGCGGCGCCCGGGACGATCCACAGTTCCTTTGGCTCTTCAGCCGCGTCGAACAGGCTCGTCGTCTCTTCGGGGGGCGTTCGGTCGTCTAGTTCTCCGCCGATCACGAAGACCGGCGCGTCGATTCCGGCGATGGTGTCGATCGGTTGCATCGCGTCGATGTCCACGTCGAGTCGGAATTCGCACTGGAGCGTGAGAAATGGAGTGGCGACTGCGGCTGGCCAGGCGCCGATGAACATCCCGATGCGGTTGACGATCGCCTGGTGCAGGTCCGGGAAGACCAGCTCGAAGATGTACGCGTCCGCGTTCGGATTGCCCTCGCCGAGCAGGCACGCGGCGCCGCCGAGCGATTCTCCGATCACCGCGATCTTGACGTCCGGCAGCCGCTTCCGCACATAGTTGATCGCGGCACGGGCGTCGTGTGCTTCGAGGTGTCCGAAGGTGAGCTGCTCGCCCCTACTCTCCCCGTGGCCCTGAAAATCGATGCTCAGCGTCGCGTACCCGGCGGCGTGCAGGAATCGCATGCGCCCCAACATCGCGCGGCGATCGCCGCGGAGTCCGTGCAGCAATACGACAGCTCCCTGCTTCTCGCGACCCGGGGCGAACCAGCCGTGGATCGAACTGCCCGACGCCGAATCGAAGACGACCTCCTCGGCTGGCAGGCCCGCGGGCAACGTGTCGATGGACCGGGGAACCGGCGCGATCAATCGTCCACCGATGATCCAGGAACCGACCAGTCCGAGGACGATGAGCGTGACGAGCGCGATCACCGCGCGCCGCAGCCACCTTCTTCGTCGCCCGGACCTCGGCTCGGCTGTAGGAGTCGTGGGGTCGGTCATGGCGGGCGGGGCTATTTGCCGCCGAACGGATCGTCGATGCTGTGGCTGGGTTCGGTGAACCAGCGCGGCCCATCCGCGGTCATGTAGAAGTGGTCTTCGAGCCGTACGCCGAACTCGCCGTAGATGCAGATCATCGGTTCGTTCGAGAAGCACATGCCAGGGGCGAGAGGAGTCTCATTGCCCTTCACGAGGTAGCTCCATTCGTGGCCGTCGAGACCGATGCCGTGTCCCGTGCGGTGGGGGAGTCCCGGGACTGCGTAGTCGGGACCGAGACCCGCGGTCTCGATCACCGCGCGCGCCGCGTCGTCGACCCTACCGCACGGCACGCCCACCTGCGCGGCCTCGAATGCAGCGGCTTGGGCGGCTTTCTCGAGGTTCCAGATTTCGCGATGGCGTTCTGACGGTTCGCCGAAGACGTAGCTGCGCGTGATGTCCGACTGGTAGCCGTCGATGGTCGCGCCGACGTCGATCAGCACCATGTCGCCCTTCGCCAGGGTTTGCGGGTAGGCGACGCCGTGGGGGTACGCAGTCGGTTCGCCGAACAGTACGATGATGAAACTCATCGGTCCGTCGACGCCCATGCGCGTGTGTGCCTCCGCGATGAACTCCGCGACCTCGGTCGTCGTGATTCCCTCGCGCAGGATACGGGCGGTGGCCTCGTGGACTTCGAGCGTGAGCGACATCGCGACTTGCATGAGCGCGATCTCGTTCTCCGACTTGAACATCCGACAGCCGGCGGTGATGCAGCTGCCGTCGACAAATGTCGCGTCCGGGTCGGCTTTGCGGAGTCCATCGAACGTGAAGAATGGCGTCGTCTCGTCGAGGGCGATCGTGCCGTCGGACGACGCACGAATCGTGTCCATGACGAGCCGCGTAGGATTTTCGTGTTCTTCCCACGTGCGTATCTGATCGCCGAGCACCAGCGACGCGCGCAGCTTGGCTTCTTCGAAAGCCGGGCTGATGTAGACCAACTCGCCCTCGGCGGGCAGGACCGCCCCGTGCAACCTCTCACTGTGGTGCAACCTCAGGCCGGTGAAGTACCGCAGGCTCGTCGAAGCGTCGAGCCACAGCGCGCCGATGTTTTGTTCGCGCATCAGCTGCTGGGCCTTCCCGGTCCGGCTGCGACGCTCCGCGACTTCGATCGGGCGCACGGTGTCCCGCACGGACTTCAGTTTGGCGAGCTCGGTGCCCGCGTCAGATCCTCCGACTCCAATGGTCATTTCCAGTCCTCCGCCATGTGTCTACTTCTTCCGCGGCAGCATCTCGTCTCGCTGCGCCGCGTGCCACGCGAAGGACGCGATGATCGTCGCGGCCTGCTTCAGGTCATCCGCGACCGCGTGGTCCCAGTTGTCCATGTTGGAGTGGTGCGTTTGCGTTGAGTACGCCACCGGATCCTGGATGAACTGGAATCCTGGCAAGCCGATGCGGTCGTAGGCGAGGTGATCCGTTCCCCCCGTGTTGTTTAGCGTCAGCGTCGACGCGCCGAGATCGGAGAACGGGTGCAGCCACGCACGGAAGATGGGAGCGATCGCTTCGTTGCCCTGAAGGTAGACGCCGCGGACCTTCCCGGTTCCATTGTCGAGGTTGAAGTAGCCGGATAGCTTCTTGTGTTCGGGGAGAAGCTTGCTCGGTGATTCGCCGCGACCGGCGCGCACCGCGAAGTGCTTGCTCACGTAGGCGCGCGAACCGAGAAGGCCCTGTTCCTCACCGCTCCACAGGCCGATGCGGATTGTGCGTCGGGGGCCCATCCCGGTCTCCTTCGTCAACTCCTTGATCAATCGCATCGCCTCCATCATCACGGCGCTGCCGCAGCCGTTGTCGGTCGCGCCGGTACCAGAGTGCCACGAGTCGAAGTGGGCGCCGAGCATCACGACCTGATCGCCAATCTGCGGGTCGGTGCCCTTGATCTCGGCGACCACGTTGCGT
>CAYYAQ010000037.1:0-37194 GCA_964469555.1 uncultured candidatus Brocadiaceae bacterium | reverse complement strand
GGCGGATCTGGCGCGACGTCTGGCGCCGGAGGTGCGGATCGTCGCGCGGACGAACTTCATCGGTGAGGTTGCGACGCTCCAGCGGATGGGCGTGCAGGAGATCGTTCCGGCGGAGTTGGAGACCTCGATCGAGATCATGGTGCGGGTGTTGCGGCACTTCCTGGTGCCGGCGGAGGAGGTCGGGACCGAGGTGACGCGGGTGCGTGAGGGCGTGGATCTACCGGACCATGCTGCGCGACCCGGCGCCGATGACTCGCACCGGCTCGCGAACTTCCTTCCCGGCTTGAAGGTGGAGACTTTCCGCGTGGGCCCCGGCGCAGAGATCGCGGGACACTCGCTCCAAGACTCCGACCTGCGACGCCTCTCGGGGTGTACCGTGGTCGCGGTCCGTCGCGGCAACGTGACCGACATCGCCGTCCGTCCCGACACCGTCCTGGAGGAAGGCGACGTCGCAGTCCTGATCGGTCCCTCGACCCGAATCAGCGAAGCCGCGTATCTCTTCCACTCCGTGTCAGACACAAAGTCAGAGGGTCCAATCGACACTGAGTCGGACTCAGATGCGAGAGAATCGACCGAGTCTGCGAAAGGGAGTTCGATCGGTATCGACGACGTGGTTCCCCCAGTGGATCCACGCACCTCGATCAAAGAGGATTGAGGGTCACGGCGCGTGGCACCACGCGATGTCTCAAGGTTGGCGCCAGCTGCGGCGCTTGTGCATGAGGTCGCCGGCTTCGGTGGGGCCCCATGATCCGGCGGGGTAGGGGAGGGGTGGAGGAAGGTCTCGCCAGCCCGCGACGATCGAATCGACGATGCGCCAGGCTTCTTCCACTTCGTCGCGCCGCGCAAAAAGCGTCGAGTCGCCGAGCATCGAGTCGAGCAACAGCCGCTGGTACGCGTCGGCGATCTCATCGCCGAAGGCTTGCTCGTAGTCAAAGTCCATGCGCACGTGCTGGACGTTCACGTTGGGGCCGGGCACCTTCGATGCGAAGCGCAGACTGATCCCCTCATCTGGCTGAATGCGCAGCAGCAAGACATTCCGACCGCGTCGCGCGCCAGGGAACAACCGGTGCGGCGGACGGCGAAAGTGAATCGCCACCTCCGTCACCTGCTTTGGCAGCCGCTTTCCCGACCGGAGAAAGAACGGCGTCTTGCCCCAACGCCAGTTGTTCACCTCCAACCGAATCGCCGCGAACGTCTCCGTCGTAGAGTCCGGCGCCACGCCGGGCTCCTCGAGATAGTCAGGCACCTCGGCGTCTTCGAGGTACGCCTGCGTGTACTGGCCCCGCACCGTGTTCGCCGCGACGTCCTCCGGGCTGAGGCTTCGGATCGAATGCAACACCTTCACCTTCTCGTCGCGCACCGCATTCGCTGCCAACGACACCGGCGGCTCCATCGCGATCAGCGTCAACAGCTGCAGCAGGTGGTTTTGAAACATGTCGCGGATGATTCCGGATTCCTCGAAGTAGGCACCCCGCCCCGACACGCCGATCGACTCCGCCACCGTGATCTGCACGTGGTCGATGTGGCGCACGTTCCACAGCGGCTCGAAGATCCCGTTCGCGAACCGCATCGCCAGGATGTTCTGCACCGTCTCCTTGCCGAGGTAGTGATCGATCCGATAGACCTGATCCTCCGCGAATGCCGTGGCCACTTGTTCGTTCAGCGCCCGCGCCGACTCCAGGTCGCGACCGAAGGGTTTCTCGACGATCACCCGCGAATAGCCACCGTCCTCCTTCGACAGTCCGCACGCATTCAAGTTCGTGAGAATGCCCGAGTATGCGCTCGGCGGCGTCGCCAGATAGAACAAACGGTTAACCGCGGCGCCTCGATCGCGATCGATCTGATCCAACCGTTCACGCAGCGCCGCGTAACCGGATTCGTCCTCGAACGTCGAACGCAGGTACGTGATCGAATCCCGTATCGCCGCGAATGCCTCCGAACCGCGTTGCCGACCGAACTCCTGCACGCCTGCCAACAACTCTTCGCGAAACTCCTCGTCTGACTTGTCGCGCCGAGCAAAACCGATCACCGAGAAACTCTCAGGCAACAGCTTGTCGCAGTACAAACTCGTCAACGCCGGGATGAGCTTGCGCCGCGTCAGGTCACCAGTCGCGCCGAAGATGACCAACGTGCACGTTTCGGCCTTTCGCGGCTTCGGAGGTCGGGTGTCTTGCGTCATTCGCTCGCCTACACCGCGAGCATCCGCAACAGCGGCTTCGCCGCCGCCGCCCGTAGTGTCTCGTTCATCTCGATCCGCGGTTCGAGATCGCGCAGCGCGACGTAGATCTTTTCCAACGTGTTGAGCTTCATGTGCGGGCACTGGTTGCACCCTTCACACCCGGCGCTGTCATCTACCGGCACTGCGATCAGCTTCTTGCCCGGCGCCGCTCGCTGCATCGTGTGCAGGATGCCGGTCTCGGTTCCGACGATGATCGTTTGTTCGTCCGACTCCTGGACGTACTGCAGGAGCTTCCGAGTGGACCCGATGAATTCCGCATGCTTGAGAATGTTCGGCTCGCACTCCGGATGCGCGATGAACTTCGCGCCGGTATGCCGCGCCTTCAGCGCCAGGATCTTCCGCTCGGAGAACGTCACGTGGACCATGCAGCTCCCCGGCCAAAGCGTCATCTCGCGCCCCGTCTTCTTGATCAACCAGGCCCCGAGGTTCTTGTCCGGTGCGAACAGGATCGGTCGGTCTTTTGGCACCGAATGGATGATCTCCTCGGCATTGCCCGACGTGCAGATAATGTCCGACTGGGCCTTCGCCTCGGCGGAACAGTTGATGTAACTGACGACGTAGTGATCCGGGTTCTTCTCGCGGAACGCCTTCAAGTCCTCTCCCGAGCACGCGTCCGCCAGCGAGCATCCAGCGTCGAGGTCCGGCAAGATCACGATCTTCTCCGGGTTGAGCAGCTTCGCGGTCTCGGCCATGAAGTGCACGCCGCAGAACAGGATCACCTCGGCGTCCGACGCATCACGTGCCGCGCGCGCGAGGTCTAGAGAATCACCCAGATGATCCGCCAGATCCTGGATGTCCGGGTCCTGGTAGTAGTGTGCGAGGATTATCGCTCGTCGCGTCTGCTTCAAGTCTTCGATTTCTTCGAAGACATCGGTTGCGGGGTCTATCGTCGTCATGAGAGGGCGCGAGATTGTCCAACAACGGCTGAGATTCGCCAATCCACTGCCTGAAATTCCGGTGTGTTTCCCGGCTCGGCTAGGAGGGCCGGCACTCGCTATTCAGAAGGGACTTTCTTGCTGCTCTTCTTGGTGGCCTTTCCACCCGTTTTCTTCTTGGCGGCCTTCTTCTTCTTCTTCTTCTTGGCGGCCTTCTTCTTCTTCTTCGAGGGGCCGGCAGCCGCCCGCGCCGCGAGCAACTCGATCGCCCGGTTGAGATCGATTTCTTCGATCGGCTCACCCTTCGGCACCGACGCGTTCGTCTCACCATCGGCGCAGTACGGTCCGTAGCGACCGTCGAGAATCTTGATCTCGACTTCGGTCTCCGGGTGCTTGCCCAGCTCCTTCAAGATCTTTGGAGCCGCGCGCGCAGTTCGCCCGCGAGTCTTGGGTTGCGCAAACAACTCCATCGCTCGCTCTAACGTAATTGTCAACGGCGACTCACCAGCGGGAATGCTGCGCGTCTCCTTGTCCCACTTCAGATACGGGCCGAAGCGACCGTTCGCCGAGAGCACCTTCGCTTCCTTGCCAGGTTCTTCGTCGGTGCCCTTGGTCATCTTGACGCCGAGCTCTTTCGGCATGTTCAGGGTCGCGATAGCCTCTTCGAGTCCGACCGTCTCCGGATCCATGTCCTTCAACAGCGAAGCCATCTTCGGCTTCTCGCCCTCGGGCAGACTGTCGGCGTCGCCGCGTTGGAAGTAGGGACCAAACCGCCCTGTCTTCACGAACACGTCGAGACCCATGTCGGGATCGATGCCGAGCGACTTGGGTCCCTGGGCGCCCTTCTCGATGAGCTCGAGCGCGTATTCCAAGGTCAACTCGTCCGGCGCCGTGCCGTCCGGCACGCTGACCCGGAGATCGCCGCACGAGAGGTAAGGCCCGTAGCGACCGACGCGGATCTCGACGAGGGTTCCCTCCGGGTTGTCTCCCAGCGGGATGCTGCACACGACCCGAGGATCGATCTCTGCTTCGACCTTCTTGATCGTCGCGTCCAGGCCCGGGTTGCCGTTGCCGTGGAAGAACGTCTTCAGGTACTTCAGCCGGTCTCTCCGACCGTTGCTGATCTCGTCGAGGTCGTTCTCCATCTTCGCGGTGAACGCGTAGTCGACCAGATAACCCAGATGCCCGGTGAGCAGGTTCGTCACCGCGAATGCCGTGAACGTCGGGACCAGCGCCGTGCCCTTCTTGTAGACGTATTCCCGGGCCAGGATCGTGTCGATGATCGACGCGTACGTCGACGGGCGACCGATGCCGCGGGCCTCCATCTCACGTATCAGACTCGCTTCCGTCAGCCGCGCTGGCGGCTGCGTGGTGTGCTCATCCGCCTGGACACCCTTGGTCTTGACCGCGTCACCTTCTGCGACGTTGGGCAACAGCCGCTCAGCCTCCGCCAGCGCAGCCTCCGAGTCCTCTGCGGTTTCGACGTAGGCGAGGCGGAAGCCGGGGAACTCGACGGTCTTGCCCGTTGCCTGGAATTCGGTTTCGTCGATGCCCAGTCCCAACACGGTCCGGTGCCCGCGCGCGTTTTTCATCTGACTCGCGACGGTGCGCTGCCAGATCAACTCGTAGACGCGCTTCTCGTCTGGGCCGACCGACGACTCGACTTCCTTCGGATGCTTGAACTTCGAACCCGCGGGTCGGATTGCCTCGTGCGCTTCCTGCGCGTTCTTGACCTTGGTCTGGTAGATCCGCGGCTCCTCGGGCAGGTTCTCCTTGCCGTACGTGTCCGCGATCAAGTCGCGCGCACCCGAGACCGCTTCTTTCGAAAGCGTCGTCGAGTCGGTTCGCATGTAGGTGATGAAACCGTTTTCGTACAACCGCTGTGCTGCCTGCATCGCGCGCTTCGCGGTGAAGCGAAGCTTGCGACCAGCCTCTTGTTGCAGGGTGCTCGTCGTGAACGGGGGCGAGGGCTTCTGCGTGTAGGGTTTCTTTTCGAGGCGCAGGACCGTCGCGTTCTTCTTGGCCAGACGATCCTGGAGTTCACGCGCCTGCTTCTCGAGCAGGTGCAGCGGCGTCTTGTCGTCGCCCTTGTCGATCAGCACGCCGGTGTCGGCGTCGAAGTCTTTGCCGACGGCGATGCGCTTGTCGTCGACGGTGATCATGTTCGCTTCGAACGGCACCTCTTTCTCGCCATCGGCGAGGAACATGCCCTTCAGGCCCCAGTAGTCCGCCTTGACGAACTTCATCCGGTCCTTCTCGCGTTCGACGACGAGCTTGACGGCCACGCTCTGCACGCGACCCGCCGAGAGCCTCGGCTTGATCTTCTTCCAGAGCAGCGGCGACACCTCGTAACCGTAGAGCCGGTCGACCAGGCGACGGGTCTCTTGGGCCTCGACGAGGTTGGCGTCGATGTCGCGCGGGTTGTCTAGCGCCTCCTGGATCGCGGTCTTCGTGATCTCGTGGAAGACCAGCCTGCGGATCTCGCCCTTCGGCTTCAGCTCCTTCAGCAGGTGCCACGAGATCGACTCTCCCTCGCGGTCTTCATCAGTCGCCAGGTAGAGGATCGAGGCGTCCTTCACGAGGTCCTTGAGGCGACGCATGTGCTCGCGCTTGTCCTTTGGGACGACGTAGAGCGGGGCGAAGTTGTTTTCGATGTCGATGCCGAGCCGGGACCACTTCTCCTTCTTGTACTTCGCCGGGACCTCGGCGGCATTGGCGGGCAGATCCCGCACGTGGCCGACGCTCGCCTCGATGACGTAGTCAGAACCCAGGAAACGAGAGATGGTTCGGGCCTTCGCCGGGGACTCCACGATCACCAGGGGCCGTCCGGATTTGCCCGTCTTCTTCTTTGCTTTCGACTTCTTGCTGCTCTTCTTGGCTGCCATGGGCTCGGGGGCGCCTTGTTAGGGGGCTTTCGGTCCGGTTGTCAAGGCTTGTCGGTCACAGCCCTTCTCCAGGTGGAGCCGCTCTCGATCAGATTTTGCCGCGGCAGATTGCCCCCCAACCCCCTGGACCAGAATGTAAACAATTTAGTGAAAGTGGCTTACGGCCTGTTCGCCCGCCGTCCTCGCAAGTCCCCGGGTGAAGGGATTTTCAACGCCGCAGCATCGAACTCGACCCCCCCCGGGGAGCCAGCACTTTCGGATCGGCGCTGGCACAGATTCGGAACACACTCCGAACGGGCCGATACAAAGGGCGCTGGTATGCTTCTTCATTCGCCCGCGGCACGAACCATCGAATGACCTCCCTCGAAGAGACGCCCCAGGCCGAAACCGCCCCTGTCGCAGCACCCTCGACCCTGGACCTCCCGCGGGAGGAGTTTGAACGGGGCCTCGAGGTCGCACGCACCCAGCGCGTCGCGATCTTCGTCGTGGCCTACAACGCCGAGGCGCACATTCGTGAGACCCTGCGCCGGATTCCGGGCGAACTGCTGCCCCTGATCGACACGATCTACGTGTTCGACGACAGCAGTTCGGACGCGACGACGGAGCGGGCTCGCCAGCTCGAGACGGAGATCCCGAACCTGAAGGCGTTCAAGATCCCGGTCAACCAGGGCTACGGCGGCAACCAGAAGCTCGGGTACAGCTACGCCATCCAAGCGGGCTTCGACGTCGTGGTGCTGTTGCACGGGGACGGGCAGTACGCTCCCGAGTACCTGCCACGGATGATCGCCCCGTTTGCCGACGACGAAGTCTCGGCGGTGTTCGGATCGCGCATGATGGTCCCCGGCGCTTCCAAGAAGGGCGGGATGCCGTTCTACAAGCGCATCGGCAACCGCGTGCTGACGTGGATGGAGAACAGGCTGTTGAAGGCGAACCTGACGGAGTTCCACTCCGGCTTCCGCGCCTACCGCGTCGCCACGATGGCGAAGATCCCGTTCTCCTACAACACGAGTGATTTCCACTTCGACACCGAGGTGATCATCCAGATCCTCGGTTCCGGGTATCGCATCGACGAGGTCCCGATTCCGACCTACTACGGCGACGAGATCTGCCGGGTCAACGGCGTGGCTTACGCGTGGAACTGCATCATGACGATGATGCGTTACCGGGCCAACCTCGTGTACCTGGTGCATCACCCGAAGTTCGACCTGAAGAAGGAGAGCAACCGCTACCAGTACAAGAAAGCGGAGACGTCGCTGCATCAGCACGTGTTGGGACTCGAGTTCCAGGACGGTTCCAAGGTCTTGGAGCTCGGCGCCGGCGAAGGCGACACGAGTCTCGCGATGCACGCGAAGGGACTGAAGGTGATGTCCATCGACCAGCAACGGCCCGACCGCGACCTGCCGTTCACGTTCATGGAGAAGGACCTCGACGGCGGTTTCGCCGATGAGGTAATCGAGGAGATGGGCAGCCAGCTCGACGTCGTCGTGGCGCTCGATCTGATCGAACACCTGAAGAATCCGGAGAGCAGCCTGCAGGAATTGCAGAGCGTGTTGCGACCGGGTGGTCGGTTGATCGCGAGCACCGGCAACATCGCCTACATCGTGCAGCGGATGGGGCTCCTCGTCGGCCAGTTCAACTACGGCAAGCGTGGCATCCTCGATCTGACGCACACGCAGCTGTTCACCCTGCGCTCGTTCAAGCGGTTGATCGAAGGCGAGGGCTTCAGCGTCGAAAGCGTGCGCGGCTTCGGCCCGCCGATCATCGACATGGTCGGCAATTCGCTCGTCTTGCGGGTGCTCGATCGGATCTCGAGTCTGTGCGCCAGAGTCTGGCCGACGATGTTCGGCTACCAATTCGTGGTGGTTGCGACGCGGTTGGATGACTTGGATGACATCCTGAGGCGGACGTTGGCTACGGGGTCACCGAAGACGGCTTCCGACCGCAGCGGATCGGACTCCTAGGCGCCGCCGACGACTTCGGTTTCGATGATCAGCGACGCGACGGTGCGGCTGTGGGATGCGAAGTCGTTCGAACAGGTCGCGTTGCTGCGAGGCATGAGAGTTACGTGCACTCGGTCGCGTCCAGTCCGGACGGCACGCGGATCGTGAGTGCGTCCGGGGACAAGACGTAGCGGTCGTGGACGGCGAAGCTTCCGGGAGAGTTCCACTGCGGTTGACTTGCCGGAACCCGCTTCCTAGACTCGATCTGTTGGGGCCCCAAGCCGGCCTCGACTCGCTTCCTCATCCAAGACGAACGGATCCCGTATGACCGCAGAGGTGCTTCGCAATTACATCGGTGGTGAGTGGATTGCCGCCGAAACCTCGAACCTGTTGCCGGTACACAACCCGGCGACCGAGGAACTCATCGCTCAGGTTCCGCTCTGTGGTGCAGCCGAGATAGACGCTGCGGTGCAGTCCGCGCAGACCGCGTACGAGTCGTGGCGCGAGGTTCCCGCCGCCGAACGCGCGCGGTACCTCTTCGAGTTGAAGTACCTGATGGAGAAGCACGCCGATGAGATGGCGGCCATCCTCACGCGCGAACACGGCAAGACCCTGTCGGAAGCGCGTGGCAGCGTGCAGCGCGGTATCGAGTGCGTGGAAGTGGCGTGCGGCGCGCCCTCTCTTTTGATGGGGCAGACACTCGAGGACGTCTCCCGCGGCATCGACTGCCAGGCGATCAAACAACCGATCGGCGTGTTCGCGTGCATTGCGCCGTTCAACTTTCCGGCGATGGTGCCGCTGTGGTTCTTCCCGTTCGCGGTGGCGTGCGGCGACACCTTCGTCGTCAAGCCGTCCGAACAGGTGCCGATGAGTCAGAAGTTCCTCTTCGAACTCGTGCACGAAGCCGGCTTCCCGTCCGGCGTCATCAACCTCGTCAACGGCGGCAAGGAGTGCGTCGAAGCGATGGTCGAGCACCCGCTCATCGAGGGGATCTCGTTCGTCGGCTCCAGTCCGGTTGCGAAGATCGTCTACCAGGGCGCCGCCGCAACCGGCAAGCGCGTGCAAGCGCTCGGTGGCGCGAAGAACTTCATGGTCGTCATGCCCGATGCAGATCGCGAGGCGACAGTGAGCGCGCTGTCCGCGTCGGCGTTCGGGTGTGCCGGCGAGCGCTGCCTGGCGGGGAGCATTGTCCTGGCCGTAGACGACAGCCACGCCTGGCTGCGCGAAGGCCTCGCCGAGAAGACCCGCGCCGTTGTCGTCGGCGATGGCACGAAGAAGGGCGTGACGATGGGCCCAGTGATCTCGGCGCCACACCTGGAGAAGGTGAGAGGCTACGTCGACAAGGGTGTCGAGGAAGGCGCCGACCTCGTCGTCGATGGCCGCGAGGTAGAGGTTCCCGAGAAGGGACACTTCATCGGCGCGTCGCTCTTCGACAACGTCACCCCCGACATGGTCGTCGCCCAAGAGGAGATCTTCGGACCGGTGCTCTGCATCATGCCCGTCAAAGACCTGGAAGAAGCGATGCAACGCATCAGCGATCACCCGCTCGCCAACGCCTGTTCGATCTTCACGGACAGCGGCAAGGCCGTGCGCAAGTTCAAATACGAAGTCGACGCGAGCATGGCCGCCGTCAATATCGGCGTGCCGGCACCCATGTCCTACTTCAGCTTCGGTGGCGCGAAGGGATCGTTCTTCGGTGACCTGAAGGCGCATGGTCGCGAGTCGTTCGACTTCTACACCGACCGCAAGGTCTTGATGACTCGCTGGGGCTGAGAGCCGAGAGGTAACACGTGACACGAATCCTGAAGGGTGGCCTGATCCAGTGCGCCAACCCGATTAACGACGAGACTCGCCCCGTCGCCGAGATCCAGGCGGCGATGTTCGAAAAACACATCCCGTTCATCGAACAGGCTGGCGAGGCTGGCGTGCAGATCCTCTGCCTGCAGGAGATCTTCAACGGCCCGTACTTCTGCCCGAGCCAAGACGCGCGCTGGTACGACGCAGCGGAGCCGATCCCCGGTCCTTCGACCGAAGCGCTCGCGCCCTTCGCCGAGAAGTACGGCATGGCCATGATCGTGCCGCTCTACGAACGCGCGCAAGCCGGCATCTACTACAACTCCGCCGCGGTCCTCGACGCCGATGGCACGTTCCTCGGCACGTACCGCAAAAACCACCTGCCGCACACGTCTGGCTTCTGGGAGAAGTACTTCTTCAAGCCCGGCAACCTCGGCTACCCGGTCTTCAAGACCCAGCACGCGACCATCGGCGTCTACATCTGCTACGACCGTCACTTCCCCGAAGGTGCGCGACTGCTCGGACTGAACGGCGCCGAAGTCGTCTTCAACCCGTCCGCCACGGTCGCCGGGCTTTCGCAATACCTGTGGAAGCTGGAACAACCTGCACACGCGGTGGCCAATGGTTACTACATGGGCTGCATCAACCGCGTCGGTGAGGAAGCGCCATGGAACATCGGCAAGTTCTACGGTAACAGCTACTTCGTCGATCCGCGCGGCAACTTCATTGCGCAGGGTTCCGAGGACAACGACGAGCTAATCGTCGCCGACATGGACCTCGACATGATCGAAGAGGTTCGCCGCGTGTGGCAGTTCTACCGCGATCGACGTCCGGAGACGTACGGCGACATGACCGGGCTGCTACCCTGAGCCCACGCAAGAGAGGTATCCAACCGAGGAGCACTCCATGGGCATCCTGATCAAGAACGGAACGATCGTTACGGCTCTCGACCAATACGTCGGCGACGTCTACTGCGACAACGGCAAGATCACAGCTATCGGCGCGAACCTCGACGGCAGCGGAACCGACACGACGATCGACGCGTCCGGGCAGTACGTCTTCCCCGGCGGCATCGATCCGCACGTGCACATGGAGCTTCCCTTCATGGGCACCGTCGGGTCCGATGACTTCGAGACCGGCACCGCGGCGGGCGTCGCGGGTGGCACGACGTCCATCATCGATTTCGTGATCCCGTCGCGCGACCAGGATCTCATGGAAGCTCTCGCCGCGTGGCACGACAAGGCGGCGAAGTCCGTCGCTGACTACGCATTCCACATGGCCGTCACCTGGTGGGGTGATCAGACCGCCGAATGGATGCGGCGTTGCATCCAGGAAGAGGGCATCCCGTCGTTCAAGACGTTCATGGCGTACCGCGGCGCCATCGGCGTCGACGATATCGAGCTGATCGAGGTGATGAAGGCCGCCAAGAAACTCGGTGGGCTCGTCACCGTCCACGCCGAGCACGGCGACATGGTGGTGGCGCTGCAGGAGAAGCTCATCGCCGAAGGCCACACTTCCCCGAAGTACCACGCGCTCTCGCGACCGCCCGCCGTCGAAGGCGAGGCGACGAACCGCGTCGTGATGATGAGCAAGATGACGGGCCAACCGGTCTACGTCGTCCACGTCACCTGCCGGGAAGCAGTGCAAGCCATCAACGAGGCGCGCCACAACGGCCTCACGATCTACGGCGAGACCTGCACTCAATACCTCCTGCTCGACGACTCCGTCTACGACAAGCCGGACTTCGAAGGTGCGGCCTACGTCATGTCCCCGCCGATCCGTCCCAAGGGCCACCAGGAGGTGCTCTGGAATGCGCTCAGGGCCGGCACGCTGCAAGTCGTCGCCACCGACCACTGCCCGTTCGACCTGCAGGGCCAGAAAGATCGCGGCAAGGACGACTTCCGCTCGATCCCGAACGGCGCGGCGGGCATCGAGAACCGGCTGTCGCTCCTCTTTACCCACGGCGTGCTCGAAGGTCGCCTCAACCTCAACGAGTTCGTCGACATGACGTCGACGCGCGCCGCGAAGATCTTTGGTTTGTATCCCCGCAAGGGATCGATCACCATCGGTGCCGACGCCGACCTCGTTGTCTGGGACCCGACCGCGACCGCCACGATCTCCAAGGACACGCATCGCCACCGCTGCGATCGCAGCATCTTCGAGGGATTCAAAGTGAAGGGTCTGCCGTCGCACGTGATCGTCAACGGGCGGGTTCAGTTCAAGGACGGCAATCTTGATGTCGAGAAGGGTGCGGGCAAATACCTGCCGCGTAGTTTGTCGAAAGGGAGTCTTGCGTGACAGATAGCGAAGTCGAAGCGCAGCGAAAAGCCGCGGAGATCCAGGCGAAGCACGCCGAGTTCCTGTTCCCCTCGGTGGCGAACTACTACGAGAAACCGGTCGTGCTCGACAGCGGCGAAGGATTTCGCGTCAAGGATGTCGACGGGCGTGAGTACCTCGACTTCTTCGGCGGCATCCTCACGCTCTCGCTCGGACACTGCGATCCGCGCGTCACCACTCCGCTCAAAGCGCAGATCGATCGGCTCGGCCACGTGTCCACGCTCTACCCGACGGTGCCGATCGTCGAACTCGCCGAACGCCTCGCGCGCATCACCCCCGGCAAGCTGAAGAAGAGCTACTTCACTACGAGTGGCACGGAAGCTGACGAGACCGCTGTCGCGCTCGCGCAGATCTACACCGGCGCGCAAGAGATCATCGCGCTGCGCCACGGCTACGCGGGGCGGAGCATGTTGGCGCAGTCTCTCTGTGGGCAGGCGCCGTGGCGCGCGCTGCCGTCGCAGATTCCTGGCATCAAGCACGCGGTGTCGCCGTACTGCTACCGCTGCCCGTTCGGCCTGACCTATCCGAGCTGCGAGTTGAAGTGCGCGACCGATGTCGAAGAACTGATCGAGACGACGACGACCGGCAGGATCGCAGGCTTCATCGCGGAGCCGATCCAGGGTCTCGGTGGTTTCATCACGCCGCCGCCTGAGTACTTCCAGATCGTGGCGGACATCGTGCGACGCTACGGCGGCGTCTTCATCTGTGACGAGGTGCAGACCGGATTCGGTCGGACCGGCGAGAAGATGTTCGGCATCGAACACTGGGGCGTGGAGCCCGAGATCATGACGATGGCGAAGGGCATCGCGAACGGCATGCCGCTGGGCGCCACCGTCGCCACGCCCGAAATAGCCGACGCGTTCCAGAGCCTCACCATCTCGACCTTCGGTGGCAATCCGATGTCCTGCGCCGCAGCGAACGCGACGATCGACGTCATCGAGCAGGAAGACCTTCTCACCCACGTGGCGAAGATGGGCAAGAGGCTGCGCGAAGGCCTCGACGAACTGCAGCGGCGCTACCCGAAGAAGATCGGCGACGTGCGCGGCAAGGGTCTGATGCTCGGCCTCGAAGTCGTCGCGGACGAGACCGCCGGCGACCGCACTCCCGACCCGGTGGCGACCGCGAAGATCTTTGAAGAAGCGAAGAGTCGCGGCTTGCTGATCGGCAAGGGTGGGATGAAGGGTAACGTCTTTCGCCTGTCGCCGCCGCTCACCGTGGGCGAAAGGGAAATCGACGAAGCGTTGGCGGTGTTGACCGAATCGTGCACACAGCTGGAGAGCTGAACTTGACGAGCTACGAGATACCCGCTGGCCGCCCGGAGGAGAGGTTCACCGAGAAGTACCCGCTGCTATCTCGCACGGAAGCGATGTTCGAATCGGCGCGGTGCATCTACTGCTTCGACGCGCCGTGCATCAAGAGTTGCCCGACTTCGATCGACATCCCGACGTTCATCCGCAAGATCGGCACGGGGAACCTGCGCGGGTCGGCGCGGACGATCTTGAAGGCGAACTTGCTCGGCGACAGTTGCGCGCGGGTTTGCCCTGTCGAGGTGCTGTGCGAGTCGACGTGCGTCTTCAACGATTCGGAGAGACCGCCGATTCCGATCGGTAGGCTGCAGCGCTACGCGATGCAGCACGGGCTCGCCTCCGACCTGCTGCCGAAGGCGGACCCCACGGGGCATTCGATAGGTCTCGTCGGCGGAGGACCGGCTTCGCTCGCGTGCGCCGGGACGCTGGCGCTGCTCGGGCACAACCCCGTGATCTACGAGAAGGACGCTTGGCCAGGTGGGCTCAACGCCACCGGAGTCGCGCCATACAAGCTGAAGCTCGAGGACAACCTGGACGAGGTGGACTACATCCGATCACTCGGCGTCGAGATCAAGATTGGCGTCGAGATCGGCGTGGACATTGCCGCGGAGGATCTCCTCGGGAAGCACAAGGCCCTGTTCCTCGGCGTCGGGCTCGGCGCGGATTCGACGTTGGGCGTTCACGGCGCAGAAGGTGATGACGTGGTCGGCGCGGTGCAGTGGATCCGGCGGCTGAAAACTGACCCGACGCTCGCGGTCGATGGCGTCATGCACGCCGTCATCGTCGGCGGCGGCAATACGGCGATCGACGCGATGCGCGAGCTCATCGGACTCGGCGTGCCGTTCGTGTCCATGGTCTACCGGCGCAGCCGCGACGAGATGTCTGGCTACGATCACGAACTCTCGCCGGCACTCCAAGAGGGAGTGTCCCTCGTCGAGAACGCCGCCGTCGGGGAGATTCAGCGCGAAAACGGAAAGGTAACGGGAGTGCACATCGTCGAGACAGATCCGAACGGGAAGCCGACGGAAACCGACCTCGGCGTTCTTCCTGCGGACCTGGTCGTGATGGCGATCGGGCAGGGCAAGCTCGCCGATCTGGTGAGACAGTTCCGTGGCGTCGGGCTGACCGCGAAGGGCAACGTCGTCGTCGACGACTTGATGGTCACCGGCAACCCACGCATCTTCGCCGGAGGCGACGTGATCAACGGCGGCAAGGAAGTCGTCAACGCAGTGCACGATGGACAGGTCGCGGCTCGTTCCATCGACGAGTTGCTTCGAAGGAGTGACCATGGCTGATCTGGAAGTCGACTTCGCTGGTATTCGCAGCCCGAACCCGTTCTGGTTGGCGTCGGCCCCACCGACGAACAGTGGCGACCAGGTGATGCGCGCGTTCGACACGGGTTGGGGTGGTGCGGTATGGAAGACGCTCGGCAATCCGATCGTGAACGTGTCCGGTCGGCTGGGCTCGATCGACCATGGCGCGCAGCGGATGATGGGGCTCAACAACATCGAGTTGATCACCGACCGTCCGCTGGACGTGAACTTCAAGGAGATCACTGAAGTCAAGAAGCGCTACCCGAACCACGCGGTGATCGTTTCGCTGATGGTCGAGTCCCGGGACGAGTGGATTGACATCATCAAGCGTTCGGAGGACACCGGCGCGGATGGTCTCGAGTTGAACTTCGGCTGTCCCCACGGCATGTGTGAGCGTGGCATGGGTTCGGCGGTGGGTCAGGAGCCCGACGTGCTCGAAGAGCTCGTGAAGTGGGTGGTGGACGCGGCGAACGTTCCGGTGATCGCCAAGTTGACGCCGAACATCAGCGACGTGCGCGATCCGGCGATGGCGGCAATGCGCGCGAAGGCTGACGCGGTGTCGCTGGTCAACACGATTCAGAGCCTGATCGGCGTCGACCTCGACCGGTTGACGCCGCTACCGCGTGTCGACGCGGCGTCGAGCCACGGTGGTTACTGTGGCCCGGCGATCAAGCCGATCGCGTTGCGGATGGTCGGGCAGCTCGGTCGCGAGGAAGCGTTTACGCTTCCGATCAGCGGCATCGGTGGGATTTCGAACTGGCGCGACGCAGCGGAGTTCATCGCGCTCGGCGCCGGCACCGTGCAGGTGTGCACGGCGGTGATGCACTACGGCTACCGCATCGTAGACGACATGATCGAGGGGTTGAACGGCTACCTCGACGAGAAGGGCATGGCCGGCGTCTCGGACCTGGTCGGCGCCGCGATCCCCGCGTTCAAGGAGTGGGGCGACCTCGACCTCAACTTCCATGTCGTCGCCGCGATCGACGCCGAGAAGTGCATCGGCTGTGATCTCTGCCACGTGGCGTGTCACGACGGCGCGCACCAGTGCATCCACTTGCCGGACACGCAAGACCAGGGCATTCGCGTCCCGTGGGTAGACGAACCGGAGTGCGTGGGTTGCAACCTCTGCGCCCTCGTCTGCCCGGTCGACGATTGCATCACGATGGTCGAAAAGCGCCGCGCCGAAGCCCCCGAAACCTGGAACGACCGCGTCGCCGCCGGACGTGGCCACGTCCCCGGCGGCCTCGCCGATCTGGAGTAGGGTTTCCTACCCTAGGTCTTCCACGCAGTGATGCCGCGTTCTTCGTCGGTGCCGGGAATGACGTTGTCGAGGACCAGTGCGGTGACGGCGCCGACGGCCATGCCGGTCTTGCACAGGGTCTCGACGATGTTCTTCATCCACGCAGGTTCGAGCGTCAACTCGGTCTTGCCGAAGTAGTGTGGGAGCGTCAGGCCCATGAAGAGCGCGAAGCCCAGCACGAACAGGTTGCGCGCGGAGTTCAACGACACGAACTGCAGGTTCGATAGACCAACTCCAGCGATCATGCCGAACATCACGCAGTACATCCCGCCGACGATCGGCGTGGGGATGGTCGTGAATAGTCCGCCGAACTTCCCGAACATCGCGAGCCCGATCATGATCACCGCGCCGCACTGCACGACCCGCCGGCTGCCGACGCGCGTCAGTCCGATCGCGCCGATGTTCTCGCTGTAGGAGGTCGTGCCGTTGCCCGTCCCGAAGACGCCGGCGATGAGGCAACCGATCCCCTCCATCCCGATGCCGCGGTTGACCGTCTTCTTGTCGGGAATCGGCGCACCGGCCAGCCGCGCGCACGCGTAGTAGTCGCCGACCGATTCGACGATCGAAGCGAGGAAACCGGCAAACATGCCGATGATCGCAGCCCCCGCGAACTGCGGCGTGCCCCACTGGAACGGATAGGGGAACGCGAATATCGGCGCGGCCTTCAGGTTGTCCATCGACACCGCCGCAGGGCTGCCTTCCGCGAAGACCCCCGTGACTGTGCACAACCCCGCGATCAACCACGCTGCCACGATCCCGAGCAGGATCGGAAACATCATGAACACCCGCGAACGCAGCGCCAGGATCTGACTGAACAGCACGATCAACCCGATCGTCGTCGCCGCCAGCCCCCAGTGCGTTCCTGCTGTGTCTGCCCCCGCGCCGAACAACGCCAGCCCGATCAGGATGATCGTCGGCGCGATCGTGATCGGACCGACAAACTTCAATAGCTTCCCGACCAACCCCGAGTATCCGACGATGATCTCGGCCACGCTTCCCGCGATCACCGCGCCTTGGATGTGCTGCAGCTTCACTTCCCAGCCCGTGCCCGCGAGTTCGCTCATCCCGATCACCGCTGCCGCCGGCGCGAGGAAAGAGAAAGTCCCGCCTTGTACCAACGGCAACCGGTTGCCCCACGTCGTCTGCAATAACGTCGTGATGCCGCTGACGAAGAACATCGTGCAGATCAGCCAAGCGACGTCCGCCGGCTGGTCCTTGATCCCCAACTTGTCGGCGAGGAACAACGGGATCGCCACCGTCGACCCGAACATCGTCAGGTAGTGCTGCAACCCGAGAACGAAGACTTCGCGTTTCGGCGGGATGTCGTCGATGCCGTAGATCAGTTTTTGTTCCACGTTGCCATCCACGAGATCACATCGCGCTCACGCGAACCAGCATTACAGTGCAGGGATGGACGAGTTTCTCGAAGCAGCGATCGAAGAAGCGAAGAAAGGCCGCGACGAAGGCGGCATCCCGATCGGATCCGTGCTGGTGCTCGATAACGCGATCGTCGGTCGCGGCCACAACCGCCGTGTCCAGAGCGGCAGCGCGATCCTTCACGCGGAGATGGACTGCCTCGAGAACGCGGGCCGTCTCAAAGCCGCCGACTACCGCCGCGCTACCCTGTACTCGACGCTGTCGCCGTGCGACATGTGTAGCGGCGCGGCCCTGCTCTACGGAATCCCAAAGATCGTCATCGGCGAGAACCACACGTTCCGGGGACCCGAAGACTACGTCCGTTCTCGCGGTGTCGAACTCGTGGTGGTCGACGACCCTGCGTGCCGCCAGTTGATGGAAGAATTCATCGCGGCACACCCCGACCTGTGGAACGAGGACATCGGCGAGTAGCCGACACGGGTTCTAGAGTCCGATTCGACGCAGTGCCGCGCGTGCCCGGGCAGCTTTGCCCCTGTCCTTCGCCAGGATCTCGAGGGGGCCCTTCGCGGCAGTGGCGCGTGGGCCGAGCATGCCGGGCGCGGTGATAGCGTCCCACACGACGAGCTCGAATGTAGGGTCGCGTTCCTGTGCAGCGCACGGCGAGAGAGCGAAGAGCTAACTGGTGATAATGACCCCGGGTCGGACTCTGATAGGGACCCGGGAGGATAACCGTTTCTCTGGGACGGAGCCCGTCGCTACGCTGAATGTCGGCGGTAACGATGGACCCCCAACCCGAGGCACAACAAGTTCAACAGCGGCTCTTCCCCGATCTCGAACCGGTAGAGAGAACCGACCCCGACGGGCTGCACGCGGCGCTGCGCGAGTTCGACGAGTTCGGGTCGCGCTCGATCGTGACGCGCACGGTCGCGGGCGGTGTTGCCGTGCCGACCTACGTCAACGAGTTCTGGACGTCGAAGCAGCGCGCGGCCAGCAGCTTGCACGAGGTCTCCTATCGCGCGTGCTTCAAGCCGCAGCTGCCGCGCTTCTTCATCGAACGACTGACCGAGCCGGGGGACATCGTCTACGACCCATTTCTCGGTCGCGGCACGACGATGATCGAAACGGCGCTGCTCGAGCGCGTGCCGATCGGCTGCGACCTCAACCCGTTGAGCGAGGTGCTGGTCGTCCCCCGCCTCTCGCCACCCACGCTCGACGTCGTCGAAGCGCGATTCGACGAGATCGACCTGTCGTGGGAAGGCGAAGTCATGGAGGACCTTCTGGTCTTCTACCACCCCGAAACGCTCTCGCAGATCCGCGGGCTCAAGCACTATCTCATGCAGAGGCGCGTCGATGGCAAGCTCGACGCCGTAGACCGGTGGATCCAGATGGTCGCCGTCAATCGGCTGACCGGGCACTCGCCGGGGTTCTTCTCGGTCTACACGATGCCGCCGAACCAGGCGGTCACCGCCGACGCGCAACGCAAGATCAACAAACGACGAGAGCAGACCCCCGAACCCCGCGACGTGCGGGCGTTGATCCTGCGCAAGACGAAATCACTCCTCGCCGACGTCGACGAGGATGCTCGGACGCGGTTGGCCACGTCCGCTGTGGACTTTCGCGTCCGGGTCGTCACGTCTCCTGCTGCGAAGACTCCCCAGATCGAAGCGGACTCCGTTCGGTTGGTTGTGACCTCACCACCGTTCCTGGACGTTGTGCAGTACCACGACGACAACTGGCTGCGCTGTTGGTTCTGTGACATCGACGTGGACAGCGTCGAGTTGTCCATCCACCGCAAGATCGAGGACTGGCAGGCGGCGATGACGGAGGTGTTCATCGAACTCGCTCGTGTCTTGCAGTCCGGCGGCTACGTGGCGTTCGAAGTCGGCGAGGTGCGCGGCGGCAAGGTGCGCCTCGAAGAGCTCGCCGTGCCGTGTGGCAAGGCCGCCGGTTTGGATCCGGTCTTGATTCTGGTCAACGATCAGAAGTTCACGAAGACTGCAAACTGCTGGGGCGTCGAGAACAACCAGAAGGGCACGAACACGAACCGCGTGGTCGTGTTCCGTGCGACCTAGGAGTCAGCGTCGTGCAGGAGAACGCCGAGCTTTGCCGTCGCGCGGTGTAGCAGGACGCGCACCGTGCCCTCGGGCCTGTCGAGGTGCGCAGCGATCTCCTTGTGGCTCAAGCCGACGATCTTCGACATTTCACTGGAAGCGAGGATTTCTTGTCAGGCGTTACAACTCCCTTGCCAGCGGCGTTATCGCTCGCTGTCGGTTCGTCCGGTTAGCGGCAGAGCGATGAGCAGCGCGACAGGTATCGTGACGGCATGCGTCTGACGTGCTCATTTGCGGTGATCCTCTCGGCGGCTACGGCGCTCGTGAGCCAGGAGGTTGCCGTCCCCGGGTTTCACACCGAGAAGGTGCAGGCCTCCTACGTGCTCGCCGTTCCGCCGATGCACGACACGAAGAAGGCGACTCCGCTGATCCTCGACTTCCACGGGGCATGTCCGCCGCTCTCCAAGGGCGCGAACCTCACGAACAAGAGGGTGTGGTCGAAGTTCGTCACCAAAGAGAACGTGCTGGTGCTCGGTCTCAACTCGCGTACGCGATCCTGGAACACGACGAAGGGCGCGAAAGACGACCCTGCCTACGCGCTTCATGTGTTGGACGCGGTCCGCAAGAAACACGCGCTGAAAACGGACGAGGTCTACCTCGCCGGCTTTTCGTCCGGATCGGATTTCCTGTGCAAGGCTGGGTTCCAGTTGCGCGGCAAGTTCGCCGGCAGCCTCGTCGTGTGTCCCGGCCCGGCGAGTGTCCTGGGGATTCGCAAGGGCGAGATCCTGCGCGTGAAGGACCACCCGTTCTACTTCGTCACCGGTGAGAAGGACTACATTCGGAAGGACGGCGCGTGGCAGGCATTCCTAATGCTGGAGAAGACTCGTGGGCACGTGATGTACCGCGAGGTCCTGAATGTGGGTCACTCCTTCCCGTCGACCGCCGAGTACCAACGGTGTTTTCATTACCTGCGCGTGTTGGCGGGGAAGATCAAGAAGCCGGACGACCGGAAGATCGCAGACACGGCGTTCGTGCGAGCGGACTACTTGCTCGCGTCGACGCACGCGCTGAAGCTCGGCAGGAAGGGTCGCGATCTCCTCGATCGAATCGAGGAGCGCGGCAAGGCGATGCGGCGCAAGGCCGAGAGAGTGTCGTGGAAGCGGGCGCCGGGCCGTGCGTACGAGATGTGGTGGCGGGTGATGACGCAGTTCCACCGCTTCCCGGAGTTGACCAATGCCGCGAAGAGAGAGCTGGCAGAGGACCGTGGGATCTCGAACGCGGATATGTTGCGCGCGCGTGGGCGCTACTACCGTCGGGGAGGAAGGATTCCGGTTCCGGTGACGCCGACCTGGCGTCCTCCGCAGGACAAGAAGAAGGTGAAGTCGACGACGACGGCCGAAGTGCTCATCAAGCAGGCGAGCAAGAAGAAATAGGGTCTCAGCGGCGACTCGCCGGGCTGTCCCCTGAGGGGGACAGCCACCCCGGGTCTGGAATGCGGCAGCGGTCCCAGACGTCCGAACTCGCGCGCAACGGTAATTTTCGGGCGTTGTTGCCGCTGTTTGTCGAAGAGGCATTCTCTTTGCATGCCTGCCAATACCCGAACACCCCGAAACGCCATACGCTGACGGCACACGCGTACCGATCAACCCTAGAGAGAGGCATCATGCGCTCCATCGTTCCGACCATCCTGTTCTTCGTTTTCCTGGCCGGGTGTCGTGGTCCGACGTCGAACTACCACTACGGACGCCCCTGGCTGAACGACGCGCGCATCAAGCAGTGGGATGAGTTGGAGGGGCACAAGGCGAAGTTGAGCCGGAACGGGGTGCAGCCGCAGATGCAGGAGATCGAGGGGTGCGGGACGATGTTCGTCTGGAACCACTCGCTGGGCGGTGGACCAAGTTGGGAGTTCCTGCGGGCGTCATACAGCTACAAGAACACGTCGGACACGAAGTTCGACATCGTCCGGGTGTGGTTGGAAGTGCTCGATCCCGACGGCAAGGTCGTCAATCGCGGCGAAGATGTCCTCATGCACCCTCTCGGCTACGCGTTGACGCCGGGCGACACGTGGTCGGACGTCATGAAAGTGAACACGAAGGGTGTGCACAAGAAGAAGGGGTGGAGTTGGCGCATCGGGTGCGAGCCCGTGCAGATGAAAGTCCTGCCGCCCAAGCGATTCGGCGGGTAGCGACAAGACAAGCAAGGAGGAGATGCGAGGCTTCTGTCTGTCCACGGTCGGAATGATCGTCACAGTCAGCGCTGCGCCTGCTCAGGTCACGGTCAAGCTCGTGGTCCCGCTCGCCGTCAGCGAAAGCCTGACGGATGCCGGTCTTCGGCAGCGCGTCGAGCGGATCATCGAACGCGAGGTTCGGTTCCGGTTCGAATACGAGTTGTTCATCAAGGATCTGACAGCGCTCGGTCGTCAGGCCGTGCCGCACATCCTCGGCTCCGTGGGTCACGCCGTCGCCGATCGATACGTAACAGAGGCGCTGTTGCGGATCGGCGGACAGGACGTGCGCAAGCGGCTCGAGAGCGTGATCACGGAACCGGACGCAAATTGGCGTCAGGCGTTCCTGAGCGGTGTTCCGGCGCCGGTGCACGGCAACGTGCGGCCCGATCTCGCCGAGTTCCTGCACGACAGGCTTCCCGAGGTTCGCTTCCTCAAGCACCCGGGGATTCGGGCACGCGCCCGACAGCTGCTCGAGCAAACGGCGTTCTCCACCGACCAGCAGCGCCGCTGGGGCCAAGCCAAGCGCCTGTAGCTCTCTCAAGAGACCCTGCAGCAACTCTCCCCCCGCGGGGACGAGGACGCGTCCCGGTCCCAGGGGGTCAGAGAACAAACACTTGACGCGGGGGCTCCGACATGCGAGAAGCGGTCTCCCCCGGAGAGCTGTGCGAACCCCCCTGCGAGCCGTGGTACGACCCCGCCCAATGTCGCAACACAATAAGCACCATTGGATTACAGCTGAACTTTGCGTATACGGTTGGGCGGATTATCAGGCGCTTCAACTGACTTCGCGAGGCACTCCCGGGAGCAGTTTCGCCCCCAGGTCGCCCTTCATTTAGAGGGCTTTTCCGCCGAATCCTGGCTCGATCGAGCCCGACCAAGCATGAACCAGAACCAGAAGTTTGCCCTCGGCGGCGGGGGCTACGTCCTCTACGCGCCGGACTTCCCTCGCTTCCAGACCTCGCCCGGGTTTTCGGACCCCGTGCATCTCTACAACACCGAGGTCTCGCCGATGTTCCACCTGTCGTTCCTCGACGCGGGTGTGCCACTGCACATGGTGTGCAAGGAACTGAAGTTCCGCAACGGCGCAGCGATCCTCACCTACACCGATGGCAAGACGCTCACCGCGACGGAGGAGCGATTCGTCACGACCGACGATCGGTGCGTGTCCAACGTCAAGATCGAAGTCGCCGGCAAGGAAGAGCGCGAGATCTCGATCGTGCTCTGGACGGTCACCGACGCGCAGGGCGAAGCCCCTTCGCTCGAAGGTGACAGCTTCCGCGTGCGGCGGAGTCTCGAGTCGCCGGACGGAACGGGGATCCCCGTCGAGATCATCTGGGGTAGCCCGAGTTCGAAAGGTGCGCGCTGCCTGCAGGCGTTCCACTGTGTCGGCGGTAGCGATCGCCCTGACTACGAAGAGACCCCTTGGTTCGACATGGGGCCGGAGTTCCCGACGCCGCGAGCGAAGCGACCGATGGTCAAGCCCAGTCCGATCGTCACCGACGCGCGCTGCTATCTCGGCTTGTTTCGCACTGCCAAGCTCAAGGGCGGCGCGAAGGTCGAGCACAGGTTCGAAGCCAACGTCGTGTTCAAGGGTGGTGGCATCAACTACCGCCCGCGGCGTCCCGACCCGAAGGATGAGAACAACTACCAGGCCTTGGTGAGCAAGACGCCGAAGTTCCAGTGCGAGTCCAAGGAGATCGAGCGCGTGGTCAATCATCGCTTCGCGATGTTGCACCTGCTGCGCATCCCGAACGGTGTCGGCAAGATGAGTTCGCCGGCGGTGTGTTCCGGTTCAGGTCGCATGCACCAGGTCACGGCCAACCACGCCCCCGCACTCGTGCGCGAAGCCCGTTGGCTCACCGACCCGTCGTATGCCCGCGGCCTTCTCAAGGTGTTCTTCGAGAACATCCGCCAGAGCGGCCTCGTCCCAGGATGGATCGGCTTGACGAAGCTGACCAACACGGACTTCTTCCACGCGGATTGGGGTGGTGCGTTCGAGGCTCTCGACGCGATGCATCCGGATCGGGCGACGAAGCGCGCCGTGTTGATGGGCATGCAGCGCTACATCCGCTGGTTGGCCAACAACCGTGACCCGGAAGGCAGCAGTCTGACCGACATTGTGAACCACTTCGAGGCTGGCCAGAGCTACTCGCGTCGATTCACGGTGATCCACGAGAAGTCTGACAATGCCGAAGAGCAACTCGAGGAGTTCCGGCTCAAAGGAGTGGACGTCAGCGTGTTCCGCTATCGAATGGTCCGGTTCCTGTTCAAGGTCGCGGATGAGATGCAGGAGAAGTCGATGGCCAACCGCTTCGCCGCGGAAGCCGAGGGCATCCAGGAGGTCATTCGCAAGCGGATGTGGGACGAAAATGCCGGCATCTTCATGGACATCGATCCGAAGACCCGTCGACGCACCGGCGTCAAGGCCGCGGTTGGGTTCTACCCGATGGCGACAGACATCCCGAAGCCGCAGCAAGCCGAGCGAATGCTCTCGACGCTCGCGGATCGCAGGGAATTCTGGACGAAGCATCCCGTGCCGACGATCGGGATGTCCGATCCGTATTACAACACGGACGCACACTGGAAGGGCACGCGCATCGAGAACCCGGCGAACGGTCGGACGTCGCTCGCAGTCAACTGCCAGATCATGGAGGCGCTCACCTATCGCTCCGAGCGCGGTGACAAGAAGGCTCGGCGCCTTCTCGGCGATCTGTTCCGACGCACCATCACGATGGTCTCCGGCGCGATCGAGAATACTGAGGTGGCCAGCAGCTTCGAGCACTACCACCCGGTAACCGGGCGCGCGGCGCGTTACCTCGGAACAGGCAATTTCCTCGGGGCCTCGTTGCTCGACAACATCTTCCGGCTCGCCGGTGGATTCGCCGTGCGCTTCAACGAGATCCAGATGGACCCGGTCATCGACGACATGCCGGACTTCAAGTTGCACGGTATCCCGATTGGCAACAAGCGGTTCAGCGTCGAGCGAAAAGGCAAGCGGGTCAAGATCCTTCCGGGATGATCGAACCGACGGGTGCGGTGGCGACGTTCTCCGACGTCGAGGCGGCGGCGGAACGCCTCGCCGGCCACGTCCACCGCACGCCGGTCATGACCTCGGCGACGCTCGATCGCGAGCTCGGCGCGTCGATCTTCTTCAAGTGTGAGAACCTGCAGAAGATCGGCGCCTTCAAGGCCCGAGGCGCTACGAATGCGGTCTTCTCGCTGAGCGATGAGGAGTGCGCGCGCGGCGTCATCACGCATTCGTCGGGCAACCACGGCGCCGCGGTTGCGTTCGCGGCGGCCAAGCGGAGTGCGCCGTGCACGGTCGTGATGCCGGAGCACGGTTCTGAGATCAAGGCGCGAGCCATCGAAGGCTACGGCGCGGAAATCCGTCGGTGTGCAGAAGGGCAGCGTCAGCCCGCTACGGACGAAATCATCGCCGCTACCGGCGCGACGTTCATTCACCCGTTCGAGGACCCGCGCGTGATCGCGGGTCAGGGCACGGCGGCATTGGAGTTGCTCGAAGACGTTTCCGCACTCGATGCCGTGATCACCCCGATCGGCGGCGGCGGTCTGCTCTCCGGCACGACGTTGACGGTCGCCGGACTTTGTCCGGACGCGAAGGTGTTCGGCGCGGAGCCGACTGCTGTCGACGACGCCTACCGATCACTGCGTGATGGCACGCGTCATCCGGGTGTGAAGAATCCGCAGACGATCTGCGACGGCTTGCTCACCGGGTTGGGCGAGAACACATTCGCGATCCTGCGCGCCAACGGAGTCGAAGTCGTATGCGTGGACGATTCAGAGGTGGTGGCCGCATGTCGATTCCATCTGGAACGAATGAAGCTGGTCGTTGAACCATCGGGCGCGACTTGCCTGGCCGCGTTGCGCAAGCTCGGTGATCGCATCCGCGGCCTGCGCATCGGCGCGATCATCACCGGTGGCAACACCGATCTCGCCTGGCTCACCTGAGACCCAGACGCTGAATCAGGTTCGGCGGTACCACTCCGAGTAGTCGACCTCGTACGGCGGGGGGGCGTCCTTCCGGTGGTCGCCTGCCCGGAGGTAGTGGTCGAACCAGCGCAGCGTTCGGAGAGCGTAATCGTACTGGTTCGTGTTCGTCCGGTTGCCGTGACCTTCACCGGGATACTGCACGTACCGAACCGGTGTCTTGGTCGCGAACTTGACAGCGCGGTAGAGCATGTGCGGTTGGCTTGGATGCACGCGCGGGTCGGCGGTACCGCCGAGCAAGAGCAGAGGCGTCCGGCAATCGGCTGCCCAGGTCAGCGGACTGCGGTCGCGCAGGTAGCCAGCCTGATTGTGGGCGTGCTTCTCCTGGTAGTGCACGTAGTAGAACTCCCAGGAGATGTCCGTTGTGTACCACTTCGTGCGAATGTCGACGAACGGCACGAAGCTGACCGCGGCGGCGAAGTGTTTCGTGCCCCGCGTTGCGGCCCAAGCCGAGGTGTAGCCGCCGTAGGATCCGCCACCGATTCCGACGCGCTTTGTGTCGATGAGTCCCTGCTTGTCGAAGTGCGCGATGGCGTCGAGATGGTCGGTGAATTCACCTCCCATCAAGTCGCCGTGGTCGTGCTTCGTGAACTCGACGCCGTAGCCCGTAGAAGATCGGTAGTTCGGATACCAGGCGAAGTAGCCACGGGCGCAGAGCATCTGACCCCATCGCCCGTAGCTCGTGTTCCATCCGTTGGTGAAGTGCGACTCTGGCCCGCCGTGGACGACGACCACCATCGGGTAGCGCTTACCTTTCTCGTAGCCGACGGGATACATCATCAGCCCCTCGATCTCGACGTCGTCGCGCGCTCGGAAACGCACGCTTTCCTGACGCCCTAGCTTCACTTCGGAAAGCCAGGGATTCGAATCGGTGTGGCGCGTCGCTTCACCGTCCTTCACCGCGAAGATCTCGTTCGGGTGACTGGCCGTGGAGGCGACGATCAAGGTCCGCCCTTCCTTGACGGACACTCTCCCGATCGCGCGCTCCCCGCCCACGACCTCGTTTGTCATCTCGGCGCTCTCCGGGTCGATGGATGCGACGAACGTCCGGATACCACGGCTGACCACCGCGCGGATCTTCGCAGGGGAATCCCAATGGATGTGGTGCACCATTCCGAGGAAGCCATTCGTGAGCGGCTTGGTCTTGCGCGTGGTGAAGTCCAGCAGATACAGCATGCCCGCGTGCGGGTCCCGCGGGTCTGCGGCGCTGACGTAGGCGAGCCTCTTCCCGTCGGGCGAGAATGCCATGTCGCCGAGCTTGCCCGGGTTGTCGATGATCTTCTCGAGTCGCCCGTCCACCGTCACCGTATGGATCCGCTTGAACATGTAGCTGTCGTCGACGAGATTTCGTGGTGCGACCGCGAGAGCCAGCCGCGAGTTGTCGTTCGCCCAGACGTAGTCGAAGATCGATGCGCCGCTCGTCAGGCGCCGGATACCACCAGTCTGGCTGTCCCAGAGGAACAGGCTGATGTGGCGAAAGTCTTCGTCATGGATCTTCTGTTTGAATCCGTGCTCCTCGCGCTTCGAACGCGCCGCTGACTTCGGGTCCAGTTGTGTGTAGGCGATGTAGCGGAAGTTCGGACTCCACTTGTACGACCGGACTCCATTCGGCGTCAGCGTGACGCGTCTGACCGCGCCGTTGACGAGGGACTTCGCGAGGACTTCGTTATGCGACGAGTCCTTCTGCTTGCCGACGTAGGTCACCTTGTCGCCCCACAACGCGTGACCACTTCCGGCTTGAAGCAGGAGCGTCTCCTTCTTGCCTACGAGATGGAACAGGAAGTGCCGCGAGCCGCCGATGCCGCGATCCGGGGTGCGCGGCATGATGCGGGTGAACAGGATCCCGTGCTTGCCGGCATCCAGGACCGTGGACACGGACCGCGTCTGCATGACCTGGATCGGCGTCAGCCCCTGAGCTTCTAGAGAACCGACGAGAACGAACGAGAGAAGGGCGAAGCCCCCGCGCATCGAAGTATCTGCCATGGGACGGCGCAGACTAGCCCTTGTCTTCCCGGATCGTGTTCCCGCAGGGCGCTATTTGTTCTGGGGCGTGGGAGTGTTCCCGATTTGGCGTTGGCGGAAGCACGTCGTGAGGTGGTCGTTGACCATTCCTACGCCCTGCATGAACGCGTAGCAGATCGTGCTTCCGACGAACTTGAACCCGCGCTTCTTCAGGTCCTTGCTCATCGCGTCGGACTCTGCCGTGTGTGCCGGCAGGTCCGCCATCTTCGCGACATTGTTCTTTCTCTGCCGCCCACCGATGAACTGCCAGATGTACTCGTCGAACGACCCGAATTCCGCCTGCACGTCGAGGAACAACTTCGCATTCCTCACCGTGCTCTCGACTTTCAGACGATTGCGGACGATGCCCGGATCCTCGAGGAGCTTCTCGATGCGCGGCTTTCGGATGCGCGCGACCCGCGCCGGATCGAAGTCGCAGAACACTTTTCGGTAGTGCTCCCGCTTGCGCAGGATCGTGATCCACGACAACCCGGCCTGCGCGCCCTCGAGGATGAGGAACTCGAACAGCGTCCGGTCATCGTGGACGGGGACGCCCCATTCTTCGTCGTGATAGGCGACGTACAGGGGGTCGTCACCACACCAGTCGCAGCGCTTCATGCGATCTCCTGCGGCGTCACTCGGCGCTGCCGACTAGCGCCTCGACTTCACCCCGGTCCTTCGGCATCGCCGCAGTCAGGACTTCGTAGCCGGTCTCGGTGCAGAGCACGTCGTCCTCGATCCGGATTCCGCCGAATCCCCGACCATCGTTCATCTGCAGATACTCTTCTGCTCGGTCCCAGTCGACCTGGTCCTTGAACTCGTCGCGAAGCTTCGGATCGCGCAGGATCGCGGGCACGAAGTAGATGCCGGGCTCGATCGTGAACGTCATCCCGACTTGGATATCCATGTCGAGGCGGAGGTAGCCGGTGCCGAACTGCGTGCTGCGCGTGCGACCGGCGGGGTACGAGATCGCGTCACCGAACGCTTCCATGTCGTGCACGTCGAGCCCGATCAGGTGCCCCACACCGTGGGGGAAGAACAGCGCGTGGGCGCCGCTCTCGACCAACGCGTCCGCGCTTCCGACGAGCAGGCCGATGTGCGCGAGCCCCTCCGCGATGACGCGGCTGGCGGTCATGTGGAGGTCACGGTAGCGGATACCGGGTTTCACGGCCTCGATCGCAGTGACCTCCGCGTTGAGAACGACGTCGTAGATCTGGGCCTGCTCTACCGAGAACTTCCCATTCGCCGGCCAGCTCCGCGTGACGTCCGAGCAAAAGCCGTTGCGAGCCTCTGCCCCGGCATCCAGGAGGACGATGTCGCCGTCCTGCAGCGTGTTGCCGTGGTGGTTGTTGTGCAGTACCTCGCCGCGCACGCTGAGGATGTTGTTGTAGGCCGGTACGCAATCGTGCCGCGCCAGGATCCCGGTGACGATTCCAGCGAGGCGTTGCTCGGTCACGCCGACCTTCGTGTGTGTCATGGCTGCGGTGTGAGCCTCGGTGGTGATGGCCGCCGTGCGCCGCATCGCGTCGATTTCTTCCGCGGTCTTCACGGCGCGAAGCTGGCCGATGTCCTGAATGAGCTGGGCATCCGCGACCTTGTCGCTGTCGAGGAACACGAGGGACTCTCTGGTCACCGTGTTTGCCAGCTTCGTCGCCTCGGGATCGACGACGGCGATGCTCCGAAGTGATCGCCCCGCGGCTCGCTTCTGCACACTGTCCACGACGTCTTCCACGGGCAGGACCGTATCGACCGCGTGGTGCGCAAGCATGTCCGCGAAGGACGGGACCGGGCCGTGCCACAGCGCGTCTTCCGGAGTCCGTGTCCTCAGGAACAGCGTGACCGTCTTGTCCGCCGGATCGAACAGCGCGGCGCTGCCTGGCTCCGGGTTGTCGAAGAAAAAGAGGAAGTTGCCGTCCGGCCGATAGGGCACGACGTTCGCGGGGTAATTCCGCGGCACCTCGCCGCCTGCGACGAGGAATACCGGTCCGCCGCCGCTCGCGGCGAGGCTGTCGAGGAACTGGGAGCGGCGGTTCTGGAAGTGGGAGGTGGTCAGCATGCCGGCAGGGTATCGTCGGGCGCGCGCGTGGAGAATCTGGCCGGGCTCACAATCCCGGGATCCTGCCCATTCGAGGATTCCGGAGTATTCGGCTGCCGCGGTGCGTCGATGGGCCACCTCTACATCCAGTTCCCAAGCGAGAAGCTGCGCATGAGCCTCAGTCGAGTTCTGGTCTTTCTCCTCCTGATCGCCGCTGCCGTCACGGCGGTGGTCCTCCTCAACTCGGATCCAGATCCCGTCGATCCGGGCGAGAACTCCCGGAAAGAGGCCGCGAAGGCCGGTTCGGGCGGCGGAGATACGCAGAAGAGCAATGACGGCAAGGGGTCTGACAAGACCACTGGCGGTGAGAATCGGGAGATCGTGCGCGGAGAAGGCGGCAAGGTTGAGCCAAAGGGTGACGGGTTGATCGCGCTGAGTGGGCGGCTGCTCTTCGCCAATGGCAGCCCGGCCGAGGCCGACCTGAGCTTCGTGGAGAATCTGTTCGGCCCAGGAGCGATCGTGATGCCACGAGAACCGGGCTCGAAGTCGGAGCCAGCCAAGGTCGCGGCCCGCTCCGATGCCGAAGGGCGATTCTCGATGCGGGTGATGCCCCGCAAGGCCGGCACGCTGCAGATCGTGGGTGAAGATGTGGTCATCGCCGATGCGAACTTCGGCGTGGGGATGAGCGTCAAGGTCGGCGCCGAGGGCAAGGATCTGGGCGACATCACGGTCGCGCGAGCGGCGACGGTGGTCGGCCAGGTCGTCGCGGGCGGCAGAGGTGTCGAGGGTGTCGAGATCGCCTACGGGCGTAGCCCGGCGTCGGTGGTCGGCGGCCTCTTCACCACCAAGCGGACGAAGACCGACGCCGAGGGCCGGTTCACCATTCGCGGGCTCGTGCCCGGCAAGATTCGGATGGACACGCGGTCGCCGCAGTTCCTGCCCCTGCACCACGAGATCGAAGTCGCAGAAGGCCAGCGGATGACAGGCGTGTTGATGAAGCTGCGGCAGGGCGGCGTGATCACGGGCACGGTCGTCGACGACCTCGGCCAACCGGTCGATGGCGCGTTGGTGAGCGCGGCTCGATCCCGCAAGCTCGGCCCGGGCGTGGAGTTCAGCGGCTACTCCCGGGGTGAGTCGACGAAGACCGACAGCAGTGGACAGTTTCGGCTCGCGGGTCTCGCCGAGGCTTCGGTCGAGTTGCGAGCGAACAAGAAGGGATTCGTCTCGGCGAGAGAGCCAGCCGCGAAGGCCGGCCAATCCAATGTCGTGATGAAGCTCGATCGACTCGGCAACGTGTCAGGCGTCCTCGTCGACGAGAAGGGCAAGGGTATCGCCGGCAGCGACGTGTCGGTACTGGGCGCGCGGATGTCCGGCTTCGTGTTGTTTCGGAATCAGACCGACGCCGAGGGGAAGTTCGTCATCGAAGGAGTCGCGCCGGGAAGTGGCACCGTCGTCGCCAACGGGGGCGTACACCTCGAGGCGCGAGAGGATGTCGAAGTTCGACCCGGTGAGATGACGCAGGGCGTTCGCCTCACGGCCCGCCGGGGCTCGGCGCTGACGGTCACGGTCCTCGACGAGAAGGGCATGCCGGTCGTCGGTGCTGAGGTGACCGCGGCAACCCCAGGATCATCCGGTAGCATTGGCAACTGGAGGTCCGGGGGATCCAGACGGGTGGCCCGCTCCATTCGTCGTGAGCAGCGCAATGGACGCACCGTCACCGCGATCGATGGCGACAGCGAAGAACTCGGCTCCGCGAAGACGGATGAAAATGGCGTCGCCGTCCTGCGGGGATTGCCGGCAGGCGAGGCGAAGATCGTCGCGAGACACAAGGAACTCGCACTTGTCGAACCCGGCAAGACCGACATTCCCGATGGTGGCGAGGTGGCGTCGAAGCTCGCGATGCAACGCGGAGGCTTCGTAAAACTGAGCGTCGTGGATAGTCAGGGTCGCGCGTTGGGCGAGAAGTCGCTGAGCGTCATCGGTCCTCTGCTCGGTGGAGAGGACGAGCCTGCGCGCGCTCTCCACAAGGCTGGCGCGGAAGGTCGCGTGACGGTCGGTCCGCTCGCGACGGGTTCGTACAAGGCAGCGGTCGCCGCGGACATGGCCGTGCGCAGCATGGGTGGCGGCGTCAGCTTCTCCATGCCTGGTGAGTCGAATGACCTGAAGGACTCGATCATGCCATTCGTGGTCAAGGCGAGCGAGACGACGAAGGTCGAGCTCGTGATGCCGGTGCTGACGGTCGTCAAGGGCACGGTGCGCGATGCCGAGGGCCTGGTGGAAGCCGCGGAAGTTGACCTCGTCCCCGAGGGCGAGGCCCGCATCCCAATGCTCGGTCGTTACAGGACGCTCACCGACCGCTTGGGGGAGTTTGAACTCAAGGGCCTGGCGTCCGGGAAGTACACACTCCACTACAACCGCAAGGGCGCGGTCGTGCCGGCGGAGAAGGAAGTGATCCTCGTGAAGAACCAACCGGAGTTGAACGAGGACCTCACGCTTGCGGGGGCGGTTGTGAAGCTCCGATTGAAGGACGCGGCGGAGGGATTCGGCGTCGAGGAGGCGAAGGTTTCGCTGGCCAAGTACCGAGAGCCGCAGGCCGGCCAAGCCGCGCCCCGAACGCGGGGCATCATGATGATCGGGTTGTCCATGGATTCGGGGTCTGGAGGCGGGCCTTCGACGTTCCGGATGTCGAGCGGCAACGCCAACATCGAAACCGACGAGAATGGCCGCGCGGAGATCCCCGGCGTCCCACCGGGCAAATACACGTTGACGATTCAACATCCCGAGTACGCGAAGGTCACGAAGATCGTCGACGTGGTCGGCGATCAGGTGAAGGACGTGGGCGATATCGCGGCGACCGCCGGCTGCAAGGTGCGCGGCAAGATCCAGCATGAGGGCAAACCCGGCCCGCTGAACCTCGTGAACGTGGAGATCCGCAATGACTCGGGGTTCCGCGACGCCACGATGAGTCGGGATGGGACGTTCCGATTCACCGGGTTGAAGGCCGGCACCTACAAGGTGCGCGCGCAGGCGATCGGGGAAGAGGATTGGGGCCCGGTGAAGACCATCGAAGTGAACCCGGACCGTCCGGCGCGCGTGACGGTGGTCGTTCCGAAGTAGCGGAGCCGCGAGTTACTTCGCGACCGTGAACACCACGGCATTTGACAGATCGGTCGCCGCCGCCTGTGCGTAGGCGGTCATCCCCGCGGTGCCCGTCGGGAGCGGGAGACTGATGCCCCCGTAGCCCAACGCATCGAGTCGGACGCCCACCGTCGCCATCAACGTCGGCTCGAGCAGCAGAGGTCCGAGAAGACCGAGGTCGATCTGGAAAGACCCCAGCGAGAGGCCGACGAGGGCGGGGGAACTCTTCGGGCCGTTGAACAACTGCAGGTTCACGGTCTTGTAGCCGTAGAGCTTGCGACCGGCGACGAAGTGGTCCATCGACACATTGAAGGGCTTCTTCGTCGCCGTGCGGGACGACGTGTTGCCCTTCACCTTGATGCCGACATCCTTGTAGGTGGCGCCGTCGAACGACAAGTCGGCCTTGATCGAGATATTGATGGTGGCCGAGGCGACCAGATCAGTCCACCAGTTCGACTGATGAAAGGTGAAATGGAAGTCGCGGAGCCTGGTCTTGTCGTAGAGAGGGTCCTCACCCTGAGCGGCGACGACCGCGAGGAGCACGAGTGGCGAGAGAAGGCGAGCGAGGAACATGATCAGCGCGGGGTCTTCGACGCGAAGAAGGCAGCAAGTCGCGGGCGCGATCATGCCCGGCAGTGAACGGGCAGGGGGATGCGACGCTGCGCCGGCAGGGAGAAACTACCTCTTCAAGACGCGGGTCCACGCTTGGTGTAGTTCTGACTTGAATCGTTCCTTGTCGTTCTTGTGCGTTTCGTACAGCGCTCCCACGTCGATAGTCGCGCAACGGCTTTGCATCCATTCGATGCCATCCCTGACGGTCCGTGCGACCTCGTCTCCCTCTCGAGCCTTGTCCATTCGTCCGCCGGAGTCGGCGCCGACGGCGAGCGCGAACAGGTCGGCGCGGAAGTTATTATCGCGGAAGTTCCGCTCGTAGAGTCGCGCGCGCGTACCCGGTCGGAGTTCGTCGAGTTGGCGAATCGTGAGGTGCAGCGTGCAGACTGCTTCCGCGAGCCGTTTGCCAGCTGGGTCGGTCAGTCCCGGGTAACGGTCGAGCAACGCGCGTAGCGGCTCGATGCCGGAGAGCTCGTGTCCATGGTGTGATGGCAGCAATTCTCCGGGTGTCAGGCTCTTTCCGAGGTCGTGGCACAACACGGCGACCGTGGCCGTCAGTCGGTCGCGTTCCGGCAGATCCTTCGCGCGATCGGCGATCCACTCGAGGGCGAGGATCATATGGTTGGCTTGACTGCCCTCGGGGTGGTGTTTCAGCGGGCCGGCGGCGCGACCGTCGAACTGGGATGCGAGCTCAGGGGAGATCACTTCGAGGAGGCTGTTGTCGTAGAGGTCCCGGAGGAACTCTCCCGGCGAGGCGCACTCGAGCAGCGCGGCACGCAGTTCACCGCCGATCGCTTCGGCGGGTTCGCGCTCGATGATGCGAGGGTCCAGATCGACAGCGCGGATGGCGGCGTCCAGCTCGAAACCCCACTGGTGGCTGCGGCGGTAGTAGCGGATCCATCGGATGGGGTGCTCTTCGATGCGGGCCGCTGGCTCGCCGACCGGGGTGATGCGCTTCTCCCGCCAAGCGTCGAGGCCGCCGAACGGGTCGACGATCCGATCCTCGGTCAGCCAGTGCGCGACGGCGCCAAGGGTCATGTCCCGACCGGCGAGGTCGTCCGCGATCTGGTCGGCCATGCTCCTCTCGCTCTCGCCGCGCGCTGCGGAACTCGAAGAAAGCACGCGGAACGTCGTGATCTCGATCCTCGTGTCGTCCAGCTTCATCGCGAGGGTGCCGCGCCGCTGGCTCGCGTCGGTCGTCTTCATCCAGACGTCATGTCGCTGCAGAAGCTCGATCCCTCTGTCGACATCGAGTGCCCACGACATGTCGAGATCAGCTGTAGTCGGGCCTTCGACGCCCGCGCGTTCACACGCTGTTCGAAGCGCGGTGGAGCCGACGACGCAAACCCCGAGGTCTTCCTCGAGAAGCCAGGGGGCGAACTCACGCAGCCACGCGCGGGGCGAGAGCGTCACTTCCCCTTCTTCTTGGACTTCTTCTCTTTGACACTCTTCTTGAGGTTCTTCTCCATCCAGGCCCGGGCTTCCTTCGCGGTACCGAATCGCTGACCCGTGATCTGGTAGAGAGAACTCGCGACCTGTGTGTTCCACTTCCGCCAGTTCTTGTAGCGGGCTTCCCAGTACGAAGCCGGCGGATTGCTTGGATCGTCGACCCACGCCGGTTGCGGCGGATCAAGGTTGTCCACGAGCAATCGGATCGCGTCGACTTCCTTGTGCTTGCCGGCGGCCTCGAGGATCGCGCGCTGGGCGTCGACAGCTTTGTTGTTCGTCTCCGCCTGGCTGAACATCTTCTGGAACTTGTTCCAGTCCCTGCTGTCGTAGCAGTTGTTGCTGATCGCCCGAACGATCGCGGCGGTCATCGCCGGTTCCTTCATGATGCTCGACTTGTTGAGCAAGTTGGTCAGCGTGGGCCGCGCGCGTTTCGGGGGTTGCTTGCCGAGCGCCTTGACCGCTTCCTGCCGTACCGTCTTCGCCTTGTCGGACTTCGCAACGGTCAGCAGCGGTCGGACGAGCAGGTTGTTCTTGTGCCTGCCGAGGGTCTGCACCGCTTCGAGCCTTTCTCTCAAGCTCTTCTTGCTGGCCTTGATCTGTTTCTTGAAGTCGGAAACCAACACCTTGGCCTCCTTGTCGGGAATCGACCGTGCCGCTATGTCGTCATCTTGTGCGAGCACGGGCGTGGCGACGAGGAACGCCAGGCACAACGTGACTACGGGGATCTTCATGGGCCGGGAATTGTAGCGGTCGAGGGGCCGTTAGGCCGCTTCCAGCACAATGTACGTGATGTAACTGAGGAGCAATACCGCCCCGACTGGCCGGCTCAGGCGCTTTGGGCCGAGTAGCAGGCACGCCATGAAGACAGTGAGCCCCAGGCCGAAGACCGTGCGCATGCCGTGTTCCGCCCACGTCACCGGCAGGGGCACCGCGATGGCCGTCACACCCAGGACCATCAGGATGTTGAAGATGTTGCTGCCGATGATGTTGCCGAGCGTGAGTTCGGCGTGTCCCTTGCGGGCGGCGACGATCGAAGTGGCGAGTTCCGGAAGGCTGGTGCCGATGGCGACGATCGTGGCACCGATCGTGGCGTCACTGATTTCCAGTGCCTTCGCGACCTCGACGGCGCCGTCGACGAGCCAGTCCCCGCCGAAGACCAGCCCGACGATGCCGGCGAGCACCATGGCGACGTGGATCGCTACCTGGCCCGGACCGCGGTCGCTCGGTGCTTTCTTTTCGCGGGAAGGACGGGACTTCCGCTCGCGGTTGACGATCGTGTAGAGGAACACGGCGAGAGCGAGGACCATCATCCCGCCTAACGCGATTCCGTATTCGCCCGTGAAGAACGGGACGATCGTCACGAAGGTGGCTCCGAGCACCCAGAACATCTCGAAACGGACCTTCCCGCCCTTGATGACGATGGGAGTCACGAGCGCCGTGACGCCCATGATCAACGCGATGTTGGCGATGTTGCTGCCGTAGACGGTGCCCAGTGGAAGGCCCGTGTTGCCGTTGAGTGCGGCGATCAGGGAGACGACGAGCTCGGGCGCGGACGTTCCGATGGCGACGACGGTGAGTCCCACGACCATGTGTTGCACGCCCAGGACCTCTGCGATCCACGCGGCTCCGCGGACCAGAAATTCAGCACTGACCGTCAGCACGACGAGACCGAGCAGGATCCACAGCCAAGAGGTCATCGCGAGGATCGTCGCAGGAGGTAGGGGCAAAAGCTACGGCAGGTGATCAACGAAATGTGCACTGGCTGGAAATCCAAAGGCGAAGCTGTTCCGCTGGGTGCATTCAAGATTCACAAGACGGAGGAATTGCTTGAAGAACCTCTACATCCGCGTCGCGAGATGGCTGTTGTTGCTTTTCGGTGGCGTGCTGATCGGCGGTGGGCTCGTGCTGCACGCACAGGTCGCTGTCGCCCACGTGATGCGCGAGGAGGTCGAGAGCACCTTTATCTTGTGGCGCGGCATCGGTCGCCTGACATTCTCGCTGCAGAGCGAGGTGACGCGGACTGCGTTCGCCATCGACAAGATCCCAAAAAGCGTGCTCGCCGAGGCGGACCGCACGGCCTGGGTCCTGGTGGTCATCGGAGCCGTGCTCGCAGCACTCACCCTCTTGATTCGGAGTCGTCCGAAATGACTGGTGCCCCGTCCCAGCCGTCAGGGGCGGACGAACTTGCCGCCGTTCCTCTCGGCCAGCTGGCGCATGAGGTCAGCACCGCCGCCGCCGAAGCCACCGCGCCCTCCCCCGCGACCACCCATACCGCCGCGACCACCCATACCGCCGAAGTTCTCCTC
>CAYYAQ010000036.1:0-37620 GCA_964469555.1 uncultured candidatus Brocadiaceae bacterium | reverse complement strand
CTCCGGTCTGGAAGTGAAGAGCCCGTGCGCGACCGTTCTCGTCTATGAGACCAGCCCTTCGATACCCGAGGCCGCCCGGGATGACGCGCTCCTTCTCCTTCTTTGGATCCTGCGCGGGCCCTTCTTCAACGACTCCGTGCTCTTGGCTTCCTTCGCCTGAGGCGTCTTCGTCTCGCTCTGAGCCCAGGGCGAGGACCAGAGGGCAAAGGGTGGTGGTTATCAGTGGACGCATGATCGGACCTCGAGGATACCAGATGCGGGGTTCTCGCGAATTCGTGCCAGGCACTCAATCGAAAGAACGACTACTTGCCGCGCTTGGCCCTATCGGCAGATTCCTGTTCCTTCTTCTTGCGCTCCCGCTCCAGCCGTTCTTTCTGTCGCCGCTTCGCCTCCTCGAGTCCACGCCGCTCCCGGTCCTCGGCGCGGTCGCGCCAACTGCGGCGACGCAGCTTCCCCCTCCGGAGCACCAGATTCCTCGGCCCGCCGACGTTCTTCTCGTACGTGGGCAACTCGAACGCGATCGGTGGCAACTTCGCGAGCGCGCCGTCGAGCTTCGCAATGAGATCCGTCTTTTCCTGCTGCTGCAATTTTGACTTCAAGAGCTTCGCGGTGTCCATCGGTGTCTGACTCAGGCCGTCGAGACTGCCGCCGGACTCTGGCTTGCGCTCAAAAGACTCGATGAGGAGGTTGAGCGCCGCCTCGAGGTCGTTCTTCTCGAGCGCCATGCGCGCGCGACCGTTGATGGCGAGCGCGGCGAAGTGATCCGAGGTGTGCTTGCTGTCCGGGTTCTTCCCAATCGCCGTGTCGTACTGCGCAATCGCGTGACTGTAGGCGGCGAGCGCCTTTTCCGTCTCGCCGGCGCGGCGATAGAACTCCGCGGCGACGATGGAAGCGTACCCCGCGAACCAGTGGAGGTTCTTCGGAACGCTCTCCTTGGCGAGCATGGAGGAATACACGGCCTCCAGACCCTTCGGTCCGGACTTCGACAGCGTGCGACCGCGAAGTCGGTCGTGCAGCAGGGCAGAGTCAGGGAATCGCTTCAATCCGGCGTCGAGGATGCGCGACGCCTGACCATGGGCAGCGAGGCCGCGCAAGAAGTCGTAGTGCGCGACGACCTGAGTCGATGTGCCGAGTGGGTGCTTCGACAGGACACCGAACGCTGCGTGAACGTCGGTCAGCCACTGTCCAGGCCACGTCTTCTTCGCGCGCTCGGCTCGTCGGATCTGAGCCATCCGAGCCTCGGCGAAGATGCCGAGCACGCCCATGGCGTTCCACGCCTGCTCGCCCTTTGGCAGGCCCGGGACGGCGAGTTCGGCGCGCCTGTGCGCTTCCTTGGTCTCGCCCAGATAGTACGCGGAGATCGAGAGAACGCTGTTTACTCGCCAGTCGTTCGCGCCGAGCTTCTCCGCCTCTTGCGCCGAACGCTGCGCGTCGTACAGCATCAGGCGCTGGTACTTCGATCCGCTCTTGAAGCTCTGCGCGAGGATGAGCGTGGTCTTCGGATCGATGGCCAGGGCCAGCGACGCTTCGGCGAGCTCAACGTGGGCGTTCGCGTCCTTCGGTCGGTTCTTGATCGCCGCAGTCTTGTAGTCGAGCTGTGACTCGAGCGCCGACCACTCGACCTTCTTGGGAACCTTCACGCCGGCCAGAGCCTTGGCCCAGCCCTCGTCGTCGACGGTCTTGGAGCGGTTGGCGAGACCCTTGTGAACAACAGCGAGCTTCTTTGCCCGTGGAAACTGCGCGCCGAGCCGCTCGAGTGCCGCGATCAAACCCAACCGTTCCTTCTGATCCATCGGCACGCGCAGCGCTTCGTTGATCAGGTCGATCGAGCCCTTGAGATTGGACTTCATCAGTGCCAACCGACCGATCTTGTTGAGTTCGGTATCCAGGTCGTAGATGGAGAGACGCAGCATGTCGATCGGGTCAGACTTGTGATGCACGAGCGCTCGCTGCAGCAACTTGGTCTTCAGATCGCGATCGCCCCTGAGGTACGCCTCCTCCACCGCATCCCTGTCGTGAACATCACGACTCTCGACCTTGTCGAGCGTCGAACGCTCTGGCCGCTGGCGAACTTGACGGGCGAGTTCCTTGCGTCGATCGATGATGCCCCGCTGAATCGTGTCGAAGACTCCGCGGGTGTCGTTGACGTAGTACATGTCGTACGTCTCCTTCCCGTCGATCTCGATCATGATGTGTCGCGGCGCGACGCGTTCCTTGTCGAAGTACTTTCCGAACAGCAGCGGCTCGATCCAGATGTGCTCGCTACACGTAACGCTGCCAAAGCGCGGACAGAGGATGCGGCACCCCTTCTCGTCGTAGTCGCGGGCGTTGTGTCGGTAGACGGACGCGATGACGCAGACGTATGGCTCGTAGATTCTCGCGGTTTCCGGCGTGCGGTAGCGGACGCCGGCGTAGTGCTCGCTCGCGATCTCGCCGTCCATGTTGACGCAGATCAGGATGGGCTTGCCGGTCTCCTTGGAGACCTGAACGGCGTCCTTCCAACTGCGCTGGAACTTGATGAGGACGGGCTTCTTCCACTCCTCGTCGAGAGGCGGTCGCCACATCTGCTCGCGCACCGCGGTGCCTTGGGCATCGCCGAGCGGAACGGGCTTCTTCTTCTTCGGATCCTGCGCGTTGGCTTGCGCGGACGCGAGTAGGGCGAGAGAGAGTGTGAGGAAACTCGGGAGGAACCGGATCATTGGGGGAGGCGGTGCGTGCGAACTGCTCTTGGGGTGCGTCCATCGTATCCTCGATCCGCGAGGAGGCGAGATGCGACGCGTCTCAACCTTCGGTAGATCCGGTGACGTGGTGCCCGCGAGCACACCGGCGGTGTACCGGATACGTGACATGCCGACGATCCTGCCGCGGAGTGTCTCGGTACCCACACAACAAGGCCTATCCGCTTCGAGATCCGGCATTTGCCCTGGATCAGCGATCCCGCTTGTTGGCTCTGTGAATGCTCGCCAGGGCCGCCCTGGCCCGCGCCGCCAGTTGCGCATCCCCCCCCCCGCTTTCGGCCCCTTCATCCGGAGGCGCCCAACGAGATGGGGAACCGCGACACTCCGGGCAATCCGCAAACGAAAGGAGCCCAGCTTCGCTGGGCTCCTTCGATGGTGGCATACCCGAAAGGACTCGAACCTTTAACCTCCTGATCCGTAGTCAGGTGCTCTATCCAATTGAGCTACGGGTACTCGTTTGGGGGGCAGGACTATATGCCCGCCCCGCCGCTGATCAAGCGTGAGCCGACATCGGATTCCGACGTCCCCAAACAACCGCCCGGCCCGCCTCCGACCGAGGTTTCAGCCCGGTCGGTGATGTCCTAAAGCGCACGGAGATGGAGTGAAAGCACGGTCTCGAGCACCGTCAACGCCTTCGCGTGCGGGACCAGGGTCTCGGCAAACTCCCCCATCACCAACGCGGACATGGCACCGCGCACGAACTCGACGAACTCCATGCCGGCTGAGACGACCGCGCCGACGTCCGGGCCCGTTCCGGCGAGCTGCGGAATCCACGTGTGGGTGAGCGCCTGGAGTGTGGCTTCGTCGACCTTGCCCGCGAGGATCCACTCGCGCGCTGAGCGACGGCGACGGTTCAGCACGCCGTGCGCAACTCCAACGGCGCGACCCGCCGCGCGCTGCCGGGTGATCTGGCGCGAGGTCGTGAAGTTGACGAGCGAACGAACGACGATCTGCACGTCGTCGCCGATCCGGAATTCGAGTTCTTCGAGTCCCGGCGTCATCTCCTGAGGAACGTCTCGCGGCACGCGCAAGGGCGAGAGCTTCAAAAAGGGACGTCGTTCTTTCGTCGGGGGAACCACCGGTATCCCGACCGCGGGCGCCTGAGGACCGAGTCTCAATCGTGGGGTCGCGATGTCGCGAGTCGCCACGCTTCGCGAACGACCGGTCGGAGCATTACCGCGTCGACATTCGGAAGCGTCGCCGGTCGCGGACCATAGACCGCGTTCGTGACGAAGAATCCGTCACCGTTTTCGATATCGGTGATCGTCCAGTCGGATTCTTCGACTCTCGCGGAGACCGCTGCGAGACTACCGATCATCGCTTCGCGCGCGACACCCGGAAGCACGCAGCCGTCGAGACGAGGAGTGCGGAGTTCGTCCCCGACCCAGAAGAAGACGTTCGCAGTCGTGGTCTCGAGCACACCCCCGTCCGCGCCGAGGAGCAACGCGTCATCTGCACCTGAGGCGCGCGCCTCGCGCAACAAGATGGCATAGAGCGCGCGAGAGGTCGTCTTGATCGCCGCATTACGCCGCGGAGCCATCGGCGACGCGACGTGCAGGCGCACCGGGCCATCGCTCGCGACACGTCGCCGCGTCGTCATGCACCACGTCGGATCGCCCTGAACGCCTGCGGAGAGCGTGAGCCGAAGGACGTCGTCCCCGGGCTCGCGCGCGAGCAACTCCAATGCAATGTCCGGGAGATCTCTCCGCGGCTGGAAGGGAATGCCGAGTGCATCCGCGCCTCGTTCCAAGCGTCGCAGGTGGGCGGACCACAGAGACAGCGCGCCGTCGAAAACACCCATCGTCTCGAACACGCCGTTCCCGAGCAGGAAGCCCTCGTCATGAGGCGAGATGCTGCCATCGAAACTCCCGTCTACCCACGCCGCCTTCATGGAGTCACCAGATCCGTCGCGAGGGCGCGCACCATCCCCACCGCCTTGTGCAGGGTCTCCTCATACTCCAACTCGGGCACGGAGTCTGCAGTGATGCCGCCACCAGTGTTGAACCGGACGCGCCCATCCTTGAACGCCATCGTCCGAATCGCGACGTTCAGATGCATCTTTCGACCGGGACCAAACCAACCGATTGCACCGGTGTAGATCCCGCGGCGGACGAGTTCGAGTTCTTCTATGACCTCCATCGTGCGGAGCTTCGGCGCACCCGTGATGCTGCCCGAAGGGAACGCCGCTCGCAGGAGATCGACGAGCGACACGTCGGGTCGCATCCTCGCCGTCACTGTCGCGAACGTGTGATGCACCTGCGCGAAACTCTCGTGCTCGGGAAATTCGCCAACCCTCACGGATCCGGTCTCGGCGATCTTGCCGAGGTCGTTGCGCAGGAGATCGACGATCATCGCGAGCTCGGCCTGGTCCTTTTCGCTCGCGAGGAGTTCTCCGAGCAGACGGCGATCTTCGTCCGCGTCACCACCGCGTGGACGCGTCCCCTTGATGGGCCGAGTGCGGACGAAGTCACCGTCGACGAAGAGGAACTCTTCGGGCGACGAACAGAGGGCCGATTCGCCTTCGGCCGTCTCGTAGTACGCCGCGAACGGAGCGGGGCTGTCGTGGCAGAGCTTCCAGAACAACATTCGCGGATCCCCATCGAATGTCGCCGTGAACGGCTGTGTCAAGTTCGCCTGGAAGATGTCGCCAGCTCGGATGAACTCGACGACGCGTTGGATGAGCACTTCGTAGTCGACGCGTGAGGCGTGCGCGCGAAGGCCCTCCGCCGGTGTGACCTCTGGCGGTTCCGGGACACTGTCGGGCCACCACTCCTCCACGCGATCGAAAGCGGCCACATGCAGACAGGGCCACGGGAACTCGTCCAACACCCTGCGCCGAATCGGTTCGACGTCGTCGCGAAGATCGTAGCCGAGGAATCCGACGCACTTCTGATCGCCGTGCTCGGCCAGAAAACCGCCGAGCGCATCCCACGCTCCGGACCAGTCTTGTGCCTCCAAACGGAGTTCGGCGGTCGGCGCGGAGAACAGCAGGGCCGGCGCGTTGACCCCGGAGTGAAGAAGCGCAGTCGTCGCGCCGCGCGGCAAGTCCAGAAGACGGGCAAACGGGGCAGTCGAGCTTTGCGGTTCTTTGTTCACCCTGCTTGAATCCATGTCCAATCACAAGCTACACCCGCCCCATCCATGGACATCATCATCAACAAAAAACCCGTCTCCTTACCCATCCTGCCGATCCTGGCGCTGATCTCGCTGGTCGCGCTGGGGCTCATGTCAGCGCGAATCGCCTCGGTGGCGGGTGACGAAGTCGGGATCTTCGTCAACAACATGACCGGCAAGCTGACCGTCAAGACCCAGACGGGATCCTCGATCTACAACGGCATCTACACGGACTTCTACACGCTGAAGACCGCCGAGCGCACGATCAAGATGGTGGCCGAACACAACGACCAGGTGCGGGTCAAGACGGGTGACGGTTCGGATATCGAACTCGACATCGACGTCAGCTACCGGATGAACGTCGACAAGGCGTCGATCCAGACCATCGCCGCCGAATGTGGTCTGGAGAAGGTCGCCCAGTACGGCAATCGCCAGGAACAGGTCGACGCCTATCACGAACGCTGGATTCGCGACTACTCGCGGTCGATCGTCCGTCACGTGTTCGGCGAGCTGGAGCCGAAGGAGTTCTACGACGCGGGTAAGCGTTCAGCAAAAGCCCTGCAAGCGGAACAGGAACTCAACAGGGCGCTGGGACTACACGGCATCGAGATCACGACCGTCGTGCCCCTCGACTACACGTACTACAAGGAATACAAGGAACTGATCGACGAGAAGAAGGCCGCCGACCAGGAGGTCGAGAACCAGGTCGAAGAGCAGCACACCGCCCGCGAGGATCAAAAGCGCCAGAGCGCGGAAGCCGACGCGAAGGTCAAGGCGAAGATCGCCGAGGTCGTGGGCACGTTGGACAAGGAGTTTCTCTCGGCGCAGGGCGATGAGGCGAAGGCACGGATCGGTGTCGAGGCCAAGGCCTACCAGAAGTCGGTCGGCGCGGACGCCGCGTTCACCAAAATCAAGAACGAGGCGATGGCGCAGTTAGCCCTCGCCGAGGCCGAGGCCGAGGGTTTGAAGAAGCTCGCCGAATCACTCGGCGGGGACGGAGGCGTCAACCTCGTCAAGTTGAAGTACGCCGAAGTGTTGCGAGGCGCGAAGATCTCCGGTGTTCCATACTCGACAGATCCGAGGATCCAGAAGGTGGAACTCGACGCCAGAAACGTGGATCTGGGAGGGAAGAAGTAATGAAGAAGCTCGTCAAGATACTGAGCATCCTGATCGTCGCGATCGCGATGACCGCCATCGGATTCCGAGCCTGCATGATCAAGATCGAGCCGGGTGAAGTCGGCATCCTCAACAAGGAATGGGGAGGCGGGCTCCAGGAGGAGGACTTCTCGCAGGGTTACTACCTGGCACTCGGTCCACTCCACACCTGGATCGTCATGGATACGAAGGTTCAGACGCTCAACATGTTGCGCACGAGCGCCAAGAAGAGGCAGAACCGAACCAAAAGGGCCACGACCTACGCACCGCTCAGGGTCAAGAGCAGCGACGGCGCGGACGTGACTCTGGACATCACCATCAAGTACCGGATCAAACCCAAAGCAGCCTGGAAGGTGTTCAACAAGTTCGGTGACGGAGTTCGGTACCAGATACAGGTGCGCAGCCGGGCGAACAAGACACTGCAGCTCGGTCTCGGCGCATTGAAGACGGAGAAGTTCTTTGATCCGAACCGACGCGAAAAGACTCAAGAAGACATGATGAAGCAGTTGGCGCCGCGACTCGACCAGATGAACGTCGAACTCATCGCGATCCTCATCCGTGACCTGGAGTTCCAGGAGTCGTTCGAAGCGAAGATCAAGTCGAAGACGCTGACGAAACAGAAGGCGGAACTCGAAAAGGCCAAGACAAAGGCTGCCGAGGAGTCGGGCGTGACCAACGAGATCCGTGCCCAGACTGCCGCGAAGGTGACCGTCATCAATCAGACCCTCGAGAAGACACTCGCGGAGATGACCGCGAAGAACGACAAGAAGATCCGCAAGCTCGTCGCCGACTACGAGAAGTACGTCGTCGAGACCGAGTCGGAAGCCGACCTCTACGCGAAGAAGAAGGAGGCCGAGGGCATCAAGCTCCTCAAGGACGCGGAGGCTCGCGGCCAGGCGCTCAGGCGATCGGCGCTGTCCAGCACCGGTGGCAACATGGTCGTCGCCCTGCGGGCCGTCGAAAACCTCGAGTTCGGCACCCTCATGATCTCAACGCAACTCGTCAACCCGCTCGACTTCGATTCGATGATGCGCCGCCTCGGCGCGCAAAAGTAGTCGATCAGACGATCTCGAACTGATCAATCCGCCAGGCTCCGTCGTACGCCCATTCGATGATCTCCGGAGCCTTGCCCTCCTCCGTGCAGAGTCTCCGCGGATCCGGTCGAATCCCCACGCGACCGAGGTCGAGGCGATCGGCATCCCAGCATGTCTGGACGGTGACGGGCGCTTCGGTGCGTCCGTCGCTGTGGTAGCGGCACGCGTCGCAGAGCATGTCGGATTCTCCGTCTTCCAATTGCACGGGCCCTCCGCGAAGCGACTCGGCGAGACGCACGGCTCGTGCGCCGTGCGCGGGATCATGGCCGTCGTTGTCTCGCTTCACATCGTGAAGGAACGCGAAGTACTCGACCACTCGCGTGTCCGCCCCGTTGACCTCCGCCAGCCGAAGACCGTTGGCGCGGACGCGGGCCCAGTGACGCGCGCAATGGATGCCGTTCCAGTCGAGAGCGAACTCGCGGCGGACCAGCCGGACGAAGTCCGGCGTGACGATGCCCGACTTATCTGTTCGCCATTCACGGTCACGACGGCTTGCGCTTCCAGGACGGGTCGCGCTTGTCCAGGAACGCCCGCAATCCCTCACGCATCTCGTCCGTAGAACTGATCACGCCGAAGAGATCGGATTCGAGGGCGAGACCGTCGTCCATCGACATCTCACCGCCGCGGTAGACCGCCTCCTTGGCCAGTGCTGTAGCGATCGGTCCGCGGGACAGGATCTTGACGGCAACCGAGGCGACCTTCTCCGACAGTTCCTCCGGCGCGAACACACCGTTGACCAGACCGATCTCGTACGCGCGATCTGCCGTGATCGGGTCGCCGGTCAGGATCAACTCCAGCGCCCGTCCCTCACCCACGATCCGCGGCAATCGTTGCGTGCCGCCATAGCCGGGGATGATCCCGAGACTGACTTCCGGCAAACCCAACCGCGCCGTCTTGGACGCAAAACGCATGTCGCACGCCAACGCCACCTCGAGACCACCACCGAGGGCATACCCGTTGATCGCAGCGATGACCGCTTGAGGAGCTCTCTCGATCGCTCGCGTAAGCCGCTGGCCTTGCCGGGAGTTCTCGCGGCCCTCGGTCACCGTTTGGTCGGCGAGCATCGAGATGTCCGCACCCGCGATGAAGGCCTTTTCGCCGGCGCCGGTCAGGACAACAACACCGATGTCGTCATTGCCCAAAAGCCCCTCGAAGAACGCCGTCAGTTCGGCGATCGTGTCGCCGTTGAGCGCATTGAGTTTGTCCGGTCGGTTGACGACGACATCCGCGACGTGGCCCGTAACGTGGACCTCGATGTTTTCTTGGCTCATGACGGATCCGGTTCGGGTTGGGGATTCTCCGCGGGGGCATCCTCGGTCGCCCCCGGTTCTGGTTCCGGCTGGGGCTCCGGTTCTGGCTCGACGATCGCAACCGACATCGTAATCAACTCGACTCGCTCTTTGGGCGTACTCCGCTCGCCTCCGGCGCCAAAATCGACGTCCACGCTCGCGATGGAATCGAGCACGTCCAGGCCTTCCTTGATGAAGCCAAACACCGTGTACTTCCCATCCAGTGACTCGGCATGCTCACTGTGCACCACGAAGAACTGCGACCCCGCGGAGTTCGGGTCCTGCGACCGCGCCGCGGACAGGACGCCGCGATTGTGCCCAAGTGAGCTGAATTCCGCCTGGATCGTGTGCCCCGGACCGCCGGTGCCCGGTCGTCCCGATGCACCCTCGCGAGTATTCGGGCAACCACCCTGGATCATGAAGCTCTTGATGATCCGGTGGAATGCCGTGCCGTCGTAGAAGCCGTCTATCGCCAACTTCGAGATGTTGCGAGCGTGACCGGGTGCCTCGTCCGAATAGAAGCCGAACACCATCGGGCCCTTGCTCGTCTCCATGGTCAGTTCCAACGTACCGAGGTCGACAGTCTCTAGATCAATCACTTGAATGTTCCTGTGTGGGGTTGAGAGGGGCCGCTACTTCTTCTTGGTCTTGAAGTGCGGCTGGACGATGGCGGCTTTGAGATGGACCGGTTTGATGGGAGTGGAGTTCGACGGTCCGCCGACTGCGACCGCCGCGATCTTGTCGAGGGTGTCGTGACCGGTGACCAACTCGCCGAACGCCGTGTAGCTGCCGTCTAGATGAGGTGACACCCTGTGGACGACGAAGAACTGGCAACCCGCGGAGTTCGGGTCGCCGCCACGCGCCATCGACAACACGCCCTTCACGTGACGCGTGTCGTTGAACTCAGCGTTGATCTTGTAGCCAGGCCCCCCCGTGCCGGGCTGCCCGGTCGCACCCTTCTTGGTGTTGGGACAACCACCCTGTAGCATGAAGCCCTTGATGACGCGGTGGAACCTCGTGCCGTCGTAGAAGCCATCCTTGGCCAGCTTGATGAAGTTGCGCGCGTGATTGGGCGCCTTGTCTGCGTAGAACTTCAGCAGCATGTCGCCGTAGTTCGTCACGAGCAGGACCTTCGTGTGCCGGAGATCGAGGTCGTCGATATTCACGCCCTTGAGGTCCGGCGCGATGTTGACGATCGCGCTGACACCCGGCAATCCGACCCATTCGAAACTCACCCGCGTCACGCCATTCTTCTTGAGGCTCGGCATGATACGACCTAAGTCGAGGGAGATCAGACGCTCGACTTTCGTCCCCCCCACGAGGGTCACGTTCCCCCCGGTCGCGCGCTCCACGATCTTGGGACCGGGTTTGCCATCGATGGTCGTCTTCAGGGCAATGCCGTTCAGCAGCGTAGCCGGGACCTTCGTCTTCTCCTTGATGGTCAGGGTCAGGATCAAGTCCGCGGTCTTTCCGGACATGAGGAACTCCGAAGTCGACCGGAGCTTGGCTTCGAATCCCTGCTGCGCGAGCAGTCCTCCTGCGCCAAGGCAAGCTACGGAGATCAGGGTGGGAACGATTGAGAGGATCTTCATCGGATGTACTTCCTGCTTGTCGATGGTGTTCTTGCTTCGGGTCAGCGCTCCAGGGCGAGAGCCATACCCATGCCGCCACTCATGCAAAGCGCGGCCAAACCCCGTGCGGCGTCCCGGCGACGCATTTCATGCAAAAGGGTCACTACAATGCGGCTCCCGGTCGCGCCGATCGGATGTCCGAGCGCGATAGCTCCGCCGTTGACGTTGACTCTCTCCGAATCCAGTTGAAGGTCCCGGTAGCAAGCGATCGCCTGGGCAGAGAAGGCCTCGTTGAGTTCGATCAGATCGAAGTCAGAGATGCTCTGGCCGCTCTTTTCACACAGGGCCCGGATAGCGGGCACCGGACCGATGCCCATGATGCGAGGCGACACGCCGGCGGTGGCGGATGCGCCGAGGAACGCCATGGGCGAGAGCCCGCGTCGCTTGGCCTCGGTCTCGGTCATCAAGATCAGACTCGCGGCGCCGTCGGTGATCCCGGACGAGTTGCCCGCGTGCACGGTCCCCTGTTCAGCCGCGGTGCGAAACACCGGGGGCAGCTTCGCCATCTTCTCGAGCGTGACCCCGAGTCTTATGTGTGAGTCGGTGTCGACGACGGTCGTCGCTTTGCGAGTCTTCACTTCGACAGGGATGATCTCGTCTTCGAAGCGACCGGCTTCTTGCGCCGCTGCGGCGCGCTGATGGGATTGCAGGGCCAGCTCGTCCTGCTCCTGCCGGCTGATGCCGTAATCGTCGACGAGATACTCGGCGGTCATGCCCATGGGCTCGCCGAGGATCCCGCAGGTGAAACCATCGCGGTAGTTCCCGTCGAGCGCCTCCGCATGGCCCAGCCGGTAGCCGTCGCGCATGTTCGGGAGGAGAAACGGTATGTTCGTCATGCTCTCCATGCCGCCGACGACGACGACCTTGCGACCGTCGAGGAGGAGCGCCGCGCGACCGAGATCGATCGCCTTCAAGCTCGAACCGCATGCCTTGTTGATGGTGTACGCGGGAGCCGACTCACCGATTCCCGCGCGGATCGCGACCTGACGAGCGGGGTTCGGGCCGGAGCCGAGTTGGCGAGCCTGGCCAAAAATGAGTTCCTCGACGTCTTCAGGTGCGATCCCCGTCCGTTCGAGCATTCCGCGGACGACGGCGCTGCCCAGATCGACGGCTGAGAGTGGCGAGAACGCTCCCAGGAACTTGGCGATGGGTGTGCGATACGCGCCGATGACAGCTACTCTTTCCATTCGGGGAGGGCCTGCAGAGGCGGGGTCGCCTGCAGAAGGGGATACGGTAGCCGCTCTACTCGGGGCTGATTGCGCGGAGCATAGCAGAGGACATCTCCGGGCAGAACCATTTGACTGGACCCGGCCCGATGCCCAATCTCTCCGCGCTCGCCGGGCGAATCCGCACCACACACCGGCGCCGAACCGAGACCCATGGAACGAGTTGCCGCCGCTGTAGTCCTCTGCCGGGGGACCGGATCCGGCCGCGAGGTCTACCTCGCCCACCGGGCTCCTCAACTGCGGTTCTTCGGCGACTATCTGGCGATGCCAGGCGGCGTCCGTGGGGCGGAGGACGGACCGGACGATCCGGACGGCGGAGACTCGACCGCGTTGCGGAACTGCGCGGTGCGCGAACTGTTCGAGGAGACCGGAGTTCTGTTGGATCCCGGGATGCGGGGGGTCGCAGCCTCCAGGCGATCGGGACTCCGCGAGGCGATGCTCGGCGACGACAAGGAAGCAGCCACCCGGGCCTGGGCGGAGCTTCGGGAACTGGCTGACGATCGTATTGCCCTGCGCGAGGTCTGCCGGATCCGGACCCCACCGTTCGCGCCGGTGCGATACGACACGGTGTTCTTCCTGGCCCAATTGCCCGAGGGCGAGGAGCCGGAGATCTGGCCCGGCGAGCTGATCGACGGCGGATTCCAGTCGGCGGAGGCGGCGCTCGATCTGTGGATTCGGGGCGAGCAGCGGGTCGTGCCACCGGTGATCGTATTGCTGCAGCGGCTGCGAAACGACAACGTGGATCGATTCGTGGCTGAAGCGGCATCGATGGCCGAAGGATTCAGGCGTGGCAAACTGCATCGCATCTGGTTCTCCCCGGGGATCCTGCTCGCCCCGCTCGAGACGCAGACGCTACCGCCGGCGACGACGACGAACTGCTACATCGTGGGCACGGATCGTCTGTTCGTGATCGATCCGGGAACCCCCGACGAAGCGGAGCAGCGTCGGCTGTTCGACCTCCTCGACGAATTGCAGGCCGAAGGATCGACTGTCGACAGCGTGGTGTGCACGCACCACCATCCCGATCACGTCGGCGCGGTCGGAGCGGTGAGCCAACGGTACGACGTTCCGGTGCGCGGACACCCGGTCACGATGGAACGGCTCGACCAGGATATCCAGGGCGTCGTGCTGGTCTCGGACGGCGACCGCATCGAACTCGGTCGGGCGCCAGACGGCACGGAGGACTGGCACCTCACGGCGATCTTCACGCCCGGCCACGACCGAGGTCATCTGGCATTCCGCGAGAGTAGATACGGCGCCCTGATCGCCGGCGACATGATCTCGACGCTGGCGACGATCATGATCGACCCTCCGGAGGGTCACATGCAGACCTACCTGGACAGCCTTCACCGTTTGACGAAGGATGAGATCACGACCCTCTACCCGGCGCACGGCCCTGCTATGCCAAACGGAGTCGCACTGGTCGAGCACGCCATCAAGCACCGCAAACAACGGCAAGCCGCGCTCGAGACCGCCTTGGCGAAGGGCCCGAACACGATAGAAGGCCTGCTTCCGATCGTCTACTGGGACGTCAAGGAAGACATGTATCCGTACGCCTCGCGTTCGATGCTCGCCGGATTGCAGATGATGCAAGAAGCCGGCTGCGCCACTTCGGACGGCGACACCTGGCGCCCTGTCTAGGCGTCGACGACCATGATGTCGGCGAGGTCCTTGCGCCAGATCGCGTGCTTGGGCACGACGCAATCGTCGGACGGGTAGCCGATGGGGATGAGGAGGTACGGTCGTTCGTGTTCGGGCCGACCGAGGATTCCGCGCAGGAACTCCATCGGACTCGGCGTGTGGGTCAGGGTCGCGAGGCCCGCCATCTGCGCCGCGGCGAGAAACATGCCCGTGGCGAGGCCGACCGATTCGTTGATGTAGTAGACCTGGGATCCGTCGTCTTCCCGCATGAGCTTGAAGACAACGACGAGCCACGGCGCAGTCTCGAGGAACATCTTGTGCTCATCCGTGCCGAGAGGCTCCAGGTCACGCAGCCACTCCGTGTTCGCCCGGCGCGTGTAGAGCTCGTGTTCCTCCTTCTCCGCCGCGATGCGGATCTCGCGCTTGAGCGCCTGATCTTGCACGCAAACGAAGCGCCAGGGCTGCTTGTTCGCGCCACTCGGTGCACTGCCCGCGCACCGCACCAGGTTCTCGACCGTCTCCCGCGACACGGGTCGACCGGAGAACATGCGCACCGTCCGGCGGCGGCGGAGGATCTCGAAGAACTGCTTCGACGCCACTTCGGGGGTGTCGTTCGGCGCGTAGCGATCGTCGTACGGGATAGACTCTGGCTGCATACCCGCGGAGTCTACCCACCGAAAGCGTGGCGTCTTCCCCGCGGGAACAAGTTCCCGCGGGGAAGATGGGGCGTGGTGGGACCAACGCGGCAGGCGGACGGCTAGTTGTTCTCTCTGTCGAGGAGCTTCTGGAGCATCTTCTCCAACCGGTCGATTTCGATACCGCGCCGGGCACGGAGTCGGAGGCTATTTACCCTTCTTGAGGAGGGGCGTGAAGTAGCGGTAGTAGACCTCGAGACTCAGCACGCACATCGCCGTCGTGTAGGACCGGTCCCAACGCGAGTCACCCGCATACTTGGCGTAGCTGTCGATGATCGGGAAGGACCCGTCCCGATTCTGGCCGCTTAGAAGCACCTTCTTGAGCGACTTGTTCCACTCGTCCCACATCTCGCCACCGGCCATGAAGCACGCCAGCGTGCTGTAGTACCAGAAGTAGACATTGCCGGCGCCCTTCAGCACGAAGTCGTCTTCGGAGTACCGGCGGTAGGCCTCCGGGGCCCGGTCGAGCGTGTAGTTGAGGCCGGCCTCGAGACGGCGCTCGGATGCGTCCATGCCAAGCAACTGCAGGCAGAACACGGCGGCCGGCGTCGACGCCGGGAGCGTGCGCCACTCGGAACGCAGCCGACTCGGCTCCTTGTTGTAGAGGAAGTAGCGGTAGCGGCGGTCGTAGTTGGAGAGAAGGTAGTCGCGGGCCTCGGTCAGCGCGTCCTCCGGAACTTCGATGCCAGAGAGCTTCGCCGACTCGAGCGCCATGACCTGCCATGCCGTCGTCGACGAACGAGAGTAGGAATCCTCCGCCCGAAGCGCCGACGAGAAGTAGCCCCACCCACCGCGGTTCCGCTTGTCGCGACCGTCGTTCTGCTTGGCGAGGATCCACCGCATGGCACGCTCGATCGGCCTGCGCAGCTTCTTCGACTTCGTGAGCGCGTAGCACTCGGCCAACGCGTACGTCGTGATGCCGTGGCTGTAGGCCGTCGACACGCCGAAGTGCGCACTCTGCCGCTGGGTGGCGAGCAGCGCGTCGACGGCACGCCGGGCGACCTCCGAGTACTTTGTGTCCGAATCCGGCGTGTGGCCAGCCCCCAGGAACGCCAACAAGCACAGTCCGGTCTTGCCGATGGATACTTGTCCGTATTTTCGCTGCGACGCCCGCGGGTCGCCCCACATGCCGTTCTCGTTCTGGATGCTCGCGAGGTAGGCCAGACCGCGACGCACCGCGCGCTCGGTCTCCACCGTGCCACCGTACTTCTTCAATGCGGCGAGCTTCTTCTCGCCGAACCGGTTGCTGTAGGGGGTCAGCTCCTCTGCCGTCGCGACGATGACCGGAACCTCCGGTCCCACGCCCGCGCGAGCCAGGAACGAACCAGGCGGAACGATGCCGATGCTGACATCGTGCAATCCCCCGCGGTGGTGATCCCGCTTCGGACGATCCAGCACGCCTTGATTCCGCTGTTGCAGTTCCGCGAATTTCGACCGTTCGGGACGCCCTGACGTCCCCACCACCCCATCCACTCTCTCGGTGGGAACCGCACTCTTGCCGACCACAGCGTCATCCCGCAGGGCCACGGCGTCCACGAGGATCGCGCCCGCCGAGCGGAGTTGCCGTTCCGCTACCTGCTCGACCGCGACTGCGCGGCGGGAGTGGCGCTCCAACAGGGAACCCGGTGTCGTGAGATCCCGGGATTCGTGCATCGTGCCGGAGTTGCCGCGCACGGCCTGCGGTGCCGTCATCGCTGCGGGGTTGTCGACTTTCTTCAGATTGGAGGTGGCGACCAGCTCGGACTCCGTGGTCTCGACTATCGGCGCCGAACTCGTTTGACCCGCGTCGTCACGCAACGCGACCGCCCCTGCGAGCACCGGCGAAATGGACTGGCGCGCCCGAAGCTCCGTGTGTGCACGCGTGTTCGTGGCCACGTCTCGACGGACACCCCGCGCCACCATGGATTCGGGAGTGGACAGTTCAAGGGGAGCAGGGTCGACACCGGTGCGTTCGCCACGCTCGACCTCAGAGACCTTGCGCTCCGGTCGAACACTCTCGAGGTCCTTGGCGTCGATCCGCGACAGCGCTTCGGCGCCACGCTTCCGCAGCGTCTCGGCGGCCGGCGGCTGCACGCTGTCCGCGAGCGCGAGTTTTGAGCCGACGAGGGGATCGGTCGGCGTGGGAAGATCACGGGCCGCGACGGCCACGGGTTGGGCCGCACGCTCAGGGTTCGCGAGGTTGCTGCGGGGCACGGCGACGTCCGATTTTGCGGACGGGCGCTCCTGGCGAGCCACGTCTACCCGGCGCGGCGCCTGGTTCAGATCGGTTCCGACCGACTTCGCCAGCGTGGCTTCGGCTGGCGCCGCGGCGCCGCTCTTCGTGTTGGTTTGATCCGCGTCGTCCCGCAACGCGACCGCCCCTGCGAGCACCGGCGAAATGGACTGGCGCGCCCGAAGCTCCGTGTGTGCACGCGTGTTCGTGGCCACGTCTCGACGGACACCCCGCGCCACCATGGATTCGGGAGTGGACAGTTCAAGGGGAGCAGGGTCGACACCGGTGCGTTCGCCACGCTCGACCTCAGAGACCTTGCGCTCCGGTCGAACACTCTCGAGGTCCTTGGCGTCGATCCGCGACAGCGCTTCGGCGCCACGCTTCCGCAGCGTCTCGGCGGCCGGCGGCTGCACGCTGTCCGCGAGCGCGAGTTTTGAGCCGACGAGGGGATCGGTCGGCGTGGGAAGATCACGGGCCGCGACGGCCACGGGTTGGGCCGCACGCTCAGGGTTCGCGAGGTTGCTGCGGGGCACGGCGACGTCCGATTTTGCGGACGGGCGCTCCTGGCGAGCCACGTCTACCCGGCGCGGCGCCTGGTTCAGATCGGTTCCGACCGACTTCGCCAGCGTGGCTTCGGCTGGCGCCGCGGCGCCGCTCTTCGTGTTGACCTGTGGCGCGTCCTCGACGCGGCGAGCGCGAGCAACGATCTCCCGTGGACGGGGTGTGCTGGCCTCGCCCGCGTCCTTTGTCACGCGACGCCTGGGCGCTTCGGCGAAAGTATTCTTCACCGGCACGGCTTTTTGCATGCCGACTTCGCCATTGGACTCTCTCTCCGGCGTCGGCTTCGCGGAACGGTTCAACGCGACGGGCGAAGCGGCGACTGCCCGCAGATTCGCGGCTGCGCCCGCGGATTCGGCAGCGTTCAACCGTTTCCTGGGTTCGACGGGTGCGTCGGCCACGGTCGCCCGCGCGGAGGAGTTGCGGGCCGAGGGCAGGACGCGCCGCGGGGCGGCGGATGCGACGTTGCGTTCCGGACTCGGCTTGTGCGAGGTGATGGCCGAATCAGAACCCGGCACGACTACCTTGATCTCTTCGGCAGCAACACTGCGACGGTCAGCCGTGGTCTGATTCTTGGTCTCGGCGTCGATCTTGATCTGCTTGCGATCCGGCGCCTTTTCGGGCGCCGCCGCAGCGCGCAGCGCCACGTCCTTGGCACGGTCCTGGACCTTCGCATCCTCGGACTTGCGATTCGGGGTGTAGGACGGTCGCGTGTTGTTCTTCGTCGCCTCGAGGGCGCGATCGTTCTTCGCCACCTCGACCTCGGGTCCCTTCACCTCCATCGACTCTTCGTGGCCTTCGAAGCTCAGGGACTCGGACACGTCCACTTTGTTCTGCGAGGGTGACGTCGTAGAATCGGTGTCGCCGTGCACGGCTCGCTGAGAGACGAGATGGACCTGCACGGACCCGGTATCCGGGCCGCGCGGCTGGAAGCTGCGCACGATCTTCATGCCGGACAACCACAGGAGCAACAGCAGGTGGATCAACACCGACAGCATCACGAGCTTCGTGATGAAGTCCATGCTGCTCCAGCGCGCGCCCAACGTCAGCAAGACCAGGATCAACGCGAAGAAGAACACGAGGTACAGCAGCAGCCACTCGAGCCACCACTGACCTTCCCAGAACGGGTACACCTCCCGCGCCTCGGCACGGAAAACGATCACGGTCTCGACGCTCTCCCCGTCCGCCGGGTTCACGCGCTTCGCAGCGCTGACGAGTCGCATCCCGAACCCGTCGTCGACCAACGTCGGGCCGCGGAATGGTCCTCCGATCTGCAGCGCTTCGACGGACATCGGCTGCACATAGTGGTCGACGTGCCAGGACGTCCGCATTAACGACGTCACGCCGGCCTCGGTTTGGCGCACGAAGTAGAGTCCGACGCCGTCCGGCGCGAGCATCGGATCGCGGTCGACGGGGGGCGTGAGTTCTCTGCGGTACTTCGACGCGTCCTCATCCGGAAACACCGGTCGCGCCGCGTCGGGCGCCGCAAAGGAAGCGGTCATCAGCTTGCCGTTGTGACCGTCCGCGACTTCCGGATCACGCCGAACGAAGACGAGTTGGCCACCACCGCTATCGATTGTGGGATCCGATTCGTCGAGCCCCGAGTTGATCCCCTCGGGCAGCGGACGCGGTGCAAAGAAGAGCCCGTCGCGGTACGTGGCGGCGTAGATATCGAATCCGCCAGGCCCGGAAGGTCGATCGGATGCGAAGTAAAGCCGTCCCATCGGACCGAGCAACGGTGAGAGGTCGTGCCCAGGCGAGTTGAGTTCGATCACCGGCTGCACCGGGTCTGTCGGATGTTCGGGATCGAACAGGACGAGGTCCGTCACCTGCGGCCCCATCACCTTGCCGTAGATCAGCCGGCCATCGGGAAGCGCGGTGACGCGACCACGGACCGGTCCCGGAATCTCAAACTCGGGCTGCGGGCTCGACCAGCGAACCATTCCGGAGTTCCGCAGGTCCGCCGCCGTGACCTCGACGTTGCCGTCGGAATAGTAGACCGGTCGACCGATCTTCAATCCGACCCAGAAGCCCGCCGACCCGACGAGACCCATCGCGGCGAGGAGCATCAAGGTCTTGCGGGTTCGTTTCACGATCGCCTGTTCCCTCCGTGGGAGGCTAGATACTCACCGGGGATTCGCGCCTACGGGATCCGCACCGATCGAGATCGAGTGCAGCTTGGCCAGCAAACACGCATCGAAGACCTGCGCGACGAGACCGAAATCCGTCTTCTCGTCTCCGCGAATCAGAACCTCCTGGTCCTTGTCGCGGCTCGCGGCGGCCTTCAGCTTCTGTCTGAGAGCCATCACGCTGACTTCGCGCCCATCGACGATGACTCGCCCGTCAGCGGCGACGTTGATCACGATGACCTTCTTCTCTTCGCCGGGCTTGCCGCTCGCGGCGTCCGGCAGGTCCAGGCTCATCTCGATTTCATCCTTTTGGAACGTCGTCGCCGTGAGGAAGAAGATCAGCAGCAGGAACACCACGTCGATCATCGGCGTGAGGTTGATGCTGTCGACCTCCTCTTCGTCAGGACAGAGTTTCATTGCAGCGCTCCTAGGCCTTCGGATCCGATTCCGGCGTCAGGGCGACGAGCTCTTCACCGTCCCATTCCTTCGGTTGCGTCAAGAAGTCGAGTGCCGGCGTGAGCCTCTCGTCGGTCTCGATCATCAGGCGACGCACCTTGCTGTTGAAGTGGGACGCGATCAGCAGCGCGGGGATCGCAACACACAGCCCGGCGATCGTCGTGACGAGTGCCTCCTCGATACCGCCGGCGAAGTTCTCCGGCTTGCCCATGCCCGACTTCACGACGAGGGCAAACGAATCCTGGATGCCCATGACTGTGCCGAGCAAGCCGAGAAGCGGAGCGATGCTCGCGATCAGCGACAGCGGTCGGATGTTCGTTTTGAGTTTCTCGACTTCTCGTTGCCCCTGGTCTTCCATCGCACGCTCGATGTGCTCGAGGTCGTAGTCCCGGCGCTGGATGCCGGCAGCGAGTATCCGCCCCGCGGGCGCGTTGAGATCCCGACCAGCGGTCAACGCCTCCTGGAAGCGACCCTGCTCCAACAGATCCATCGCGCCGTCGATCCCCTTGGGAAGAACGTGGTTCGGCGTGACGCGCATCCAGCGATCCATCGTCAGCGCCAGCACGACGATCGAGCAGATCCCCAGCGGAATCATGATGTAGCCACCCGACGTGAGGAACTCCCAGACGGTCTGGGTGGTCTCGATGGTCTTGGCCTGAGTGGCGGATTCGAGAGCCCCGGTAATCACAGAACTGATGAGTGTTGAGATGGCCATGGGCTACATGCTCCTGATGTTCTTGAGCTTGGTCTGGGCGGTCTTGGCGAGCTCGCACTTCGGGAAGCGCGATAGGAGTTCCTCGTAGAGCCTGGCGGCCTTCTTCGGCTTCTTGAGCTTCAAGTAGCAGTCGCCTGCTGAATTGAGGCCACGCTGCACCCAGTTGGCGTGTTGGTAGAGAATGGAGAGCTTGACGAATGCATCGACGGCTTCGGAGAGCTGGCCGCGGATCATCCGACACTCGCCGATGCGGTACTGCGCTTGGGCGGAGAGTTCACTGTCGGTGAGATCCGTGACCCGACCGAACGCGAGTTCGGCGCGACGGTAGTCCTCCTCGCTCTGACGGGCTTTGCCGAGCCAGAGGTTCGCGCGGGCGAGATCGCTCTTCGGAGCCTTCTGCGCCGCGGCGCGGCGCAAGTAATCCTGCAACACCATGGACGCGGCGCGCGGATTGCCGATCTTGATGTTGCACTGTCCCTGGTGGAGACGCGCCACCTGGGCGCGCTCGTGGTTCGGCTTCTTCGAGAGCAAGGCTTCGAAGCGCGGCGCCGCCTCGGCGTGCTTGTTCATCCGGAACAGGCACTCTCCGGCGAAGAACTGGGACTCGAAGTAGAGCTCCGCGCCGCGGAGCTTCACGATGCTATCAAAGTTCGCGAAGGCCGCGGGGAACTGCTTCTTCTCGAAGCGGTGAAAACCGCACAGGTACTGGGCGCGCGGCGTGTACTTGCCCTTCACGGCTTCGAGCCACTTCAGCCCCTCGGTGGCGTCCTTGCCCCCGAGCAACACCTCGCCGACGTGGAGCCGTGCCTCGCCGACCATGTCCACGTTCTTGGAGACCTTCGCGACCTCACGGAACGCGGCGAGCGCCGCGGGCTCGTCCTTCATGCGACGGCAAACCCAGGCGAGCTCGTAGAACACCCGATCCTGGCGTTTCATCTTGGCGGTACGGAGGGACTCGAGAACCTCCCGGGCCGGCTTCAGCTTGTCGCTGCGAGCGCGTGCCACGCCGAGTGAGTATCGCAGTTCGTTCGCGCGAGCGTGGTCGGCGAAGTCCGCGAGGTAGAGTTCCGCGGCCTTCACGGCGTCGCCCCACTCCTTGCGGCGGTGGTGCAAGGCGCTCTTCAGTTCGAGCAACCCGGCGCGACCCTTACCGATGGCCTTGTGCGAGAGTCCTCGTTGGATCCAGTCCTGACAGGCGTCATCGTCGCCGACCTCGAACGCGCACCAGGCGAGACCTTCGTGGGCCCGCCCGCCGACCTTGTCCTCGCGGGACGACAGGACCGCGTAGGCCTTCTGCGCCGCGGCGAAGTCGCCCTGCTTGAACAGCACTTCGGCGTATTCGAGTTTGTCGCCCAGCGCGACGTCGTCGGACTTCTCGAACGACGCGGCCATCGCGAGACGCGACGCGGCGGCCTTGAACTTGCCCTGCCGCTTGAGAACGCGGGCAGCGACGCGCTCGGTGCGGGCGAGGAACTCGCCCTGCGGGTGCTTGCCGCAGTAGTTGTCGGCGGCCTTCATCGCCTGTAGGAGACTGTTCGCCTCGAGCCACGCGAGTGCTTCCATCGAAAGCGACTCCTCCGCGAGCGGGACGAACGTCTTGTTCTTCGAAGAGGCGAGGCGGGCGAAGCGCCCTGCCGCACCCTTGAAATCGCCACCGAGGTAGCTGCACCACGCGCGCTTGAACGCGGCCTTGCCGGCGACGGCGTGGTCGCCCGGGATCTGCTTGTAGGCCTGATCGGCATTCGCGTAGTCCTTCAACGCGAAGAAGTTCTCGGCCGCGGCGAACCCGGCCGAGACGCGCAACTGGTGCTGGCTGTGATTCTTCAGGAACGCGAGGACGACGTTGTTCGAATCGCGATATCGCGCGAGGTGGTGCAACGCGAGGCACTGACCGTAGAGGGCGTCACCCTTCAGGCCCTCGCGCCTGGCCAAACCGTGGCAGCGACCGTAGGCGGTGAGGGCAGCCTTCCAGTTGCCGTCGTCTGCGAGCGCCTCGCCGAGGCTGTACAGCATCCGCGCCTTGTCTGCGGCACCGGAGGCGGTTGCGATCGCGGCGCTGAGGTCTGCCGCGGATTTCTTCGGTTGGCCGAGGTCGAGACGGACGAGGCCGCGCAGTTCGAGCGCTGGCCAGCGAACCGAGGCATCGACGTTCTTCCGTGCGAGCAGTTCGGACAACTGTTTGTCGGTCTCCGGGTAGTTCTTCGCACGGTAGAGGACCCGACCGGCTTCCAGCAGGGCCCGCGACACGAGAGGTGACTTGGGGAACAGCCGGGCGACGTCTCGGAACGCCTTCACCGCCGGATCGACCTGCTTCTGCGCCACGGCGCAGTGACCGATCCCCATGGCGGCGTCGTCAGCGAAGCCGCCGCCCGCTTTCACGGCCTGTTCAAACGCGCTCCGAGCCGGGTCGTAGCGCTTGCCGCGCAGAGCCGATTCACCCTGCAGGAACCGGCACTCGCCGTACGCCTTGTGTTTCGGGAAACGATCCGCGGCGCTCGCGAAGATCTTCTCCGCGGTGCCGTAGTCCTTCTTCCGCAGTTGGATGAAGCCGGCCTGGTAGAGGGAGGACGAGGCGAAGACGCCGGACTTCTCCTTGTCGAGGGTCGCGGCGCGGGTGTAGGCCTTGAGCGCGAGGTCGTCCTGCCCGGTCCTGCGGAGGCACTCCCCGCGGGCGTAGAGGCTCGGCGCGGCGAGATAGTGGCCATCGCCACCCTCTTTCACGAGCTCGGCGAAGACCTGGGCCGCGCCCTTGGGATCGTCCTTCTCGAGGGTGTGTCCCAACCGGTAGTGGCACTCGGCACGCAGCTTGAACTTCCCCGTTTGAAGCGCATCCCTAAAGGCCTCGACGGCGCCGGTCGAGTCCTTGAGCTCGAGGCGACACGTGCCCAGACGGTAGAACGCCTCCGCACACTTGGCGTGCTTGGGTTGATTTTCGACGAACCGCGCCAGCTGACGCGCAGCGTCATCGTGCATCCCCCGCTTGATCAAACCGAGCGCGAGATCGAAGCGCTCTGAGCTTCGGCCCTGGGCGGCAACCGTTGAAAAAAGCGAAGACGAGAGGACTAGGAAACAGGCAAGCCGACCGCTCATTGCTTCTCCAGGAATCGGGAATTGGGAGTTCGCCGGATTGACAGGCAAGTCGCCGGCGAGCGGTGGGAGCTAGAACCGCGACCAGGCCCCCACCCGGCCCGAGATGTTCGCGATCGCATCGATAGTAGTCCAGTACCACAAATCGAGATGTGTCGTCGAACGAAAGTTCGTCGCACAGGCGGCTACCCGGTTTGGTCGGGCTAGATTTCCCCAAACTATCAACGGAACGTGCACAGGGCTTCCGGACATGGCCCCTGGAGAACCTCTACGGTCGGCTGGAATCGGGAGGACGGATCGACTCGCTCGGCGATCCACTCGGCGAAACGCTCAGCAACGTTCCCAACCACGGACCGAGGATGAGCCAACCCACCCCGACCCACTGCAACAGCAGTCGGTCGAAGCGCGACTTGAACAGATGGTCCCAATCCGTGCTCGCGCCGAGGAAGATGGCGAGGCAGGCGAGCACGATTCCGCCCAGAAAGAAGGCCGCGGCTTGTCGATCCGGCGCAACCGCCGTCCACGATCTTCGGAAGCAGAGCAGGAGCAACAGCATCGGGAAGAGCAAACCGAACTTCCGCACGAACAGAAACCCCTGCAGGTAGCCCGCGAGCACGGTGGGGAGATCGGCGAATCGCCCGGGCAGTTCTACCAGCGCGCTCTGGAACTCCCCGAGCAAGGGGCTCTTCACGGAGCCGTCGTCCCCGCGCAGGACGAAGATCACGGCCGCGAGGACGGCGACCCCGCCGCCGATCAGCAGCCAGGTCCGGACCCGGAGCGCGGCCCGGAGCCGCACCTCCCGGAGCCCCACCAGACCCAAGCCGATGCCGAGCGGGAGAGCCCAGGACATCAGGCCCGGGGACTGGCCGAGCAATCGGGCCTGGAGAGGAAGCCAGAGCCCGGTAGCGAGGACGAGGCCCACCGTCGCGGCCCCGTGCAGCCGGCGTCCGTCCGACCCCAACGCGGTGACGAGGCCCAGGAGCAGGACGTACGGCAGCCCCTCGGGCTTGATCAAGGGCAGGCAGAACGCCGCGGTCGCGACGAGGACCGCGCGCCTCGTCACGAGCCCTGCGGCGGCAACGGCCAGGAAGTAGCCGAGCAGGAGTTCGGCGTAGCCGGAGTCCACCGCACCCGAGCCGTCCGAGTACCACATCGGGGTCGCGCCGAACGCGAGCACCATCACCCAGGCTTGACCCCGGGGCAGACCGCGGTGGCGAGCGACGCCAGCGACCAGCGCGAGGAAGGCCACGAACAACCCGGGAAAGAACAGGCGGCCCGGGAGCTCGCCGAGCACGGCCTGGCACCCACCGAGGCACAAGGGTTGTAGGAGCGGATACGCAACGCTGTGCGCGTAGACCTCCGGGTCGCTGAAGAAAGGATGCGACAAGTCGGCGGGCGGCGCGAGGAAGTGGGCGCGAAGCCCCCAGGACACCAGCCCGTCCCACTCGCGATCGGACGTCGCGACCGCGCCGTACGTCACGGTGCCGACCAGGAGAAGGAGGAACACCGCGACGAGCCACGGCACGGCCTTCCAGACGCGCGCATCGGATTCCCTGGTCCACGGCGGCATCGTGGGACTGACGCACATCGCTAGGGCACAACCGAGCAAGAAAGCGACCGGCAAGAGGATCACGGGGAGGGCCCAACCCGCGAGCAACGCGACATGGCTGGCTGCGGCGTAGACCGCGAATCCGAGCGGGGGCGCGAATGCGATTCGCCAGAGCCAACCGCTCATCTCCGCAACTCCAATCGCAGCGTCTCGCGATCGACGCCAACGAGGACGAGCGTCCCCTCCCCGAGGTTCGGGAGCTTCGCGCGCGCAACCGGTAGACCGTGGATCATCGAGACGCCCGGCGCCGCACCGCTCTCGGCGTAGAGGAGACGAGGCGACAGCAGCCCGACGGCGAGTTCCATCGACCCATGGTCCTCGCCCTTGAACAACACGACACACTCCTCCGGCGTGTTCTCTGCGATCATCTGCAGGACGGCGGCATTCTCCGGGCTCTTCGACAGATGAAACCGGATGGCTCCGTTCTCGCGGAACTCCTGGATCTCATCGATTCGCGCCGGCAGGGACTTCGTCTCCAACCGCTGCACGCAAAACAGGAGGTGCGCGATCAGCGCAAGGCCGAGAAGCCGTAGCCATGGCGGACGGTGGGGTTTGTCGGGCTTCATCGTCGGAGCACCGCCAATTGTTATCGCTTCGCGAGACGATGCGATAACAATTGGACGCGCTCCCCGGTTGTTTCCTCAGGATCGACATGTTCGAGACGCTCGATTGGTTGGTGATTGCGGCCTACTTCGTTGTGTTGTTCGGGTTGGCTGCGTGGGTGATCAGGAAGAAGCACGAGTCGGCAGCCGACTACTTCCTCGCCGGGAGACACGTCGGGTGGTTCGTGATCGGCGCCTCGATCTTCGCATCCAACGTCGGCTCCGAGCACATCGTCGGGCTCGCGGGATCGGCAGCGGACAGCGGTCTGGTGCTCGGACACTACGAGTTGCACTCGTGGTTGTGCCTGATGCTCGGCTGGGTCTTCGTGCCGTTCTACCTGCGCAGCAAGGTGTTCACGATGCCCGAGTTCCTCGAGCGGAGGTATGGGAGCTCATCGCGGTGGCTGCTGTCGGTGACGATGTTGATCTCGTACGTGCTGACGAAGATCTCCGTGACGATCTTCGCCGGCGCGATCGTGTGCACGACGTTGCTCGGCGTCGAGTTCTGGATGGGCGCGTCCATCATCGTCGTGTTGACAGGCATCTACACAGTGCTCGGCGGCATGCGCGCGGTCATCTACACCGAAGCCATGCAGGCGATCGTGCTGATCCTCGGCTCGGTGATCATCACGATCACGGGGCTCGTCGAGATCGGCGGTTGGGACAACCTGATCGCGTCGGTCGGGTCGGAGAAGCTCAACATGTTCAAGCCGGCGGACCACCCGGACTACCCGTGGACCGGGATGATCTTTGCGCCGCCGATCGTGGGTTTGTGGTATTGGTGCACGGATCAGTACATCGTGCAACGCGTTCTGGCGACGGACGACGAGCGGACGGCGCGCCACGCGACGATCTTCGCGGGCTATCTGAAGCTGCTGCCGTTCTTCATCTTCATGATTCCCGGTCTCGTCGCCCTCGCCCTCGCAAACAGCGGGAAGATCCAGCTCGACAAGGCTGATGAAGCGTTTCCGGTGCTCGTGCAGACGCTGTTGCCGGTCGGCATTCGCGGGCTGGTCGCCGGCGGACTGCTGGCCGCGCTGATGAGTTCGCTCGCATCCGTGTTCAACTCGTCTTCCACGCTGTTCACGATGGATATCTACCAAAAGCTCCGCCCGGCGACCGAGGCGCAACTCGTGCGCGTGGGCCGCTTCACCACTCTGGCGCTCGTCGGGCTGGGCATGCTGTGGGTCCCGTTCCTGCAGGCCATCGCCGAGGGTCAGCTGTACCAATACCTGCAGAAGGTGCAGGCCTACATCGCGCCACCGATCGCCGCGGTGTTCTTCATCGGGCTGTTTTTCCGCCGCATCACCGCGACGGCGGCGGTGACGACGCTCGTGACCGGGTTCGCGCTGGGGATGGTCCGGTTGGTCACCGAACTCAACGAAGTACACTTCTGGTTCTCGGACATGAACTTCCTGCACTTCGCGATCTTCCTGTTCATCTTCAGCGTCAGCCTCTTGTTCACGGTCAGCGTGTTCACTGCTCCCCCTTCTGAGGAACAGCTCGACGGCTTGACCTACGGCACGACGATGGCCAGCGACCGGGCGGCGTCCCGCGCGAGTTGGACTTGGGTAGACGTCACACACTCGATCGTGATCGTCGGGCTGATACTCTGCATCCTGTTCTACTTCTCTCCATTGAACTTCTCGAGCTGATGAGCACCCGAGTCTCCGCCCTCCTCGCCGGCCTGCTCGTCCCAGGCGCGGCCCTGGCCCAGGAAAAGAAGGCACCGACCTGTCTCGAGTTGCTGCGATCGGACGCCGTGAAGGCCACCATTCCGCTCGACAAGGTCGCGCACGAGCGGGAGCGGTTGTGGGAGAAGTATCGCCACGAGCAGATGGCCGACAAGGGGCGGCTAAAGGAGCACGAGGAGAAGAAGATCACCCGCGGCAAGCTCGCGATGCGCTACGCGTACTCGAAGATCGGGAAGAAGCCAAAGGACGGCTATCCGCTCTACATCGCGCTGCACGGTGGCGGTGGCGCGCCGGTTCGGGTCAACGACAGTCAGTGGAACCACATGAAGGTGTACTACAAGGCTGGCGTGAAGCAGGGGATCTACCTCGCCGCACGCGGGATGACGAACTCGTGGAACCTGCACTGGGTCGGTGATTCGTTCCCGTGTTACGACCGGCTGATCGAGAACATGATCCTGTTCGAGGATGTCGATCCGAATCGCGTGTACGTGCTGGGCTTTTCGGCAGGCGGCGACGGCACGTATCAGATCGCGCCACGGATGGCAGATCGTTGGGCGGCGGCGAACATGTCGGCAGGACACCCAAACGGAGTAAGCCCGCGGAACCTCGCGAACGTTCCGTTCCTGTTGCAGATGGGCGAGAAGGACCGTTCGTACGGTCGGAACACCGCTGCGGCAGGCTACTACGTGCAGCTCGCGAAGTTGAGAAAGGAGCACCCGGGGTGCTACCTGCACGAGGCGAACATCCACTTCGACAAGCCCCACAACTTCCGTGACAACCACCCGAAGATGGCGCCCCAGAAGGTGCTCGCCGATCCCGCAAAGTGGCTCGCGAACGGTTCACGCGAGACCGTGTCGCGCAACACGCACGCGATCGCGTGGCTGGACAGGCACGTGCGCAACCCGGCGCCGCGAAGGCTGATCTGGGACTTGCGGACACGCGCGACATCGCGGGGCAAGTCGGCACTGCTCCACTACTGGCTCGACCTCTCTTCGAAGGACGCCAGCCTGATGAAGACCCAGGACGTGATCGCCCGCCTCGACAAGGCCACGAACTCGGTGACCGTCGAGAAGTGCGGCGACTACCTGAAGGTGTTGCTGAGGCACGGCATGCTCGACCTCGCCCAACCGGTGCGCGTGAAGGTGGGCGGTCGTACGTTCCAGGTCTCTCCCGAGGCCACGCGCGGCAACCTCCTTCAGACAATGATCGACCGAGGCGACCCGAACTACATGTTCGAAGCCTCGATCTCGATCCAGAAGAAGGAAGACGCCTTCACCGTCACGGTCTCGGACTAGCGTTCGAGTTGGTTGGTGACGGGGCGGAGGTCAGCGCGGTGCTGCTGGACCTCCTTGGTGATGCGGGCGAGGACCTCCGCGTGATCCTTGGCGACGTTGTGCTTCTCCGAAGGATCGTGGAGAAGGTGGTAGAGCTCGGGGACGTCGTGCTTCACCGGCTTGTTCTGACCGTAGCCGCCGCGGGTGATGAAATGCGCCTTGAACGAGCCGCTTCGCCAGGCGTACAGCTCAGTGCCGCGGTAGAACGCCATCGACTTCCGCGGGCTCGGTCCGGTCCCTCGCAGCACCGGTGTCAGATCCACGCCGTCGATCACGCGGCCGGTCGGGATCGCCGCGCCGGCAAGGGAGAGGCACGTCGTGAAGATGTCCATCGTGGAACCGAGTTCCTGCGTGACCATGCCTGGCTTCGCGATGCCGCCGGGCCACCACACGACGCACGGTTCGCGCATGCCGCCCTCCCACGTCGACCCCTTCCCCATGCGCAGAAGGCCCGCTGAACCGCCGTGCGTGCCGTAGGGCAACCACGGCCCGTTGTCGCTCGTGAAGAACACGATCGTATTCTGGTCGAGACCGAGCGACTTCAACGTCGATAGGATTCGACCGACGGACCAATCGATCTCCTCGACTGTATCGCCATAGAGACCCCGCGCGCTCTTCCCTTGAAACGCCTCGCTCGCGAACAACGGCACGTGCACCATGGTGTAGGGCAGGTACACCAGGAACGGTTGGTCCGCGTTCTCGCGGATGAACCGTTCGGCTTCTTCCGTGTAACGCTTCGTCAGCGTCGCCTGATTCGCCGGCTGCTCGAGGACCTCCTCGTTGCGGATCAAGGGCACGTTCCAGTACTCGATCTTCGGGTTCAGGAACGCCGCACGTCCACGTGGCGAACCCTTCACCCGATCCATGTCGTTGGAATAGGGTAGGCCGAGGAAGTGATCGAACCCGTGCTTTCGCGGCAGGTACTCGGGGCGATGGCCGAGGTGCCACTTGCCGATGCACGCCGTCGCGTAGCCCTGGCCCTTCAGCGCCTCGGCGATCGTGACCTCTTGGGCAGGCAGGCCGCCACGGGAGTTGGGAAACAGCACGCGCCGCCTGGACGAACACATCCCGCTGCGGATCGGCAGCCGTCCCGTGAGCAGCGCCGCCCGACTCGGAGTGCACACGGAGCACGCGGAGTAGAACTGCGTGAACCGCATCCCCTCCTGGGCCATTCGATCCAGGTTCGGGGTGCGGATCGTGGGATGCCCGAAGCACGAGAGATCGCCGTAGCCGAGATCGTCGGCGAACAACACGACGAAGTTGGGCTTGCCCCCTTGCCGCGCCGCGCGCCCATGCGATGCCGTGCCAGCACACCCCGCGAGCAGGGAGCAGAGAAACCAGAGAGATACCGTCCGTTTGGTGATCTGCATCCCCCGATGATGTGCAAGAACTCCCGAGACCGCCAAGACAGTCTCGGGAGTTCTTGAAGAGGCCACCATCTGGTGGCCCAGAGGATCGAACTACTTCGGCTCGCCCACGCGGAAGGCCACTGCGAAGCTCTTGAGCGCCGGGGAGATCGGCGGGTTCGCGCCGAGGTTGTTCTCCATGATGATCCGGAAGTTCAAGTAGCGCGGCAGCAGCAGCGTGGTCGGCGACCGGATCTCATCGAGGCGGTCATCGGTGACGTAGTGCGTCAGACCCTTCACCTTGACGCGCGGGCCGACGAAGTTCTGCCAGGTCGGCGTGTGGATCGCGTGGTAGATCGTCGTCGTATCGAACGGGTTCGCCAGCGCGTAGCGGTAGGCTTCGCAGGCGTAGAACGGGTTGAGAAGGTTCCCGCGGTTCTTCACGACCTGGATGTTGTTCCAGACCGTGGTCAGGTTCGCATTGAGACGAAGGTCGTCAGGCTGACTGAAGATCTTGTTCTGGTTGTCGAACTCATCTGCGCCACGAACTTCGACCACGACGCTGGTGCCGATGGGCTGTGCGGCGAGCGGCGGATCCATCATGGTCACGAGATCCACGATGCCCATGGCGTTCTGAATCTTGGTCAGGTCTGGAATGCCCTGCGGCGTCGACAATCCCGGCCATGAGGTCGTGAGCTTGTTGAGTGCGTTGTTGAAGTCGTGGCGGTTCGGGAGCATCGAGTCGAAGAACCCGAACGTGACCATGGAGACACGGCGCACGAAGTCCGCCTGGGCCCAGTGAACGTGGTCGTCCTTCGGGGGTGCCTTCCACAGGAACTTCGGCGGTGGGCCGAGCAGGACGTCCGTGATGATCGACGCCTTGGCGTTCTTCTGCACGTCCGGATCGACGTAGATATCCATCCCCGTGATCATGTCGATGCCGCCCGAGACGTGGGCGCGGGTTTCCGGCCAGGACGTGGTGCACCCAGGGATACCACCGGTGGAGTAGTACCCGGTGCCAGCGTAGCACGGGCCGATCTCCGCGATGTGGAACTGGTTCGTGCCGAGTGCAAAACCACCGTTCGCGGGGCCATCGGGGTAGATGCTGAAGTCGATCAGCAGCGGCAACGCGATCGGGCTGTGGTCCAACGTGCGGATGCCCATGAAGTCCCCGTAGTCGAAGACGAACGCCGTGTTGAAGTGCAGCGGTCGGAAGTCACCCTTGTTGGTGGTCGGCGGCGGGGGAGGAGAGTTGTACGGGATGTCCGGCACGTAAGGCGAAGAACACGACGCCGTCGTGTCACGCACCGCGACCGGAGCCGCGGGCTGGTGAGCGCCACCAAAGCCTGTCGCGGAGTTGGCGTTCATGTCCCACTTGATCAGTCGCGGGTCACGCCAGGTGTAGGTCTTCTGGAACTTCGGATACGGGACCAACTTGGTTCCGCTCGGCGCGCGGAACGCGTCGTTCGGATTGATCTCGTAGGCCTTGTCCTTGATGATCGTCTCGTAGGTCGTGCCGGACAGGAGGTTGCTGTCGAACGCCGTGCGGAGACCACTGCGGCCCGAGAAGCAATCGACGGCACAGTTGCTGCCGAAGAGGGTGTTGGTGATGTCCGGACGCCAATCCGAGTGCGCCATGCGCAGCGTGTAGCGATCGAACACATCGAACGGGACCGCCATGTCGTTCCACGGAGCCCAGTGCATCTGCTCGATGTCGAGCATGATCTTCTGCGGATCCCGGTGCGCGAGCCCGAAGTCGTCCTCGCGGTAGGTCATCTGCAACCTGGATCCACGGGGGTTGTGAGGCTCGGAGATGCCGTTCGCGGTCTCGCCCGCGCACTGGTAGAGCACCGCGGTCGCCCCTGGGCTCAGGATCGTCGGCGAAACCGGATTCGGCTGCGCGGTCGGATCGGAGAAGTCGCACTCACCGCGATCGAACCGGGAGACCTGCGAGAGCCCTGAGCCATCCGCGACTGCGCTGAACCGGGACACCGGCATCGCGCGCATCTCGCCCTCGAGCAACTGGTACTGCCCGAACATGTCGATGGAACCCGGAGCCGAGCCGTTCTCGTCCTGACTGGCGAATCGCTTGACGCGGTAGCCCACCGCGTTCACGTCGGCGAGCTTGTCCAGCGTGTAGGAGACCGAGAAGTTCTCGACGGGCTGTTGGGTGCGGTCGTAGATGTCGATCTGGTTGCCAGCCATGTCCCGCGGTGAATTGTCGCCGAGGACGATGTGACACCAATACAGCTCTTCACCGCCAGTGTTGTGGAAGTGACCGAGCGGCGGACGCAGCTGGAGCAGCGTGCCGTCGCCACTGTGATCGAGCAGCTTCGAGGCGATGATCGCGAGCGAGGCCGGCTTCGGCTCGTTCAACATCTCGATCACGTTGTCCTGCTTGATCGTCTCGTTGGTGATGAGGAAGTTGTCCAGGGACTCCACCGTCTCGAGGTTCATCGGTTCGGTGAAGCGCACCGAGATCGCAGCCTTCGGATCGACGTTCTTGCCGAAGCTGATCGATCCGTTCGGGCCGAGAACGGGCGGCGCGGGTTCGATGGACAAGAAGTTGTTGATCCGATCCGAGTCGCTCACCTTGGTGATCGAGCCGGAGTACTGCAGCTTGTAAGGGACGTCCTGGTAGAAGTGGATCCGAACCTCGCAGTCCTCACCGAGCGGGAAGGAGTTCGACTTGAAGGAGATCTTGTTGCCGTTCAGGTCCGTCGCCGAGATGTTGGTCACCTTTAGGCGTGCGAATGCATCCTGACCACCATCGCCGGGCTTCGATGGATCGCTACCCGTGCGATACATCCCGAGTCCGACGAAGTTGGTATCGTCCAGCGAGTTGCCGACGTCGAGGTTCATGACGACCTCGGCGCGGATGCGGACCTTGCCATTCGGTCCGTCGACCAGCTGGATGACCACGTCGCCCGCGCGAAGACTATCGACGATAGGCATGATCACCGGACCGAGCGCGAGGCCCGTACTGGCGTTGAGCGCACCGTCGACGTAGGGGATACGGCCGCGGATCGCGGCGTCGTGGTTGCGCTTGTTGATCGTGAGGATGCGGTTCACGGTGTCGATCGCCGTGATGCCCATCTTCAGATGGGTGACGATCATCGGCTTCTCGACGTCGGCGAGGGCACCGACCGAGCCGTCCTTGATGTTGCCCGAACGGAAGTCGCGGATCACTGCGGTGTTCCCGCTCGAGTCCGTGCCATTCAGCTCCGGCACGTTGTCCTCAGCGAACTCGAGAACCTTGGTGACCGGACCGACAGTGGGGAGCGCGATGCGCAGGTTCGCGGTCCTGTTGTCGCTACTCGACGGCAGCCCGTCAGTGTTCCGACCGCCGTTCGCTTCGCCACCGATGAGCGACGTGTCGAGAATGAGGCTGTCGCCGTTGGAGAGAATGCGGATGGGAACCGGACGGAATGACAGCTGCCCGTTCACCGGCGTGATGAACTCGAGCACCTGGATCGCATTCGGGTTGGCGACAAAGAAGCCCGACGAGACGCCCAGGTCACGGTCAAAGTTCAAGCAGATCGCAGCGTTCCGGGGGATGACCGGAATCGGACGCTTGACCGTGTTCTGATCCTTGAACGAACCCGGCACGAACGGCAGACCCTCCGAGGCCTTCGCCAGGGCTTCCTCGAAGCGCGCCTTCTCCGGCGGGATCTGATCGTCCCAGAGGATGAGCAGCTCTTCGTGCCCGACTTCGACATCGAACGGCAGGAATCGGTAGTTCGCGTCGAGTCGCGCGTTGCCGGACGCATCGAACAGGTTGCTCGACTCGATGTCCGGACGGATGACGACTTGCTTCACGATCAGCACCGGTTCGCGGTTCGTCACGTCGCGCCGATCGGCGCGGGTCGCGGCGATGCGCCGGTAGGCGTAGATGTCTACGAGCCTGCCGTAGTTCATCGAGCGCAGGACGGCGCCACCGGAATTCGGCACACCTTCTTGGTTGCCTGGTCCGCCGCCACAACCGCTCAGTATGAAACCGGTGGTCGCGAGCAGCGCGAAACCGCAGAAGGTAGAAAGGTAGAAGGTCGAATTGCGGGTCATGTGAGCTCTCAGTTCAGGTAGTTCAGCTCGCGAATGAGTCTGGGCGAATCACAGGGAAGAAACGAGCCGACGGGCCCCGTTGGGAAGACGCCTGCGTGCGATCAGGTTGCTAGGTCTCCGGGCGCGGGGTCGTGTTGATACCGGGTATTGAAGAGTATGGCGTACATTACAGGGCGAAAGCCCCAGTTGCGAAGCTCCTCGGGTGTCTCCGCTGCACGTGGCATGAAAAGAATACCCTCCCGAAGGGCAGGAGAGCGGCTGGAGAACCCGGATCGCCCGACTAGTTCGGGTCGATCAGGCCGAAGTCCACGATGCCGTGGGCGATCGAGCGATTTCGCTCGATCCACCGCCTCGCAATCCCTTGCCGCCCCACCGCCCCGGGCGGGTGTCCGGGGCTTCGAAACTCCCGGAGATAAGGTCGAGTTGGCGTGCATCGGAGGCGCTACGGACAGAGTGGCTGGGGCGCGCCGGAGGTCGGCGCCGGGACTATCCAATCGGTGCCCAGCCGGTAACAACCCCGGCAAGCGATCGCTCAGAATCGACGCGGTCTGTTCGCTTCCGCCCACTATCTTGGGTGATGACATGCCGCGATTCACAACCAGGTTCTTCGTCCCGTTGGGTCTCTCGTGCGTGCCATTGTGGTTGGCGCCGTCCGCCGTGGCACAGTCCCCCACCGGTCAGGAAACCGCGCGACAGGCGACGAGCGGATACAGCAACGGCTTCTTCATGCGAAGCGCGGACGGTCGCAACCAACTCGCGATCGAAGGGTTGATGCAGACGAACGGGCGCTTCTTCGAAGCGGGGCTGCCGGATCGCGACAGCGAGTTCTTCCTGCGCCGCTTCCGCCTCGAGTTGGTCGGGAAGCTGCACCGCGTATACCGGTTCAAGATGGAGCCGAACTTCACCGAGGACGGCGTGCACCTCGACGAGGCCTGGATCGGGCTCCAGCCGGGCGACGGTGACTTCAAGGTGATCCTCGGTCGCATGAAGGAGCCGTTCAGCCTCGAAGAGATGTCGTCGCTGCGGCGCATGGAGTTCGTCGAGAAGTCGATTCTCAACCAGTTCATCCCGGCGGAAGACCACGGCATCACGCTGCTCGGGCGCGCGCTCGATCGGCAACTCGAGTGGGGTCTCGCGTACTACAACGGCACCGGCGGCAACGACCTCAACAGCGACAAGGACGGCGCCGCGCGGTTGGTGTGGCACCCGTGCGGCTGCTTCCAGGTGGGCGTCGCGGCGACGTATGGTCGGGCCGACCAGGACATCAGCGGCAAGGAACTGCGCACGGAGACGCGGGTACCGTTCGCGGAGTTCCAAAAGGGCAGCCGGCGCGACGGCGACCTGATGCGGCTCGGCGCTGAGGCAGCGTGGTTCTGCGGGCCGGCCAGCGTCAAGGGCGAGTACATCCACATCGAGCAGGACATGAACACAATAGCGTCGGGAACCGTGTCTCTGAGCGGCTACTACATCTCCGGCACCTGGCTGCTGACCGGCGAGCCGAAGTCGTTCGGCACGGTGAAACCGAAGTCCCCCGTCCTCTTCGATACCGTCGATGCGAGCGAGGCTTCGGGTGCCGGTGCATTCGAGTTCGCCTGGCGCGTGTCGGAGCTCGAGCTCGACCGTGATCTCGTCGGCCTCGGCCTCGTGCCGATGGCCATGTACCCAGGGCGCGTGCGCACGTTCGACGTCGGCATCAACTGGTACCTCACCCCCCACGCGCGGATGTTGACGCACCTCGTCTACACGGACTACGAACACCGCATCACCCGAGCCGGCGACACCCGCGGCAGCGAGACCGCGCTGCTGCTGCAGTTCCAGCTGAGTTTCTGAACAGCTGCGGCACTCGGGTCCGATTCAGGTAGCTCGTCTGAACCGGAGGAAGGGTGGAGCCTGAGGCCAGAGTCGAACTGGCGACCTATGCATTACGAATGCATTGCTCTACCACTGAGCTACTCAGGCGCGTGGTGGGGCGAGGACAGTAGCGACGGGCCTGACGGATTCCAAGAGCACGCGTCACGAGATCGCGCTCCAGGTACGCAGCGAGGGGCCACGGCTCGTCGCCGTGGCCCCTCGCTCGGGGAAAACTCGCTCGATGCTAGTCGCCGGTGACGGCGGCGATCGCGAGGACCTTGGCCAGCTCCAGCCTCTGGGCGGGCTTCAGCGAGGCCTTGCCGAGGGCTGCGGCGACCGCGGTGCGCAGGCCCTTGTCCGCATCGGCGGTGGCTGCGACGGTCTTCAGGGCGGTGAACTGAGCGGCGGTGATGGCGCCGTTGCGACCGAGGATCTTGCCCGCGGCATCGGCGCACGCCCGCTTCAACTCGAGACTGCCGGAACCGCCGATCGTGGCGACGAGGGCGTCGATGCTGCCGCCACCTTCGCCGAGGGCGTTGGCGACCGGGATGGCGACATCGTCTTCGCGGCTGAGTTCGGTGGAGATGCCACCGATCGCGGCGGAGATGTCGACGCGATTGCCCGCGAGACGGTGCAGGGCTTCACTCGACTGCTTGGCGATCTTCGCGGCGCGGATCTTCGCCGGGTCGGCAGCGACGACCTTGACGGCCTCCAGGACGAGGCCCCGCAGGGTTTGGGAGTTCTTCGAGGCGGTGGCATCGACGATCTTCACCTGATCCTTGCTGCTGAAAGCGTCCGCAGCGGCACCGGAGATGAGGACACGGACGTCCTTCGTGCGAGCGTTCTTCTCGAGAATGCCGACGACGTCGGCCGGAATGCCATCGGCGAGCGTGTTGTTCACGATCACGGCGTCCGGGGCGACCGAACCCACGAGGATCTCGTTGAGCGCGTCGCGGATGTTGCCGTAGTTCGCTTCGACGATCACGCCCGACTTGTCGTTGACGAGACCGTTGATGGTCTTCAGGCTGACACCCGAGAACCCGATCGACACCACGCGCGTCAGGGACTGCTGGGCGACGCCGCTGGCCAGGACGGCCACGACCTTGGCGGCCTCGGGGACGTTGTTCGCGCGGGACGCAGCGGTCACGGCGAGGGCGGCCTCGTAGGCGACCATCCGATTCTTGTTGTCGAGGGACGCCAGGAGGGCGGTCCCGGCGATGCCATCGCGGTCGATGGTGCTACCGAGGGCGCGGATCGCGGCGACGGCCACGAAGGGCTGGTTGTCGCGGAGGCTCTGGGCGAGGGCGGCGTTCAGGGTCCTGGGACCCATCGCCACGGCGACCATGTTGAGCTGGGCGGCGACGTCCTCCAGGCCGGCATCC
>CAYYAQ010000035.1:0-37939 GCA_964469555.1 uncultured candidatus Brocadiaceae bacterium | reverse complement strand
GCCGGCGAGTCTTCGGCACAGAAGAAGAAGGGCCGGCGGGAAGCGACCGCCGCAGAAGAAGAGCCCTACTACCGGATGGTCTCGTTTCCGTACGATTCGGAATCCCCGCTCGAGGTCGGCGCGATGGCGTGTTTGAAGGATGGGCGCCTGTTGATCGGGACGCGGACCGGCGACGTGTGGATGCTGTCGAATCCCTACGTGAAGGACACCAAGAAAGCGGAGTTCAAGAGGTGGGCGAGGGGTCTCGCGCAGCCGCTGGGCTTCGTCGAGTACCAGGGCTGGATCTACACCGCGCAGCGTGGTGAGCTCACGCGCATGAAGGACAGCGACGGCGATGGTCGCGCCGACGTGTTCGAGAACGTCTGCGATGACTGGGAGATCAGCGGGAACTACCACGAGTACAACTTCGGTCCGCGCCTCGACAAGAACGGTCAGATGTGGATCACCACGAACAAGCCGTTCGGTAGCCAGCCGCTCGGCAAGGCTCACTGGCGAGGCTGGGCGCTCACGGTCGATCCGAAGACCGGCAAGATGAAGCCGATGTGCGCGGGGCTGCGTTCCCCGGCCGGAGTCGAGGTCAGTCCGTGGGGCGACGCGTTCTACACCGACAACCAGGGCGAATGGTGCAACGCGAGCAAGTTGTCGCACCTGGAGTTCGGCGACTTCCACGGTCATCCGCACGGCCTGATCACGAAGAAGCTGGCAGGGGAACCCTTCGCGAGCATCCCGGAGCCGAAGTCGGGCACCTACATGAAGGATCTGCACAAGCAGGTCCCGAGCTTCAAGATGCCGGCGGTCTGGTTGCCGTACGACAAGATGGGCAAGAGCCCCAGCGGGATGTGTTGGGACACGTCCGGTGGAAAGTTCGGGCCCTTCGATGGTCAGTTGTTCATCGGTGATCAGCACCACGCGACGGTGATGCGCGTGTGCCTCGAGAAGATCGACGGCCACTGGCAGGGTGCGTGCTTCCGATTCCGGCGCGACTTCCAGTGCGGCATCATCCGCATCTGCTGGGGTCAGGATCACTCGCTCTTCGCCGGCATGTCGAAGGCCGGGTGGGGCAGCAAGGGCAGTAAGAACTGGGGCCTGCAGCGAGTCGAATGGACCGGCAAGGTGCCCATGGAGATTCTGTCCATGCACGCGAAGCCCGACGGGTTCGAGCTGAAGTTCACGATGCCACTCGATCCGAAGACGGCCGGCGACGCGGCGCGGTATCAGTTCGAGAGCTACACCTACAAGCTCCGCAAGAACTACGGTGGGCCCGAGGACGACAAGAAGACGCTGAAGGTGACGGATGTCGAGGTCGCGAAGGATCGGCGCAGCGTGCGCGTGAAGGTGACTCCGCTCCGCAAGGGATACGTCCACGAGCTGTACCTCGACGACCTGAAGTCGAAGGACGGCAAGCCCATCCTGCATCCCTGGGCTTACTACACTCTCGTCAACATCCCGAAGAAGTAGCCAATTTGCGCTTCCGCGCAGTCCAACGTCGGCGGAGCGATCGTTGCAGACCGTGAGTTCTGGTTCCGTCGCCCAGGATCTTCCATGATCCGTCGCGGTCGGTTCGCGCCTTGTCGAGGATGTTCGGATAGGGCGTTGGCACCCGCGGCACCCAGAACAAGTCCGGATCCGGCGCGAACATCTCCTTGATCGTGGTCGGCTTCGGCCATCCGAACTCGACCTTCTCCGGGTAGAGGCGATAGGAGTACCCGATTCCCCGAAGAGTCAGCTCGGCCACCGAGAGAAGCGCGACGACGGAGACGAACACCACCAGGCACCGCTTGGCGACGCGCTTGAAGCGGGACTTGGAGACTCTGTCAGCTGTCGGTGCGCCCGTCATGCCGACCAGTTTTGCCTCACTTGCGCGGTGTTGTCTTGCCGCCGCTCCGGCCACTTTCGCGGATGCGCGTGAGTTCCTTCAACAGGCGTTCGGCGACGTCCGGATTCTCGGCGATGACGTTCTTCGACTCCGCGAGGTCGGACGAGATGTCGAACAACTGGAACGGCTTCCCGAACGGCTTGCCTCGGGGGCGCGCGCGTCCGCCGGAACCGTTGCCTGCGACGAGCTTCCACTGGCCGATGCGGATCGAGAACATGCCGTTCGCCGAGTGGTGGATGACCGGTGGTCGTTTGGCCCTCGGTTCCTTGCCGAGCGCGAGCGGGAGGAAGCTGAAGCTGTCCTCACCAATGGCGTCTGTCATGGTCGCGCCGGTGAGTTCGGCGAACGTCGCCATGAAGTCCGTCAGGCAGATCGTCGCGTCGCACTTTGAACCTTTTGCGACCTTGCCCGGCCAGCGCACAAAGAATGGCACGCGGTGTCCAGCTTCGAAGATGTCGGCTTTCGTCCCGCGCAACGGGCCGTTGGCGCGGTGGTTGGCCGCGCGGTAGCCCTGGATCTTCGAGCTGTCAGTGTGGTCTTTCTTGCCGGGTTCGTCGTAGCGATGCATGTACGACCCGTTGTCCGAGGTGTAGATGACGATCGTGTTGTCGGTGATGCCCGACTTCTCGATCGCGTTCAGCACTTCGCCGACTGTGTGGTCGACCTGTACGACGAAGTCCCCGTAGTCCGCGAGGCCGGACTTGCCGCGGAACCGCCTGTGCGGCAGCGCTGGCTTGTGCGGTGCCGTGAGAGGGAAGTAGAGGAAGAACGGTTGCTTGGACTTTGCGCGTTTGCGTATGTACTCGACGGCCTGGCTGGTCAGGTGATCGAGCGCGTCTTCCATGATGAAGTCCTTCGCGCGCGGTCCGTGGCGGAGGTAAGCCGGGAACCCCTGCTTCGATTGCGTGACGGTCCGTGGATCCGTGACCTTGCCGTCGCGGATGTAGACATAGGGCGGGAAGTCGAGCGACGCCGGGATGATGTAGCTCGAGTCGAAGCCCAGGACGTTTGGGACGTCGCCGATGGGTGAGGTGAAGTCGATCTTCTTGCCCTTCGCTTCGCCTTGGGGCCAGGCGAGTCCCAGATGCCACTTGCCGACGATGCCCGTGTGGTAGCCTCTGCCACGGAGGAGATCCCCGACCGTCTTGCGTCCCTGCTCGATCACGCGATTGCCGTAGCCGTTGATGACCCCGCGCTTCAGTCGACCGCGCCAGCAGTAACGACCAGTGAGCGCTCCGTATCGCGTCGGCGTGCACACGGCGGACGGCGTGTGCGCGTCGGTGAATGACATGCCCGCCGCGGCCAGGCCATCGAGTCGCGGCGTGGGGATCTTGGACTTGCTGTTGAGGGCGTGGACGTCGCCGTAGCCCATGTCATCCGCGAGGATGAGCACGATGTTGGGGGCCTGGGCATCCGCCGCGGCAGCAGAGATCAACGAGATGCAGGCCAGGGACGGGAGGTTCAGCATCGGAGTTTGGTAGGGAGACTCGGGCGGTGCGGGAGAACAGTATCAACGCGCACGGTGTCGCGCACGGTGTCGCGAACGGAGTTCAGTGCTTCTTGAGCACTTCGAACAGCAAGGGGGCTCCATGGTACATCCGACCTTGGGAGCGCTTGACCAGCACCTTGAGTTCGTCGAGGGTCAACAGGTCGGAGACGAACCGGAGGTCGTACACCTTGCCGAGCGTCGTGCGTTCTATTTCCCGGTGCATCGTGGTGAACACGCGGCTTCCAGTTGCGAAGAAGGGTTCGATCACGTGGTCGCGAAGGTCGGAGATGTACTCATCGAGGGTCCCGAAGGGACGTTCCCGGAACCCGACCACGCCGCGCCGGCGATCGCCGGGCGGCATGCTCTGCCGGAACCATGGGCAGCCCACGAAGTTACCGCCGAACACCGCGATGTCGGTGCGTTCGGTTCTCGCATGTGGCGGAGAAACTATCCCGATTCCGTCGAGTCACGAGCGCCGACCGCGGGAACTCTCGTTCGAGTCTCTACTTCATTCCCGCGCGTCACGCGTGCACGCCGGGAGCTTCTATGCCGGTCTTCTCCACCCATTCGACATAACTCCCGGGATACACCGAGGCTCGCCCGCCGCTCGCGCAGGCGCTGATGTCCAGGACACGGTTCGCCAATCCCTTGAGGAACGTCCGGTCGTGGGACACGAACAACATCGCGCCTTCGAAGTTGCCGAGCGTCTGCACGAGCATCTCCTTCGACAGCAGGTCGAGGTGGTTTGTCGGCTCGTCGAGCACCAGGAAGTTCGGGGGGTCGAACAGCATCAACGCCAAGACGAGTCGTGACCGCTCGCCGCCGCTCAGCACCAACACGCGCTTTTCGACGTCGTCCCCGGAGAACTGGAACGCGCCGAGCAGGTTGCGCTTCCGACCGATGGTCTGCAGTGGGAAGTCCCGGTCGATGTGCTCCCACACGGTCAGCTCCGGGTCGAGCAAATCCAGCGACTGCTGCGCGAAGTAGCCGATCCGCACGCTGGCGCCGAGTTTGACTTCGCCGGCCTCGGGGATGAGTGCGTCGGCGACCATCTTGAGGAGCGTGGTCTTGCCAGAGCCGTTCTGACCCATGACGCACCAGCGTTCGCCGCGCTTGATCTCGAAACTGAAATCGCGGTAGACGGTGTTCGACCCGTAGCTCTTGCTGACGTTGAGGACCTTCAGGACGTCATCACCGAGCCTCGGCGGCGACCGAAACTGGAACGGCACGATCGTGCGCTTGCGCGGCGGGTCGATGCGCTCGATCTTCTCCATCTTCTTCGCCCGGCTCTGTGCTTGCGCCGCCTTGGCGACGTGCGTGCCGAAGCGATCGATGAACCGCTGCATCTTCGCGAGCATCGCCTGCTGGCGCGCGTAAGTCGCTTCTTGCTGGGACTCTCGGGCCTTCTGTCCGCGCTCCATGAAGTCGTAGTTGCCGGAGTACGAGACGAGCTCGCCGCTGTCGATGTCGATGATCCGCGTCACCACGCGGTTCATGAAGTCCCGGTCGTGGCACGTCATCAACAACGCGGCCTTGCTCCGCTTGAGGTAGTTCTCGAGCCAGAGGATCGACTCGATGTCGAGGTGGTTCGTCGGTTCGTCCATCAGGAGGACGTCGAAGTTGCCGAGCAGGACCTTCGCCATCCCGACGCGCATCTTCCAACCACCGGAGAGCGCGCCGACATCGCCGGCGATCTGGTCGGGGTGCAGACCGAGACCCTGCAGTACTTCCTGGGCGCGGGCCTCCAGCTCGTATCCTCCGAGGTTCTGGTAGTCGTTTTGCGCTTCGCCGAAGCGAGCGAGGATGCGATCCAGGTCATCGACCTTGTCCGGATCCGCGAGGTCGTGCTCTAGCTGTTCGAGTTCGTGGTGCAACGCACCGACGCGACCGCTTCCGGCGATCGTCTCGTCGAGGGCCGTGCGACCGCTCATCTCGTCGATGTCCTGGCGAAAGTGACCGATCGCCACCCGCTTCGGGACCGTGATGTCGCCGTCGTCGGGATGTTCCTCCCCCGTGATCATCCGGAAGATCGTCGACTTGCCGGAGCCGTTCGGACCGACGAGCCCGACGTGTTCGCCGGCGTGCAATTCCATGGACACGTCGATCAGGAGAGCCTGGTGTCCGTGGCGTTTCGAGAGGCTGGTCAGGGAGATCATCGGGCGGGGGACCTTATCCCGGACCCGTTGTTCTTGTGTAGACCAGATTTTCTCCGTGTCCTCCCTGGTTCGCAATCGGCGCGAGGGATGAGAATCCTGCAAGTGCGAGGACCGCAGCGTGGAGGGTGTGGGCCGAGCGAGACATGGGGGCCTTCTACCACAACGGCACGGGGTCGTCTGTGTTCAGGCTCGGGTACCGAATCGAGTTCTCGACGCGGGACGCGAGGACGGCCATGCTCGGGGAGTGAACCAAGCGCCGAGTCGCTGGCAGATTTTCCTCCTCGGTGCCTTCGCGGCGCTGATCCTGATCCCGGTGACGCTCCCCGTCCCGGTGCTGCGCGCGTTGGTCCAGGATCGCTTCGCGGTGTCCGACATCCAGACATCGTGGTTCATGGCGATCAACATGGTCGGCGCATTCCTGGCGGCTCCGGTCGCAGGCGTGCTGTCGGATCGCCTTGGACGTCGGAAGCTCTTGATCGTCGGCGCCCTGTTGGTCGACGCCATGTGCTTCTGGGCGCTGACGCTCGACGTATCGTTTCCTGCGTTTCTCGCCATCCGCTTCGTCGAGGGCTGCGCCCACATCACTGCACTCTCGCTCTTGTTGACGATCGCGGCGAAGGCCGCTGAGGTCGCGGGCAGCGGGCGGATCATGGGCATGGTCGGCGCCGGCATCACATTCGGCGTGGCGATCGGTGCCCCGATCGGTGGCGCCATCGGAAAGGGCGATGCACTGCTCCCGCTCTACGTCGGCAGCGTCTTGCTCGCGGCGATCGCGGTGGCCGTCGCCGTCGCGCTGCATGACAGCACTGAGCGGCGTGATCGACCGAGCCGCGGCGACATCATTCGACTGGCGCGGCGCGAGCGCGCGCTCCTCGCGCCGCTCGCTTACGCGTTCGTCGATCGGTTCACGGTCGGTTTCTTTACGACGATATTCCCGCTCTACATGAAGAACGTGTTCGAGCTACCCGTGGATCGCATCGGGATGATGCTCGGTTTGTTCCTCGGCCCGTTCGCGTTGTTGTCCTACCCCTTTGGTCGGCTCGCGGGGCGCACGTCGCGCACCCGGATGCTCGCGGGCGGCAGTCTGCTCTACGGCTGTGCTGTCGCGACGCTCGGTGCCTGGGGACCGGATGGTCTGCCGTACCTGATGGTGTTGCTCGGCGTGCTCTCGGCCGTCATGTTCGTTCCATCGTTGATGCTGACGACCGACCTCGCTGCCTCCGAGATCCGATCGACGGCGCTCGGTGGGTTCAACGCCGCGGGATCACTGGGTTTCATCGCCGGCCCGGTGTTGGGAGCTGTCGTCAGCCAGACCGTCGCGTCGAGGACAGATGCGCAGACGGGCTACGCGAGCGCGTTCGTCGTCGCGGGATTCGCCGAGGTTTGCTGCGTGTTGCTGACGCTGCCGCTCCTCGGGCGATTGGTGAAAGCCGGAAGAACGACCTGACCCTATTCCCGTTTCGGAGTTCCGTAATCCGCGCCGCGATCGGCGGGCATCGACTTGTGCCATGCCAACAGAGTCTTCGTGAGGCGGGAGACGACCTTCGGTTTCTTGTCGGCCAGGTTCTTCGTCTCCGCCTGATCCGCTGCGAGGTCGTAGAGTTGTGGCTCTGAACCGTCGTACTCGCACAGCAGTTTGAATCTGCCGTCGCGGACCGCGAGGTCGGGGAGGTCTTTCACACCGTAGAACTTGTCGCGGTCCGGCGGACGGCGGAAGAAGATCGGTTGCTTTCGAGACGCGTCGGATTTCCCCAGCAGGACCCCCGGTAGCGTTTCGCCGTCGAACGCCGCGCCCTTCTTTACATCCACTGCGGCGATCGCGAGCAGCGATGGTACGAGGTCGATGGCTGCAAACACCGATGACGTGTTGGTCTTGCCGGCGCTCTCGGCCTCCAACAGGCCGGGTCCCCACGCGATCAACGACGAACGAACCCCGCCCTCGTAGAGCATGGTCTTGAAGCCGCGAAACGGTCCGGCGGACCCGGCGCCCTTCTCGGGCCCATTGTCCGAACAGATGAGGATCAGGGTGTTGTCCCGCAGCGATTTCTTGCTCCGCACGTAGCCGAAGAGCACGCCGAGTTGTTCGTCCATCGTGTCGAGCACTCCGTGGTACAGCGTGCGTTTCTTTCCGTCGCCACGCCGCGCCTTCGGGGGGAAGAAGGGGGAGTGTACGTCGTCGGGCCAGACGTTGACGTAGAACGGCTTCCCGTCTTTCTCCGCTCGCTTGATGAACGCCAGGGCCGCCGATGTGAACGACTCCGTCACCTTCGATCGATCCACATATGTGATCGCGCCGCGACCGAGCTTGTCCGAGCCGAGGGTGTGCCGCCTGGTTGGCTTGCCGTCGTACGCGTCCTTGATGGCGAGCACGCGGGGCCCGAGCCCCTCGAAGTTGGTCAGCGACGCGTCGAAACCGTACTCGGTGATCAGCGGTGCGTCCCCGACGTCGCGCTGTCCACCCATGTGCCACTTCCCGAAGTGCCCGGTCGCGTAGCCTTTGGCTTTCAACAGGCGGGCGAGCATCGGCGCCTTCAGGTCGAGCCACTGCGCCATGCCGCGGCGCTCGTTGTTCTTTCGGTTGGCGAGGTACGAAGTGATGCGCCACCGCTGGGGGTACTGCCCGGTCGAGATCGCGACCCGTGATGGCGAGCAGATCGGCGAGTTGACGTAGAACTGTTCGAACCGGATGCCCTCGCGAGCCAGGCGGTCGATGTTCTGCGTCTCGACCGCGCGGTTCCCGAAGCACGAAAAGTCTCCCCACCCCATGTCGTCGATGAACACGAGGATGATGTTGGGGCCTGACTCCCTCGCGGCTGGGCGATCGATGCGGGGTGCGACGCCGACCGAGACGACGCCAGCCGTGATCAAGGCGCTCAGGATGATGTGCGTGTGCAAGTGTGGAGCCTCAGGTGCGGAGGGCATGGAACAAGGGTGACGGTAGATGATGCCATCCACCCGTCGAGTAGAACCGGAATAGCGACCACATTACTTCGCGACCGCCACGGCTGTCGTGTTGGACAAGGGCCGGCGCCTGCACTACCGGGGCCGTATCAACCGGCGCTATCGTTTCAGCGGAGTGAGTCCGGACGCTGGTCGGGAGGATCTCGAACTCGCGATCGAGGATCGGCTCGCCGGCCGGAAGGCGGTCGTCGGTGAGACGTTCGTGGAGGGTCGCAAGATCACGAAGCCACGGAAACATGCGCAGAAGGGGCTCACGTACAGCAGGGGCATCGCGCCGATCGTTCAGAAGAGTTGTCAGGACTGTCATCGACCGGGCGGCGTCGCGCCGTTCGCGTTGATGGGGTAGAGCGACGTCGCGTCGGAGCTGTCTAGACGCTAAGTTGATCCCCATGACCGATGCGCCAGATAAGGCGACTGCCGAGGATCCGCTCATCGGAGCGACGCTCGGCGGGTATGAGATTCGGAGGCTCATCGGGCGAGGCGGGTACGCGAACGTCTATCTGGCGATGCAGACGCGCCTCGAGCGCGAGGTGGCGCTCAAGGTCTTGCGCGAGGACGGAACCGGCGTCAATCCGGATCAGGTTGAAGCGTTTTGGCGCGAGGCACGCGCGGCGGCCACGTTCAACCATCCGTGCCTCGTGCATGTGCACGACGTAGGTGAGTGCGATGGAAGCCACTTCCTCTCGATGGAGCTCGTTCGCGGCGGCAACCTCGCGCGTCTACTCCGGACGAAGGGACCGATGCCCTGGCGGGACGTGATCATGGTCGGGCTGGATGTCGTCGAGGCGCTGCAATGCGCGCACGAACACGGCGTGCTGCATCACGACGTGAAGCCTCAGAACATCCTGCTCACCCGCAATCAGAAGGCGAAGCTCGCCGACCTCGGTCTCTCCACGACTGACGGCAATGCGGGCTCTCGGGCATACATGTCTCCCGAACGGGTCCTGCGGCGACCCGTCGACGAGCGCTCGGATCTCTACTCGTTCGGCTGTACGCTCTACACCATGCTGACCGGTGTTCCGCCGTTCAACTACCTGCCGAGCAAGGAAATGCTGGCGGCGCACGTGAACGAAGTGCCGCCGCCGTTGCACACCCACGACATCGATGTGCCCGACGCGATGCAGGATCTCGTGTCGGAGTTGCTGGCGAAGGACCCCGCCCAACGCCCGGACAGCGCCAGCAAGACGGCGGATCTTCTCGAGTGGGTCGGCGAACTCGCGACGCCGACGTCTGCGCCTGTGACGGACGCGAGGTCCCAAACCGCTCCCGTCCCTCCGCGTCGAACTTTCTGCGCGGAATCGAACGCCGTAGCCGATGCGGCCATGCCCGTGACACGTCGTCGGTCGCGGCGGCGTTCGAGAGAGAGTGACGTGCCGTGGTCGACGGTGATGGCCGTCGCCATCCTCGCCCTGGCCGTGCTCGGCGCGCTCTGGGCCTGGCGTTCGTTCTCCTAGTCCGGTTTCTGACCTGGCGCCTGCCGTTCGTCGTGAGCGAGTTCGCTCTCGAAGGTTCTCCGCGTCGTGTGATCAACAACGCACAGGATGCGCGACGTCGCTCCCTGTTTGTTACCGAAGACGAGGGGCGTGACTACTGGCCGCGATCCAAGCCGTCCCAAATCCCAGGAGCCGATGATGTCCGAACGTCCAACCCTCGAGAAGTACCCCCGCGTCGCGTGCCTGTTCGCAGGACTGCTGGCCATGGTCCTCGCCGCCGGCTGCAGTAGCGGCAGTGGAGGTGGCGGTAGGCCGCCCGGCGACTTCATCGTGATCCGGAGCGATCCCGCGAACAACGCGCAGCTTTTTCTCAATCAGTCCGTGGCCTGGGAGTTCTCGGGCGTGGTGTCGGGACCCGACGGTGATGTGCAAAGCGGATTCGTGGGTGTCGTCGACGACAATGTCGGTGGCGTTCGCATCGACTATCCGACGGTCATCGGTGGGCTGGAGGTGGCGTCGATCAAGATCGATGTGCCGTACTGTGGACAGAGCGTGATCGAGGTCACCCTGCGGAACGCGAGCGCGAAGCTCGGCGCGGATCACAATCGCTATTCCCACTACGTCGCATCGGTCGTCGAGTCAGGAGCGACGCTCGGGCAACTGCGGATCCTCGGACACACCGGGAGTACGTTGTACTTGAGCACGGAGTCCGGGACGCTGCCGGCGTTCACCGCCGGGGTTCGCGCGATCCAGGTGAATGTGTTGGAGAAGTTCTTCGACATCTTCACGAACGGCGTCGAGGGATTCCCACAGGCGTTCAAGGGTCGCGATGGGGACAACGAGCGCATTCCGCGGTCGAATGTCCGGATCGATTTGCCCTCCACCAGAATCCGAAGAGCTCGACGGCGAAGCGATATCCGCCGGTGGAGGCGGGCAAGCCACTGCAGTATTTCTCGGACTGGGGCAACGCCGCGAGGATCGAGCAGATCCGGAAGGATGGCTACCGGTTCGTGATGTACGACATCCTGTTCGACACGCAGTACGAGTGGGATTCGAACAATTACCCGAACTCGAACTCCCTGAGCCCGGATACGCCGCTTCCGGAGATTCGGCGGCTGGTATTGCCTTACCGTTACTGAGACGGACCGGCGGGGTGCTTGGTATGGACTAGGATCCTGGCATGCGAAGCATCCACGCAGCCATTCTGGCGCTCGCGATCGGGGCGTCTGGTCAAGAAGCCGTTCAGCCGGAGACCACCTACTGGCCGGGTGACGAGTGGGAGGTCTCGACTCCCAAGGCAGTTGGGCTCGATGCGAAGAAGCTCGAGGCCACGGCGAAGTTCGTGTTGTCGCGCAACTCGACGAGTTTCCTCGTGCTCCGTGGCGGTCGCATCGTCCTCGAGAAGTACGGCAACGGGGGTGGAGTGAACGTCAAGCGCCGCATCGCCTCTGCGACGAAGAGCATGACGGCGATCCTCGTGGGGATGGCGTTGGACGCGGGCAAGTTCGAGGGACTGGACCAGCCCGTCGCCCACTTCCTGCCGGGTTGGAAGGACACGCCAAAGGAGAAGATCACGCTGCTTCACCTGTTGACGATGACGAGCGGCCTGAATCCGAAGGGGTTTGCCCGGATGCGACCTGAAGGTGACCAGTTCGAAGCGAACGGGAAGATGAAGCGAGCCTCTGCCCCCGGGGCGAAGTGGCAGTACAACACTCCTGCGTACCACATGACCTTCCGATTGTTGGAGAAGGCGACCGGCGTGAGTCTTCCTGAGTGGACGAACGACAAGCTGCTCGCGCCGCTGGGCATGAAGCACACGTTGTGGACTTCGCAGGATCGGGGTGACGTCACGAATTACTTCAACCTCGCTTGCTCCGCGCGAGACATGGCGCGATTCGGCGTGTTCGTCCTCCGCAAGGGGAAGTGGCGCGACAAGCAGCTCGTCAGTGCGGCGTTCTTCAACGCCGCGACTTCGCCGTCGCAGGAACTCAACCCGGCGTACGGATACCTCTTCTGGCTCAACGCCAAGAAGGGTCACAGCGCGGTCGGTCGGAAGATCGACTACCGGTTCCCCGGTGTCCCTCGGGACGCCATCGCGTGTCTGGGTGCGAAGGGCCAGCAGATCCTCGCTATCCCGAGTCAGGATCTCGTGCTCGTCCGACAGGGTGATTCGCCGCAGGACAGGAGCTTCACGGCACGGTACGCGCGCATGGTCCTCGCGGCGATCGATGGCGGGGGCTTCAAGGATGAACCGATTCCGCCAGCAAGGCCAAGAGCGACCCCGCGGGGCTTCGCCCGACTCGACACGGACGGCGACGGCAAACTGAGCGCGGAGGAGTTCGCCAAGAGCGTCCTCGCATCATGGCATCCGGACCTGTTCAAGAAACTGGACACGGACAAGGACGGGTTCCTCTCCACGACCGAAGCGACACGCTTCGCCCAACGCCGCCGGTAGTGAGCGAAGCCGGCTAGCGTATGCGGCGGGTGAGCACGCTCGCCGCGTCGTGCCAGGACGTGCGCTCGCCGGGTGGCGGGGGGTACTTGCTCATGCCGCGGAAGGGCAGGGGCTCGATGTACTCCCCGGTCGCGTTGTGGAATCCGCTTTCCTTTGCCCAGCCGCTCAGGCGCAGGAACCACGTGCGCGAGAATCCCGGCTTCGGCGGAGGCGCGCGGAAGTCGAGTTTCACCGCGTCTCCAGCGACGATGATCACCAGGCGGTCATCGTGCTTCTGGACCAGTGACCGCACGTCGCCGTACTCGTTTGCGAATCCCCGGGCCCGCGGATAGCGGTCGTCCGGCGCGGACTTGTCGAAGTCATAGCCCTGCTCGTGGGTCGCGGGGTTGCCTACGTATTCCGAGTAGCCATGGTGGTATAGAGTGGCTTGGCTCAGTTGTGCGCGATGGATCTCAGGTGACTTTCGAGTCGGTTCCTTCGCAGTTCTAATGCAATCCCAAAGGAGCCGGTGCTGTGCTGTCACGCGGAGCTTCGTGCCACGGGGCAATTCGTCGCCGAGAGGGATGATCATCGTCCGGTCCATGCCGGTTGGGCCGCCTGCGTCAGCGCAGAGGACTTCGGTTCGTCCGTTGTCGTGCACGCGCTCGATCCGCATCGGCTGCCACGTTCGCCCGTTCTGCGCGAGTGCGTAGGAGACGGTCGAATCGTACCACGCGAGTCGACCCTGGAAGATCAACACGTCCGCGGGAGTTCCAGTCGTCAGCTCCATTGTGTGCGGCTCCGACCAGCCACCCCACTGACTCGGCGCCTCGCCGTACGGATGCAGGTAGACGCCGTCCGCTTTTGCGAGCTTCGCGAGGTGGTCCACGCCACGAACCGTAGCGCCGGCGAGCGCCGCGATGGCGCCACGGTCGAACGTGTGGACCTTCAGCTCGTCGTATGCACCCTGCGTGAGGTTTTCGTCGATGAGGACTTCGAGACCGACGGGCTGATCGGCGTAGAGGAGTTCGACGCGATCGAGGTATGTCGTCTCCTTCAACTCTTCGGTGATCGCGAGCTGCACGCGCCCGTCGAGAACGGTCAGCCTGGCCCCCGGAATCCGGATGAACTCTTCCGGATCGAGGGTCGGTGTGCTTCCGGGCGGCATCCACTCGGCGAGGGGGGCGATGCCGAGGACGTCCGTGTGGAACCGAAAACCCGATGCGCCGCGCACGTAGAGGAAGGGACAACTCGCGACGAGGCCCTCGATCTGTTTGAAGACCAGTCGTCTCGATTGCCAACCCGGGAGTTTCCGCAGCGCGGTGCTCGGCGTCGATTGTAGAATGCCCTGGGGCCAGCGCATGCGCAGGCCGTCGATCACCGCCATGCCGCCCGCGCCGAGACCGAAGCGCAGACCGAACGGGCTCTTGATCATCGCGCTCTGAAACAACTTGTCCGCGTAGATCTCCGTCACGGTTCCGATGGCGCTGCGGCAGTCCTTGCGACCGAGGGGCGCGACCACGACGGACGAGTACTTCAAGCCCGTCAAGGTGATGATGTGCGGTTTGCCTTCGCCGTCGACCGCGAGGATTTCCAGCGTGCCGTCCCCGTCGAGGTCGGCGACGCTGACGTCGGTACAACCCGCAACCGGAATCTGCGCCGACGAGTCCTTCGCGAGGGTCCCGCCGCTGTTCCGCAACAGGGTGAGGCCGGCGTTCGTGGCGAGCAAGACGTCGAGATCGCCGTCGTTGTCGATGTCCGCTGCGACGAGGTCGCGGACCTCCATCGCGCCGGAGTTCACGGGGTCCCCGAAGCGCACGTCGTAGGGGCGACCCTTCGCGTCGGCGTTGCGGAGCAGGGTCCAGCCGGTCTTGCCTCCGGCGGCGAAGATGTCTGGCGCGCCGTCGTTGTCGAAGTCCTCGACGGCGAACAGGTCTCGTCCAGCCAGCGCGGGAACCGGGACGCGCCTGTAACGATCGCCGCGCAGGTTCAGGGACAGGCCACCCGCGAACACCAGGTCGAGGTCGTTGGCCTGATCGAGATCGTGAGCATCGAGGCCGCCGTTCACGGTCGTGAGCGGCAACTGCACCTCGAACGAGTCCTTCCACTCGAAACCGCCGTCACCCTTGTTGCGCAGGATCCTCACGCGGGACGGTTGATCGCTGGTGACGAGCACGATGTCCAGATCGCCGTCGTGGTCCTCGTCGAAAGCGGCCATCGACTTCGGCGCGTTCCCTTGGTTCTTCGGGAACTGTACCGGCATGGGATTCAGTCTGCCGTCGGCGGCCGGCGCGAAGGCGCGAAACCCCGAACCGTCACAGAGTACGATCTCCTGCCCCGGCTTGTTGTCGAGATCGAGGACTACTGCACGGGCCGGACCTGCTAATGGGATTCGCGACGTGGCCGGCGTGGACCACAGGGCGTTGACGCCCAGCAAGTAGAGGTGGACGCCGTTCGGTCCCTTCGCGGGGCACGCCAGAATCGCCAGAATGGGTTCTGATGCTTCGATCTTCCTCGCCTGAAACGTCAACTCCACTCGCGGCGACTCGACGTCCTTGCGGGCGAAGCGCCGCATATCGAGATCCGTGAGGTCGCACTTTGTCGTCTCGGGCTTCTCCTTCTTGTTCCGCGACTGGAAGAGGGCCAGCGCTATCGTCTCCGTCGCCGTGTCCTTCGACTTGGCGGCGGCCTTCGACAATCGATACGCCGCCGGCCGCACGAGTCGCTTGATCTGGATGAGTCGCTCGTACCGTTTCTTCGCGTCGTCCAGTCGACCCGCGAGCTCCGCGGCGTAGCCACACTGGTAGAGCGCTTCGGGATGATCAGGGTGAGCGGAGAGCACGCGCTTGAAGAGATCGTGCGCCTTGGGGGGATTCTCTTTTGCCTTGTGGAACAGACCCTCGACGTAGTCGAGCGCGGCGAGGCCACGTTCGTCGCTACCAACGGTTCGCGCTTTCTCGATCGCTTCGAACGCCCGCACGACCTGCTTGGAATGGAGAGCTTGGGCTCGCGCCAGGTTGAGCCAATCTTCGAAGACGACTTCTTCGCTCTCCACCACGCCTTCGAGGATCTTGATCGAGGCTTCGTAGCCTTCTTCGGTCTCCCGCTGGGCGTGAAGGCACGCGAGGTTGCGTTGTCCGTGGAGGCTCTTCTTCGGTTCGTCGTCGCTGCAACCGACCGTGAGCAGGAGGACGGATGCGACGAGGTGTCGACGTTTCACTCAGAGATCTCCCTTCTTGATTCTCCCCTGGAGGATGCGTTGGATGCGACCGTCCTTCGCGAGAACGAATGTCACTGGAATTGCGAGACGCGACAGATCGAACAGCCCGTCGACTTGTTCGTCGCTGATGCGGTAGACCTCGAAGTCCATCTTGAATCTCTTCTTCATCTTGTGGACGACGGCGATGCGGTCATCCTTGTCGAGGCTGACGCCGACGACCCGGTATTTCTTCTCGTGATGGAGGCGCGCGAGTTCCGGCATCTCCGCGAGGCACGAAGTGCACGTCGTCGACCAGAAGTTGACGAGCACCGGCAAGTCGGAGGCGAGCTTGACCACGCTCGGCGTGCCGTCGATCGCCAGCAACTCGAGGCTCTCCATGCGGTCGCCGGTCTTCGGCTTCACGCCTGGCGCCGTTGGGTCGGCGAACGCGAACGTCTTGAGCCTGCGTGGCCTCTCGGGACCGTCCTCCGGCACCACGTACTGCCCCGATTTCATGGCTTCGAACCCCGACAAGGAGCCGCTGGGCCATTTGATGTGGACCTTGGCCTGGGTCGCGTTACCGAGTCCAAAGATGAGTTCGTCCGCGTCCTGCGACTCGAAGCCCGAACCGCACTGCACGACCCGTGTCTGCGTTCCGATCCCCGGGATGGTCACCCGGACGATGGCGCCGATCGCGTGTCGGCCCGGGAGCGGCTGCAGTCGCAGCTTCAGCGAGTTCCGGCCCGACCGCGGCAGGTCGTTGCGGAACAGGTGATGGCACTCGCGCTGGATCGCGTTCGTGAAGATGTCGCAGTCCCCGTCGTCGTCGAAGTCCGCGACCAGCACGGCGCGGCAGTCTGATTCGGTGTCGGCCCCGGACACGCGAGACAGATCGGTGAAGCCGCCTTCCCGTCCGAAGAAGACCTTGTTTCGTTCGAACCCGCTGAACGACAGGTTCTCGCGAAAGATCAAGTCCATGTGGTTCTGCTGGTAGCTGTCGCTGCCGACCTTCTGATGTTTGAGGTTGCCCTTCGCGGTGAGTTCCTTGGACGAATCGGTTTCGCTCCCGCACACGGTCGACGCCAACACGTGGCGCCAGTAGACGCTTCAAGTGTCCTTGAGTGACTTGCCGGAGATGAATCCGTTGGCGACGTAGATGTCGAGGCGGCCGTCGAGATCGATATCCAGCAACGACGCGCCCCAAGCCCACGACGCGCTGATGCCACCGGCCTCTGGCGGCAATCGCTTGAACCCGTCTCCGTCCCGCAGGAAGACCGTGTTGCCCGCGGCGAGTTTGAACAACGTCTGCACGACGTCGCCGCCCTTCTTGTCCTTTCCTTCCCCGGCGAGTCGCCGCAGGATGCGGTTGCCGGCGGACGACGACATGTTGGACACGTAGATGTCGAGCTTGCCGTCGTTGTTCATGTCGCCCCAGGCGACGCCCATCCCGTTACCCGTGTCGAGGACGCCCATCTCCGCGGCCTTGTCGACGAAGCGACCGTCGCCCTGGTTCACGTAGAGGCTGTTCTTGCCGTAGTCGTTCGCGACGTAGATGTCCTGGTCGCCGTCCCCGTCGAAGTCAGCGGCCGCGGCCGCATAGCTCCAGGCCGTGCTCGCCACGCCGAATGATGCCGCGTGGTCGGCGAAGCCCTCGCCCTTTAGGTTGCGGAGCAAGAGGTTCGGATTCCCGTTCTTCGCGTCGTGCCAGGAGTCCGGGTAGTCGGTGTCCAGTCGGTTGTAGGCACAGATGTAGAGGTCGAGCCAACCGTCGTTGTCGAAGTCGGCCGCCAACGCCGAGAACGCGCAACAGCGAATGTCCGACAACCCGAGCTTCTTGCTCGCGTCCACGAAATTGCCATTCCCGTCGTTCTCGAAGAAATGGAGTGCGTCGCCGCCGGGGGCGCCGTCGTCTTCCCAACCGACGAAGCCCAGGAAGAGATCCTTGTCTCCGTCATTGTCGTAGTCGAAGAAGAGGGGGCTCGTCGGGCCGATCGGTTGGCTCAGGCCAGCCGCCGCGGCAGTGTCCTCGAACTTGCCGTTTCCGCGGTTGATGTAGAGGAAGTTGCGATCCGGCGCGGAAGAGAAGATGTCGTAGAGGCCGTCGCCGTTGACATCGGCGCACGCCGCACCCCGCCAGTAGAACTTGTCGTTGCCGGGCGAGCCGAGGCGCGGTGCCCGATGAGAGAGGCCCGTGGTCTGGGTGACGTCTGTGAAGATCGGTCGAGGGCGCGTGGTGATCTGGTAGCGCTCCAGCTCGAATTTTGAAAGGAGCCACTTGTCACCCTCTCTCACGACCTCACCCTTCGCCCAGCCGTAGACCGCGCGCATGCTGCCCTTCGCGGCGCGCCCGATGATCTCGGTGGTCAGTTTCAGATGACCGAGCTTGCCGTCTGTATCGAACTCGGCCCCACGCGTCTTGAAGAACACGCGGTCGATGGATTCGAACGGGGCGAGGAGGGACTCGAGATCCTCCAGAAAAGCGGCCTTGTCCACGAATGGCGTCGCCTCGGCGACTGTCCGGTGGCGACGCGTCACGTCCAGGCTCAGCGTCTCGACCCGCTCTCCCTTGTTCGTGTCGATCCCGTATCCCTTTCCCTGGAACCTGGCCGAGAGATAGGTCCCCGCCTCGGCGAAGTTCCGTTTTCGCAGGGCGTCCGAGAACTCGATCAACTCGTTCGCGGCGTCTTCCGTCAGGGTCTCGACGATCTCGACATCGGTCGACGGCGCGTCATCCGAGCACGATCCGAGATACGCCGTCATCAGCGTGAGCAGCGTGAGGCGTTTCACCGTGGGATTCATCGGGGGTTCGTCGCGGCGTCCTTGTACGCGGTGCTTCGGGTCGGGAGTGTAGCGAACGGCTGGCGGGGAGAACAGATGACCTCGACCGGAACGATCGGTACTCACGAGGTCTGGCTCTGCGCCCCAATAGCATGGGAATGAATAGGATTTTCTCCTTGGTCACCGGTTTGGTAGCCCTGTTGGCTCTCGGATCCTGTGACTCGGATGCCGACACCTCGACTCCGGCGCCGGCTCCCGCGGTGGAGACGGCTCCTGCCGTGGAGGCTCCGTCGAAGCCGAAGATGGGAGCCCTGCAGTTCGTGAAGGCGTTCAGCCAGGCGCTGCGCACGCGATGGATCGAGATCGGCGTGCACGAGAGTCAGGAACGCGGCCCTGCACTCTCGTGGTCGTGTCGATGAAGTTCCACACCGGCAAGGAAGTCGAGACCCGTCTGCGCGAGGAGGTATTGCTCCGCAAGGACGGCGCGTGGTTCATCATCCCGGGAGCACTCAGATCGGACGCGGCAGTGAAGGGGATCCTCGAGGAACACGCCAAGCCGTTGTTCGAGGCTTTCCGCAAGCGACTGCCCGCGCTGCGCGAGAGACACAAGTAGACGCGCGTGCCCGGGGTCTTGCGGAAGCACTGGCGGCAGGCTAGGCTCCCATTCGCCTGAACCACTTCGAGCCCCCGAGTTCCCGGGGGGAGCACGCCCTTTATGATTGACGAGTGGTCTGGCATGTCCCTGTCGAGGGCCGACGTTTGGCTGAAGCAGAACCGCCGCGTTGTCATCGCGATGATTCTCGGGTTGGCGTTGGCGTTGCGCGGCGTCGCGTTCTACGAACTGGCCGAGAGTCCGGTGATGGACGACCACACGCTGTCTCAGATGGACATGCGGTTCTTCGACGAGTGGGCGAAGAGCATCGTCGACGAGGACGTCCTGTGTCGCGAGTCGATGCACCCGATGCACGATTGGCACGGAATCGTGGCGGGGAGCTACTACGACAAACATCCCGAGCTGCTGGGCCGGCCGTTTGCAAAACTCCCGAAGGCCACGCAGGACGCAGCCACGGTCAAGCTCTGGGATGAGTGGTACCAGGGGAATCGTTTCCATCAGGAGCCGCTGTATCCGTACTTCGTCGCGGCGGTGTACGCGATCTCGGGCTCGACGGACGTTCGCAATGTGTACGCCGTACAGTTGGTCCTCGGCGTGTTGATGGTGCTGCTTCTCTACCTGTTGTCGCGACGGCTGTTTGGGGATCTGACCGCAGTCGTCACGGCCCTGATCGGCATGTCGTGGGGGCCGTTGATTCACTACGAGGTCACGCTACTGCGCACGTCGTTACTCTCCGTCACGGGGATCGCGCTCCTGTACGTCGTGCAGCGCGTGATCGATAGACGCGACGAGAACGGCCCGGCACGCATGCTCAAGCTGTTTGCGTTCGGATGTTTGATCGGCCTGGCGACGGCTCTCAGGAGCACCTTCTTCGTGTTTTCTCTGGGGCTGCTCGTCGTGTTGTTCTGGCCCCTTCGAAAACAACGGGCGAAGGTTCTCTGCCACGGTGGTGCCGTCGTGCTCGGTGTAGTCCTGATGCTCGCGCCGATCTGGATTCGCAACTCGATGGTCGACGCCCCGCTGTTCAGCATGACGAGCGTGGGCGCGATCACATTCGTGGGATCCAACGTGCCCGGTCATCACCCCAAGATGGGGTGGTTCCCGCAGTACTATCATGAGAACGTCGCCGAAGCGATGGAGGGCAGCGAGGGGAGCCTCCTTGGAGCGATGTCCACGTCGATCGGGATGTACAGGAGTTTCACTGAATACGTCGGGCTCTTGGTCGACAAGTTCGTGCTTCTGTGGCACTGGTTCGAAATGCCGAACAACACGAACTTCTACTACACATGCGTGCAATCGACGATGTTGCAGCTAATGCGTTTCGTCGCCGCGGCGTCCTGGATCATGCCCGCCGCGGTCATCGGGTTCGTGTTGGCGTTCCGCCGTCGGCGTTCGGTCGGGATGTTGTTGTGGTACTTCTTGTGCGTGGCCGGGCCGATGATCGTCTTCTACGTGTTGTCCCGGTTCAGGGCGCCGATGATCGTCGGGATGATGCCGCCTGCGGCGTACGCGATCGTGCGCGTATTCGATGCCGTGCTCTCGAAGACCAAGCAGGGAAAGAGCGTCGCGGTGCGCAGCGTCATCGCGTTCGCGATCCTGATGTTGCTCATGGCGCAGGGATTTGTCGTGAGCCACCCGCTCGTCGGCGCGCCACGATATTACTCAGCCATGGCCAGCCACTATCTCCCGCGGGCCCAGCGAGCGCACGCCGCTGGTGACATGCCTGCCGTCGTCGCAGTGTGGGAGGAGTTGTTCGCCACAACGCCCTCCTATATCGCGCAGGTCGGACCCGGCCGCCCGATAGCGAACGACTTCGAATTCAAGATGGTCAATGTGCTCGTTCCCCCCTACTCGCTCTGCGTCCAAGCTGCCGCGGAGGGTGGCATGATGGACGTCGCGAATCAGTACAACCAGACGATCGCGCGACTGAAGGCAGCAGCCCAGGTGTATTCGGCGCTCAATCCGAAGTAGCTCGGGATCAGAGTTTCTTGATCGCGAGTTGTGCCTGTGCCTTCTGCGCCGGCTGATGGCGAAGTGACCGCCTACAATCCCCTCTTTACTTCGTCGATGATCGCTTCGTTCTTCTCGAAGTCGACGTTCGACTCGTGCGTGTGCCGACCTGATGGGAAGTACTGATCGCGGTAGACGGGGTAGGCTTCCGTTCGCAAGTGGGCGAGCATGTGATGTCCGGAGCGCGTCTCGCGTTCGTGACGCAACGCCGAGATGTCGATGGGTGCCACGACGATCTTGGTGCCGGGTCCCGGGTCGGCCTGGGCGAGGATGCGACCGTCGAAGTCGACGACCATGCTGCCGCCCGGCCAGGAGAACGGCGGATAGTTCGACTGGCTCGCCGCCTGGTTGGACGCAACGACGTAGCTCGTGTTCTCGAGCGCGCGGCACCGGTTGACGACGGTCCACCAGTCCAGAGGCGGAGTCGCTCCCCAGGGGTCCATGTAGGCCGATACGCGAATCAGCACTTCGGCGCCGTTCGCCGCGAGTTGGCGCAGCGCCTCGGGGAACAGCCAGTCGTAACAGACCGCGACGCCGAGGTTGCCGATCGGTGTCTTCGCGACGGGGAACAACTCTTCCTCGTAGCCTTCGAGATCGTGGGGACTCGCGTGTACTTCGAAGGGGATCCAGGGGTTGACCTTGCGGTACTTGAGCAGCATCCCCTCCGGTCCGATGAGACACGTCGTATTGAAGACGTGACCGGGCCACTTCGGGTCTTCCTCCAGGAACGTGCCGGTCTGGATGTAGATTCCGAGTTCTTTCGCTTTCGCGGCGTAGCGCTCCGTGTGCTCGTTGGGAACCTCGACCGTGAGGTGCTTCCGCAGCTCGGATGCGGTGGGGTAGATCGGCGCAGCGTGGGCGAACTCGGGGAAGACGACGAGCTTGACGGGAAGGAACGGCGCGTATCCCGCGACCGCCTGCTCGGTCAACGCGAGCATCCTCGAGACCTTCTTGCCGATCTGATCACGGGTGTCCGGGTTCGGGAGGTCGATCTGGCACGCCGCTGCGCTATATCGGATGAGATTCATGGTTCTTGTTCCATCGCTGCCGGTTCAGTTCTGCTTCACAGCTACGAAGCGATTGGCCTCGACGTCGGTCAGCGTCTGCTTCTTTCCGTCGGGCCATTCTATGTCGATGCGCTCCACGCGCGTCGCCTTGCCGAGGCCGAAGTGGGGCCTGCGATCGTTGATTGACAGGTAGCTCCCCGCGCTGCGCACGATGCTCGATTGCGTTCTCCCACCGGCAGTCACGCGGATTCTCGTGCCGATCGCGTCCCGGTTGCCGTTCGCCAATTCCAGGTTCAGCGTGATCCAGTTGCCGTGCGGTCGGTCATTGCGAAGGACGACCGCCGGACCGGTGAGATTCTCGACGACGATGTCGATGTCGCCGTCGTTGTCGAGATCGCCGTAGGCCGAGCCGCGACCGATGAGCTTCTTCGAGAAGTATGGTCCCGGAGAACCCGCGAGATCGAATCCCCCCTTGCCGTCGTTGATCATCAACAGATCGCCGATCCCATATCTTTCGACGTACGTCGCGCTCGGATCGACGCCGAGGTTGTTCGACACGCCGCCGTTGCACACGAACAAGTCGAGGTCTCCGTCGTTGTCGATGTCGACGAGGTTCGGCGAGAATCCTGTGTAGGGTCGCGTGATATCGGTGAGGCGGGCGCGCCTCGACACGTCCTCGAACATCCCACCCATGTTGCCGTAGAGAGTGCAGCCTTCGGTGCGCAGCGCCGGACAGACGATGTCGAACTTGCCGTCCCCGTCCACGTCACCCACGTCGGCGCCCATCGAAGACTCGCTCCCGCCCTGGTGGTCGTAGGCGAGACCGGACCGAACCGACTGTTCGGTGAACGTCCCGTCGCCGTTGTTCCGGAAGTAGAAGTTCTCCATCCCGTCGTTGGCGACGAACACGTCCGGATCGCCATCTCCGTCCAGATCCACGCAGACGAGACCCATGCCGCGCCCGTCGCTCCTGTGAATCTTCGCGGCCTTGGTCACTTCCGTGAAGGTTCCGTTGCCGTTGTTCTTGAAGAGCAGGTCCGGCGCGCCCTTGAACTCGCTGGGTGCCGAGTAGTCGGCTCGCGGCTGTTCCATCCTGGGGTCGTACTCCACGTAGTTCTGGACGTAGAGGTCGAGCCAGCCGTCGCCATTGAAGTCGAAGAACGCGCAACACTGTCCGAACAGGTCGTTCTGGACGCCGATCGACGCGCCCACTTCGGTGAACTTGCCATCGCCGTCATTGCGGTAGAAGCGGTCGGGCCCCCAGTTGGAGACGTACAGGTCCGTGTCGCCGTCGTTGTCGTAATCTGCCGCGCAGCATCCCTGACCGAACCCGGCGTCCCCGACGCCCGCGGCAGCCGTCACGTCGGTGAACGTGCCATCGTGGTTGTTGCGGTACAGGACGTTCGCGACCTGCGGGGACGGCGGCTTCGTAAACTCATTGCCGTTCGCGAAGTAGATGTCGAGCCAGCCGTCGCCGTCGTAGTCCAACAGCGCGAGGCCGCCGCCGACGCTCTCCACGTAGTGATGTCGTCCGGTGACGCCGTTGGTCCGCGAGAACGTGATTCCGGCCTGTTTCGTGATGTCCACGAGCCAGGCGCCGTCGGTCCCGCTCCACGGTCTCAGGAACGCGAGCACCCCGGCGACGAGGACCACTGCGGCGATGACCAGGGCGATGGGGAATTTGAGTCGGCTACCCATGCGAGGATTGGACACCGGATGGGTTCGACGGTCTTCGGTGGGTTCAGAATATTCCAACCCCTAGTCTGTCGCCCATGAGCCAGGACCGATGAACCAGCACGATCCCGTAGGAGACATCTGCGCACAGGTCGGCGAGGAGCCGGTGATCGAGGCAGTCGCCGGGTTCTACCGCCGGGTCGCCGGGGACGACCTTCTTCGACCGTTGTACCCCGAGGAGGATCTCGGTCCTGCAGAGCGGCGACTCGCGGACTTCCTCATCGGGCGGTTCGGAGGCTCGGATCGCTACGTCGCCGCCCGGGGCCATCCGCGGCTCCGCATGCGTCACGCTCCGTTCCCGGTCGATCGCGAGGCGCGTGATCGCTGGATGCAGTTGATGACCGCGTCCGTGGCAGAAACGGACTTCCCGGAGCCCGTCCGAACCCGAGTGCTGGCGTTTCTCGACGGGGTCGCGACGTTTCTGATCAACCGCTAGCGGAAAATCTACGCATTCGCGTGCCTTGCGGCTGTCAGTCGTTTTTCTTCGCGACGGGCGCGGCGGTCCTGGAGACGAGCGCGACAGAGCCGCCGCCGACGGCGAGGATTGGGAGGACGGCGCGGATAGCTCGCAGCATTGGGTTCTCGGGGTGTGTTGAGGTTGTTGAATGCGTGGTAACGCCGGGAGGACGTCGGTCCACAGGGCATGTTAGCGGTAGATCTCCCGGTCGCCGCGAAGGCCGGCTGACGTTCTTCGGTCGCGGTCGTCTTCGCTCTGTCTCCTTGTTTCTCTCACCGCGCAGGACGATGGCAAGCCCAGAGACAATCGCCGCGTTGATGAGCGGTCAAATGGACCTGGATGATCTGAAGCTCGACGTGCCGAGGGACTATCGGATCTACTTGACGCTCGGACGGTTCCGCGACGCCATCGTGCTGCAGGAGGAGAGCAGGCGATCTACACCGGCGCTGAAGAGTTTCGTGGCCAACTACCGGCTCCGGTAGTTCCACGAGAACCGCCGACCGTGAGGCCGCGATCCTCGTCCGCTACCCCCGGATCTTGAGGCGAACTTTGTCGAGAGTCTCCTGCAGGTTCTCCAGGGTGATCGGCTTGATGAGCCGGATTGCGTCGGAGAATACGTCCGGGAACGTCACCTTTGCGGCGTGCCCGGTCAACAACACGAACGGTCGATCGTCCGCTTGCAGCGCGACCGCCACGGGCTCACTCGTGCCTCCCCGTAGGGTGAAGTCGAGCAGGCCGGCATCGACCTGCTCTGTCTCCAGCGCCGCGAGGGCCTCTTTGGTCGTCGCGAATGGCCCGACCACCTCACAATTCAGCTGCTCGAGCATTCTCGATATCGCCCGGCAGACCAGGTCACTGTCATCCAACAACAAGACTCTCACTCAGGATGCGCCTCCAGGTTCGCAACCAGCCACCCTATCCGATGCGTCGGCGTGATGTTATTGGGTGCATGGAAAGAGCTTCAACCGCCGCTCACGTCCTACTGCATCGAAACTGAGACCTACGCCCCGGTTGGAGTCACTTTCTCATCGGGAGGGGCGCACCGTTCTTCTCGACCTGCGAAAGGACCGCCTCGCCTTTGGTGCGTTCCCCCACGAGGACGTACAGCCAGTACCGATTGACTGCCGTCTCCGCGTTCAGGGGGCCGATCTGCCGCATGATCGCCGAGACGAGGTTTCGGACTTCGTTCTTCGCGAGAGTGGCCCCGATCGCGGGCGCGACCGACGGCTTGAATTGCTTCACGATCGCCCACCGCCAGGCTGATCCGTGCAAGGGCATCACGCGGTGTTGCTCCTCGACGAGGGCGACCGCCCGCACAACGTCCGTGTTGGTGGTGGCGGCTTCGCGCAGTCTCTCGTCTTTCTCCGCCACGAGAAGGAGCACGATATCCGCGGTGAGAGACCACTTGCATCGCTCTCGAGCGGCCTTGTACGACGGGTGAGTGGTGCTCAACTGGCGACTGGCGCGCCAGAGGTGTGCTGAAATCAAAGCGGTCGAAAGACCCGTTGACGGCGTCGTCGCGTACAGAGCTTCGCCCTTCTCGATCAGGGCATCCAACCGGGAGGAGAGACCAAGTCTCGCCGTGGCCGACTCGGTGCGGATTGCGTGCGTGAGGACGATGGAACGCGTCACCCCGGGCTCAGAGATCTGGGCGAGTTGCTTGTCGAGACGTGAGATCGAGTGTTTCAGCCTCTCCCGGTCCTTGGCCTCGTCCTTCCCCGAATAGTAGTCGAGAGTCTGTTGCCGAATGTTCGCGAGGTCGAGCTCGACTCGCCCGAGGTTTTTCAGCAGCTCACGGAGCATTTCGATGTCCTTCGCCCAATCGTAACGGCTCACGAGTGCCGCGTACGGGCGCGGGCTCTTCGGCGACAGGAGCATCGCCTTCTGGAAGTAGTCGATCGACTTGCGGTACGACTCCGAGTCCCCGACTTGTTTCTTGATCTTCTCGAACCCCTCGCCGTCGCGGAAGAGATGCGTGAGCATCGAGGGATCGGGTGCGACTCGAAGAGCCTTGAAGTCCACTCTGTCCGCGAGCAGATCCAGTGTCCCGACCACTTCCAACGTGAGCGCGACGTTGTTCAGGAGGATGCTCTCTCCGGGCACCATGGTCAGCGCCTCATCCATCATCGCGGATGCCCTGCGCAGATCCTCGGGATCACCGGTCACCTGGAACAGGGCCTGGTAGGCGAGCGCGGCGTTGTTGAGGAGGGGGCCGGTCTTCGACAGCATCGCGTAGCTCGCGATGGCTTCGCGGAAGTGCTTTCCCGCATCCGCGTTCTCGTCAACGCGAGCGGCGCGTTTCCCTTTGGCGGTGGACAGAGCAGCTGACAGGCGCTTGTCGGACAGGTCACAACGCTTGCGCCACTTGATCTCATCGTCGACATCGATCGACATCACGGATCGCATCGCCGCAGCCGACTGCCGATCCTTTTCGGACTTGGCGGTTGCGTACGCCTCTTCGGCGAGGGCTCGCGCGGTGGATTCGTCGCCTACCGAGCGCATGACGCCCGCGACGATCGCGAGCCGAGCCGGATCCCTCTTGGTCTCCGCGAGGTATCCGTCGAGAAGCTTCTTGCCCGCGGCGGCCTTGCCTAACCAGTAGAGCACCTGGCCGTAGAAGAGGCGGAACTGCTCGCTCTCCCCGGCCGTGCTGCGAATCGCAAGGAAGACGTCCTCGGCGGCTTTCAGCTCGTTCGCCCTGTCCTCCGGTGTCATCCCCCGGGCGCGTCGCAGCATGACGACGCCCAGACTCAGCGCGACGGATACGACGGGCGAGTGCAGGGCCACTTCGTCGCGTGCGGTCCGGTAGCGCCGGTCCCGGACCAGGGCGTCAGCCACGAACTCGCGCACCATCCGTTGTTGTTTTGCTTCGTCGGCACCTTTGTGTTCCGCGTACCAGGCTCTCGGCTGCACGCCCGCGTTCAGCTCTTGAAGGGACTTTTTGGAAATGGAGTCCGAGATCAACCTGAACTTCTCGTCGGCGATCTTGAGTGCAGCGAGGCGCGCCTTGCAGTACGGCGCCAGGAGTTTGTGAGCGGCGTCGAACTCTCCGTCACGGGAATGGATCAGACCGAGCAAGCGGGCGCCTTCGGTGTCTCCCAGCTTGTCGCTGATGGGCAGGAGAAGTTTCTTGCAGTCGGCGAACTTCTTCTCCGCTTCGAGCAACACGGCGAACGCGGTCACGATGCCGGGATCTTGTGGCTGCTTGGCGACCGCTCTCTCGAGGATGGCGCGTTGTTTCCGATGGAACGACTCGTCGTCGCCCGCCAAGGAAATGACTTTCGCCATGATCGTGACCGCAAACTCGGGATCGTCGGCCTCGTGCCTTTCCGCGAGAGACATCGCGGCCTTCAGAACGACATCGGTATCGGCAAGGGGTCGGCCATGTCGGGCGCTGTCCACGGCGATTTGCACGACCGCTTCCGCCTGCGCCGGCTGCAGGCCGGCGAGTGTCTCGGTGATCACGTCTTTGACCAGACTGCGAGCTTGCGGCGCCCGAGCCGTGTCGCCGTCCGCGAGTTCGGTCAGTTTGTGCAACGCCGTGACGTAGTCGCCGTCGACGATGTCTTCCTGCGCGGAGTCGTACTGTTGGGTGGCGCGGTAGTCAGGGGAGTCTGAATCGGCGCTCCATGCGCCATACGCCGACAAGACGAGCACCGCGGACAGGACCAGGCAATTCCAAGACCTGGCGAACCCCGACAGAGAGTGCCGACCGAGGAACGCCCAACCACGTTCGCCTGGTCCATCGGCCACGCGGTAGGCCCGCAACGCGAAGATCGGCGCGAACAGGAAGCAGACGCAGAGGGTTTTGACGTGAGTTCCGGTCTCTTCGTCGACGTTTCGCCGACCGAAGACCGACGTGCCGATTCCGTTGAACGTGGACAGCGACGGGGCGCTGTGGATCGGTTGCATATCGGGGAATCGTTCGCGGAGGAGCGCCTCGAAGTCGACTCGCTCTTCCTGTGTGTCTTCTGGCATGGAACGTGTTGGGATCACTGGGCAGGCGGGCATTCTGGCGGAACTCAGAGTCGTTTGGAACCGTCCACCGACGCGACTAGCGGCAGGCTGGCGTCTCCATTCGTTTTGGACACGAGACCCTCGAACCCGCAAGCGCATGGTCGGTTGGACGCGTCACGAATGATCGGGTATGGCTCTTTTCCGAGGGACCGGTTTCTTGGGGTACTCTTGGTCGCAGTTGGTACAAGTACCTCGCGAATCCTCACCCGTCCGGCCGACCTTCACCTGTGTCCAGCAGTCGCACCCCTTTGAGTGTGTATCTTTACCTCGCCAGCCGGCGAGTCTATCGACTCGTCGGCGATATCTGTGCGGGTGCGTTCGATGGGTTCTGGCTGGGGATCTTCGGTCGCGATACCCACAACAAGGTCGTCGAACACCAGTACAGGGACTCGATGGAGTACCGATCCGATTCGTACAATCTCGGGGGGTTGTTCCCCTGGGAAGAGAAGGTCATCGCCAGCCATTTCGCAGACTGCCGGAGAATCCTGGTCGGTGGTGCGGGAGGTGGCCGCGAGATGATCGCGCTGGCACGGCTCGGCCACGAAGTCGACGGATTCGAATGCAATGCCCAGCTGACGGAGTACGCCAACGAGTTGCTGGCCCGCGAAGAGATTCCATCGAGCGTAGAACTCGTGTCTCCGGACATGTGCCCAAACGTTGACGACCCGTACGACGGCGTCATCATTGGCTGGTGCGCCTACATGCACATTCAGGGGCGCAGCCGACGGGTTGAGTTCTTGCGGTCGCTGCGGCACGCATTGAAGCCCGGTGCTCCAGTCCTGCTCTCGTTCTGGCACATCACCCGACCCGCCCGCCGCCGATTGCGCATCACTCAGCGCGTCGCTACTCCTCTGCGTCGCTTGCTGCATCGGGAGCGGATCACGCTGGGCGACTCCATGGTTCCCCACCGGGTCCACTACTTCGACGACGAGACGCTGGGCCATGAGTTGGCGCTCGCTGGTTTCGAATTGAAGTTCTACCATCCCTGGTTCGGCCACGAATACGGACACGCGCTCGTCGTGGTGTGCGATGAGCCCGCGGTCAATGACGCCTGAGCGACCTCCCCGGACGACAGGGCGAAAACAGCGACGACTCGTGTAGTCTGTCGGCCACGCTGTTCCGATTCGCATGAACGACACGCCTCCGATCATCGACGTCACTGGTCTCACGAAGCGATACCATGATCTCGTCGCCGTCGATAACCTCGACTTTCGAGTCGCAGGTGGGACGATTCTCGGTCTCGTCGGACCGAACGGTGCCGGCAAGACCACTTCCATGCGCTGCATGACCGGCATCATCCCGCCGACGGCGGGTCGCATGAGTGTCGCGGGGTACGACTTCGAAACCGACGCGCTCGAGGCAAAACGACACCTCGCGTTCGTTCCGGATACCCCGCACCTCTTCGACTACCTGACTGTCGATGAGCACCTCCGATTCGCGGGCCGCATCTACGGCCTCGCCGACGTCCAGGAGCACGCGGACCGACTCCTCGGGGAGTTTGAGCTCCTCGAGAAACGGCAGCATCTACCGGGCGCGCTCTCACGTGGAATGAAGCAGAAGGCGGCGATCTGCATGGCGTTTCTGCACGATCCGGTGGCGATATTCCTCGACGAGCCTCTCACGGGTCTCGATCCGATCGGGATCCGCAGCATGAAGGATTCGATCGTGCAACGCGCGAAGGAACAAGGTGCTGCCATAGTCGTGTCGTCGCACCAACTCGAGTTGATCGAGGAGATTTGCGATGAGATCTTCGTGATCCAGAAAGGGAAGAAGGTGATCGAGGGCAGCCTGTCCGAGATCCACGCAGAGCTGACGGGTCTACCGGACGATCCGTCGCTCGAAGATATTTTCTTCCACTTGACAGAGGGTGGCGAACGGAACGGGTCGACACCGGACGCCTGATGTTTACGAGCGCGAGCCTCTACTACCTGGGGTGTACGTCGCGCAACCGCGTCACTGCGATGGTGCGGAAGCTGCGGCAACCGAAGTACATCATTGGCCTCGCTCTGACCGTCGGGTACTTCTGGTTGATCTTTGTCGCGAACCCCGCGTTTGGCGTGGGCGTCGGCAGCGCCAAGGGGCAGCGTGAGAACGCGAGCCTGATCGTCGGCGGTTTCTACGTCCTGCAGGTCGTGTTCACGTGGTTCGCCTTGAGTTCTGGCCGCGGCATCGCGTTTCGCGAATCCGAAGTGCAACTCCTGTTTCCGGGACCCCTCACGCGCTGGCAGATTCTGATGTTGAAGTGGATCGCGGCACAGTTTGGCGCGGTGATCGGAGGCTTGCTCATCGGGCTGATGTTCCAGCGGTTCGGCAACTTCTCCTACCCATACGTCGTCCTCGGTTTCATCCTCAACCAGACGGTGCTTCACGCAAATGCGACGTTGACCGGGTTGTTGCTGGCGCAGTGGAAAGTCAAGGGCGGCATTCGCGCGAGGCTCATGCGTGCGCCGGCATGGGGTCTGACTCTCGTGATCGGAACATCTTTCGCGTTGGGTTGGCGGCAGATCGGCGGCGTGGAGAGTTGGACCGATGCGAAATTGCTGCTCGGCACGTCGTGGGTCGATGGAGCCCTCTTGCCGTTCACGGCGCTCGCGAACGTGATGATGACGACGGATCCGGCGGCCTTTGCGTTGGCAGCGATCTACCCCGTCGCGCTCATCGCTGTGCAGGCCTTCGTCATCTGGCGCGTCGACTTCCGCTTCGAAGACGAGGCTGTCGAGATCGCGCAGAAGATCCAGAACATCCGGAAGGAGGGCATCGGCGCACTGCGCGACAAGAAGGAGCTCGTGGTCGCCCAACCGAATTCGCCGTGGGACCTCTCTCCCACCGGGCCCGCGTGGCGCGCGTTGGTGTGGAAGAATCTCATCAGCCTCGGTCGCTTCCCACGGCGCACGTGGATCCGGATGTTGATCATCGTGGTGGTCATGGTCGCGGTGTTCAGCAGCGTGTTGATCGAGGATGGGCACGCGGCCACCCGAATCGGATTCCTGATCCTGGGTTTGCTGTTCTACGGGTCGATTCTCGCGCCGTCGTTCGTGCGCGTGGACCTGCGCATCGACATCCCGCACTTCGACGTCCTGAAGGCGATGCCTCTGCGTGGCCGCTCGCTGATCTTCGGCGAAGTCATGGGGACCGTCGTCGCGCTTTGGGCGGTTCAGATCATCGGTTGTCTGATCGCGACGTTCTTGATTACGCGCGAGGGCGATTACGTCTTCGGCTGGGGGCAGAAGATCCCGGGTTTCTTCGCGTTGGTGTGTGGGTGCTTCGCCCTCGATTTTGCATGGGTCACGGCCGAGAACTTGATCGCGCTGTGGTTCCCCGGCTTCGTGCAGTTGGGCCGCGGTATCCGCGCCGGCTTCGACCAGATCGGGCAGAACCTGATGGGGGCCCTGATCCGGATGTTGGGCCTGCTCGTGTTGTTCGTTGTGCCCGCACTGTTGGGAGGGTTGCTGTCGTTCGGACTCTACGAATTCGGCGTCGAGATCGCGCTCGCCGTGTCGGTAGGTGTGGTGTTGGCTTCGGCGTTGTTGTTCTCGGAATCCTACGCGTTGATCTACCTGTCGGACGCGCGCTACGACCGCTTCGATATCACCAGCGAGAACATCACAGAGTCGGACTGACCGCGAACGCTGCCGGGAGGTGCAGGTCGAGCGAGCGGATCAGTTCAAGGAGGTCTGTCGCCACGGGACACGTCAGGGCTTCCGGATCCTCTTTGTCATGAGATCGGAGTTCGAACGCGTGCAACGCCTGGCGTGGATGACGCCGGCAAGGTGTCTCTCGGTACCAGGTCTCGCCGACAAGAGGATGGCCGATCGAGGTTGCGTGGATGCGAATCTGGTGCGTGCGCCCGGTTTCGATCTGCACCCGGAGCAGGGAGAAGTCCGTGTTGCGCGAGAGCACTTCGAACCGCGTCACCGCGCGGCGCCCGTCCGCGGTGATGCCGAGGTGGCGGGACGGCGTCGTTCGTACGACACCGACAGGTGCTTCGATCGTGCGATCTGCGGTGAACTCACCGTGCACGACGGCGAGGTAGGTCTTTTCTCCGGTGGGAAACCGCATGCGTGTCTGCCAGCCCTTGACGAGATTCCGCCGCCGCACGAACACGTTGACTCCGCTGGTGTCCGCGTCGAGTTGGTGAACGGCCCAGGTCATGTTGACGTAGCGTTGCATGAGCGCGTACTGCACGCTGTCCGGGTCGCTCAGACGCCGACCCGTCGAGGGGATGCCCCAGGGCTTGTCGACCGCGACGACGTTTTCACTCTCGAAGAGGATGCGGCGTTGCAGTTCTGCCTGGGAGAGGGTCGCGAGAGTCATGAGGTCACGATCAAATGTCGCTGGTCAGAACGAAAGACTAGTCGACGCCAGCCATGTCGACGTGCAGTATCGAAGCGGTCGCCGTCGGTTTGAACTCACGATTTCGAACTGCTGCATCGAGTGCATCACCGGCGGGGGTACAGAACATGCGTACGCCGCCCGGAATTGGTGCGCCGTGCCCGGCCTCGGCGCAGGGGCCAAGCTGCACGTGCAGGAGCGGCATCGCCGCGCCGGAGCTCGCGAGCACGATGTCCTTCGTCCCCGTCACCAAGATGGCCGCCGTCGCGTCCGCGCTCTCGCAGATCGGCGACCGGAATTCGATCGATCCGTTGCGAGAGATGCTGCTCGACAAGGATCTCCCGAGCATCACCCGCGCCTTCGCCGCGGTCGCGCTCGGCGGCATCGCGGACAAGGAACCCGTCCCCTGGAACGCGAAGATCGCCGTGAACATGAACTACCGTGCAGCAGTCGAGACCTTGGTGGAGTCGGGCGCGGGAGTGTTGGAAATCCTGTAGGTCCGGAACACGACAACTAGTGCTCGCTGATCATCGTCTGCAGGTCGCGGGGCAGGTCGAAGATCTTGTCCATGTCTTCGTCGCGACGGGCTTGGACATTCTGGTTCGGAACCAACCTTCAGTTCCTGACGACGAACAGCATCGAGGTGTTGCTCGACTAACCGAGCGATAGGCGGTGATGCGAGGGAACACGTGGCGGACATCCGCTACCGTGGACCTCGCATGAAACCCCTCACTGCCATCCTCCTCGTCCTCGTTCTCGGCCCCGCGTCGCTTCCCGCGCAGGCGACCGGGAAGCCGCTCAACGTCGTGCTCATCATGGCGGACGATTCCGCCGCCGACAACTACGGTTGCTACGGCAGCAAGTTCTTCAAGACGCCGCGTCTCGACGCCCTCGCCGCCGGCGGCGCGAAGTTCAACCACTGCTATTCGGAACCCGTCTGCACGTCCAGCCGGGTGAAGATCATGACGGGCCGCGACGGCATCCGGAACTACGTCGCGTTCGGCACGCTGGACAGGGATGAGATCACGTTCGGCACCATGATGAAGAAGGCCGGGTACGCCACGGCGGTCGCCGGCAAGTGGCAGTTGCACGGCGGCCAGCGTGGTTCGTTGGCCCCGGACTGCGGCTTCGATACCTACTGCCTGTGGAACTACCCGGGCGGCAAGCGTCCTCGCTACTGGAAGCCGAGCATCGTGCGCGACGGGAAGCTGTTGGAGAGCGGCGAGAAGCAGTACGGTCCCGATGTCTTCACCGATTTCATCATCGAGTTCATCGGGAAGAACAAGGATCGCCCGTTCTTCGCGTACTACCCGATGGTGCTCGTGCACTCGCCGTTCCCCAAGACTCCCGACAGCAAACCGACGGAAGAGAAGATCCTCGCGAAGCTGAAGAACTTCCGCGACATGACGCTCTACGCCGACAAGTGCGTCGGCAGGATCGTCGACGCCCTCGAGAAGAACGGTCTGCGCGAGAACACGGTCATCATCTACACGACCGACAACGGCACTGGCCGAAGCTTGACCTATCCCTTCGGCGACGAGCAGCGCAAGGGCGAGAAGGCCTACGCGACGGACGGCGGTACCCACGCACCCCTGATCGTCAGTTGTCCCGGGACGGTGTCCAAAGGCGTGGTGAGCGACGACCTCGTGGATTTCTCCGACATGTTGCCGACGATCGCGGGGATCACCGGCGCGAAGCTCCCGAAGGTCGAACTCGATGGGCGCAGCTTCTGGCCACAGTGTCAGAAGAAGAAGGGCAACCCGCGTCAGTGGATATTCCAGTACTACTACCCGAAGTTCGGGAAGGCCGCAACGGAGCACGGGCAAGGCGTCAATGGTCGGGAGATCGTCTGGGCGCAGAATCAGCACTTCAAGCTGTACCGAGACGGCAAGCTCTACGCCGTGAAAGACCGACACGAGGTCCACGCGATCCCATCGGGCGAGGACGACGACGCCGACTCAACTCGCGCCATGCTCCAAGGCGCGCTCGACTCGATGCCGAAGAAGGCCGCGAAACTCGATCCGAAAGCGAGGCGTCGGAAGAAGCGCTGAGGCGATTCTCAGCGCGTGGATCGTTCGACCAGCACCGCCGGGCCGCGGTAGTTCTTGGTGAGCTTCCCGCGGTTCCAGTGCGATGGGTCGGGATACAGGGGGTCGTGCACCAGCACTCGTGTCCCTTCACCGAGGATGCACAGAGCGCGTGAACTGTTGGAAGTACGCGTAGTCGGGCCAGGGGAACAACATGGCTTCTTTCTCTATCGGCATCGGGGCTTCGGAATCGGCCTTCCGCGACCTGGCGAGGACGACCTCTCCTCGCGCGACCCCTAGGCTGAAGGGGCCTGCTTCTTCAGATGCTCCCGCTTCGCGCGTTGGCCGAGCAGCCAGATCGGGGTCGTCAGGAGCAGGATGCCCACGCCAAGGAGTACCGTCCAGAAGACCAACGGGGAGAAGCTGGACTTGAAGAGCGAGAAGACGACGGACCACACCATCAATAGAATCCCTAGCAGTGTGCCGACCTTGTGGGCCTTGAGATGGGATTCAGGTGGAAGGGTCATCGGTTTCCCCATGCTGCAGTCAGGTCGCTTTCGTCACATCGGCTCAACGCCAGATCCCGATGATCGTAACTCCCAGGGTCACGCAGAGACGGGGAATGAGGATCATCCATCACGAGAAGCTGACGTACCGGTTCAAGGGGCGAGACTTCCGGCTGACTGACGTCGCGGGCAAGGCAATCACCCACTGCTCGCCTGACGCGGCGCGCTACTTTCGTTTGCCCGCGGGTTTCTTCTTCACGTACGACCCGGCCTTGGTCGGAGCGGCGGCGTTTCTCGGGACGAACTCCCTCAGCCTGCGGATCGTGTCCGCGTGCTCCGCTCGCTTCGCGAGGTTCGTGTGTTCGTCCGGGTCCTCTGCGTGGTCGTAGAGTTCCTCGAACCCGTTCGAGTAGCGAATGTAGCGCCAGCGACGATCGCGCACCGCGTGGCCGATCACGGGGCGGTCCTTCTTGGGCACGCCCTTGTGTGCGTGCATCCAGAACGAGGTGAGAGCGGGCCGCTTGCGCGGCGTACTCGGGTCGCGCAGCTGGGCGTCGAGGCTGACTCCATCGCACTGGTCTTTCGGAATCGGCAGGCCCGCAAGCTCACACAGGGTCGGGAAGAGATCGGTCAGCGTCACCGGTTCGGCGCAGCGCGTGCCCCGACCGCGTCCCGGCGCAGACACGAAGAGCGGGACGCGCGTCGACTCCTCCCAGAGCGTGAACTTCTCCCAGTTCTCCTTCTCGCCGATGTGCATGCCGTGGTCCGACCACAGCACGATGATCGTGTTGTCCCGACGCGGGCTCATCAGAAGGGCGTCCAGCAGCCGACCGAGCTGGCGATCGGAGTAGGCGATGGACGCCAGGTATCCCTGCACGAGATCGTCCCAGAGCTTGTTCTTTTTCACCCAACGGTGCCAGCCGGTGCGCCCGTGTCCGAACGTGTCTGCGAGATCGTTCTCGAGATGTTTCGGTATCTCGATCTTCTCCAGCGGGAACAACTCGAAGTAGCTGCGCGGCACCTCCCAGGGGATGTGCGGTCGAAACAGACCGACGGCGCAGAACAGCGGTTTCGCATCCTTGCCCCGCGGTTTCTTCAGCTGCTCGATCGCCCAGTCGACGACCTTGTGATCGGAGGTCTCGTCGTCGGGCACGTCGAGTGGCATCGCGCCGAACAACTGGCTCTTGCCGAGGGGGCGACCCGGGCCGATGCCGTTATCCGCATCCGGCACGTGCTTCGGCCTGACCCACGTCGGGATCGGTCGCAGCGCATCGGGCCAGTATTCGTCCCACGTCGCCGGATCGTTTTGCGAACCCTTCGTCCACTGCAACGCGTGGTAGATCTTGCCGGCGCCGACGGCGCGGTAGCCGTGGTTGCGGAAGTGCTGGGAGAGCGTCGTGGCCTTGCGCAGGATGGGCGACGCCTCGCGCCACTTCGGTCCCTGCTGATGGAACGAGTTGCGGTAGATGCCGGACCGCGACGGGTGCACGCCGGTCATCACGGCGACGCGGGACGGGTGGCAGGCCGGGGCGGCGCAGTGCGCGTTCGTGAAACAGACCCCGAGCTTCGCGAGACGCCCGAAGTTGGGCGTTTTGGCTTGCGCAGACCCGGCGAGCGGCGTGATCCAGTCGTTCAGATCATCGACGGCGATGAAGAGGACGTCCGGTGGTGCTTGCTGCAGCGTGAGTGCGAGCGCAACGGTTGCGAGCATGGTGACCATTCTCGCACGAAACCCCAGATCTCACCGCCCTATGTCGTCGATCTCCTTGCTCGACAACTTGCCGTCACCGTCCCGGTCGAATCGACCGACGAATCTCTGGTAGGACTGCGGCAGGTCGCTGAGCTCCACGAAGCCGTCGCCGTCCTTGTCGTAGTCACGAATCCGCGAGGCCATCTGGCCGATCATCCCGGCGATCATGTTCTCGCTTCTCATGCCGCGGTTGCGGGCGTTGCGGATCTCGCGAGCCAACTTCCGGCTCTTGTATCTGTCCTTGGAGATCAATAGCAGGCTGATGCCGGCCATCTCTTCGGTGGACTGCAGGCCCCAGCCGACGCGGCGCGGCGGATCGAAGGGGTTGCTCGGATTGTCCTTGGAGTTGTCGAACACGATCTCCATTTCGATCTTGGTGCCAGCAGGGAGATCCAGCGGCTTCTTCCTCGCGAAGTAGAGCGCGAGCGTTGTTTGCTCGACATCCTCCTTTCCGGGCGGGTGCAGATGCGCGTTGAGGACGAGATCGAACTCACCCTTCGGCAGTTCGCGGCCCAGACCCATCGGTAGATGATGCGGCTGCCCTCCGACCGCCCAGCCGCCGAGACCGGCGATGTCGTTGCCGACCCTGCCGCTGGCGTTGCGCTGCGCCCCACGCATGCCCGAGAATCCCGGCCGACCGTCGCGACCGTCCTTGCGGCTGTACGGGCGGGCGACGGCGACGCCGATCCAGGAGTCGCCGCTCGCGGATCGCTTGCCCGCGGGCGCGCCGGGCCCGGACAAGGCGCGCCAGGTCGTCGAGATCGAGGTCGACAAGGCGCAGACGAGCTGTGGATTCGGCGTGCCAATCTACGAGTTCGTTGGGGAGCGACCGCCAGAGGCTCGGGGACGCCGCTTTCGCCAGTAGCCAGGCCCCGGTGGGGTGGGCGGAATCGCCCGTTTTTTTTCCCCTCCACGAGGCTGCCAAAACCAGATCTGGGCGACCGCCGGGATCCTTCCAGGGGTAACATCGGCGGCCCCCCTCTCACCGCTTTCTCACAGTCCGGCACCCAAGCCCGACCAAGCGCCGCCTTCTCTGGTGGCAAGAGCGCTATGACCATCTCCAAAATCACTTCCCCGCTCTGTTTTGGACTGATCGCAATCTCCTCGAGCCTTCTCGTTCTCGCCGGTTGCACCGGTGGCCAGAAGGGCGACCGCAACAA
>CAYYAQ010000034.1:0-38180 GCA_964469555.1 uncultured candidatus Brocadiaceae bacterium | reverse complement strand
CCCTCGAGCACGCTCTTCACGAGCTCGTCGGCAAAACCCTCGCGCACAACTTCCTGAAGACGCCCTCGCAACCCCAGCGCCCGCCGGTCGACGCAGTAGCGTCGGTCCTTTTCGAATTCGAACTTCTGTCCACGCGCCCAGGGGTCACGCCGCAAGACGAGGACATGCCGCTCCGCGTCGTACCGCCCGAATGCCATCGACACGGCTGCGTCGAAATCCACGCCGTCCCCCACGCACACCGAATCGCCGCGGCGGAACTTGCTCATGTTCTCCGCCGCGTCGAACTCGTAGGCGTCGACACCGGCAGACCCCCGAAACAACGCGCCGTCGATGCACTCGCCCTCCAACGCCCGCTCCTCAGCCGGCAACGCGCGCAGATCACTCTGGCTCCGCGCCTCGCCTTCCTCCTCGCGCCACAACATGCGCAAGAGGCGCTGCGAAAGAGAATGGTCCACTACGTGGATCCCTCCCCGCGCGTCCGAGACTCGGACTCCGTCGCTTCGGATTCTGGGGGTTTGGCCTCCCTCGACTGGCTCTCGCGGACAAATGCGACCAGCGCGCACAGATCCGCGAGATCGCTTCGCCCCTTGTTCATGAGCCAGCCCTCGCCCTCGTCTCCCTGCCCCCACATCGCCGCCGCGTCTGCCTCGCCCTCGCGATGCGGATCCAACCCCAACGCGAACTCCACGTGCTGCGCCATGCCGAACACCGGCCCTGGGTATATCGCCGCGCCCCGCAACCGTCGCGCGAGGTCGACGAACCGACTTTCGATCCGCTTCTCCAGACCGACGCGGTCCTCAGCAACCCGGCAATCCGCGAACCACCGGGGCAACGCCTCGCCGTAGTGCAAGAGCAGCATGTTCTCTGGGACGTGCTCGACGACGCGCACGAAGTCGTCTCGCTCTGCGTCTCGATCACTCGGACACACGCCGAAGAACTCCCCATCCTCCGTCGCTGGAAACTGCACGCCGACGAACAGCATCCTCTCCGAGTACGCGTCGTACAGATGATGCAGCACCGCCACTTCACCAAACTCCGCCTGCGAGCCCGGCTGCTGACGAATCGGCTGTCCGAACTTCCGAGCCTCGGCGCTCATCTTCAATCGACGCAACAACGCCGGCTCCAGATGCGTGCGCCGCGCGGCGCTCTCCACCGACAACGATCTCAGCGCGTCGACGTCCTCGACGCCGATCCGCTTCAGGGTCGTCCGGAGTCCCCGGGTCATTCCCGGCACCAATGACACGTCAGATGCCGCCTCCATCTGTGGCACGCACAACTCCGACCAGTGGCACTTGCGACACGACGGTCCGAAGAACGCCTCCGAGCCCGACGAGTCGGCGGCGAGCGCCAGCACCCGTTCTTCGACCTCTTCGAACGCGGCCTGGTAGTCCCGCAGCGCGAACCTCTCCTCACGGCCATCCTTGAGAATCAGGTACCCGTACTCCGGAACGCGCCCCTGCAGCGTCCCCAACATGCCCGAGTAGAACGCGACTTGAAGCAGTTGATCGCTGCGCGGTCGACCGGACGACTTGATGTCGCCGACAACGTAGTGAAAGTCCCCGAACTCGCACTCACCAGGTTCCCGCCGCAACAGGTCCGGGATGCCGAGACGGTTCTCACCCACCAACACGCCCTGGCTGACACCCGCTACTCCCTCGCGAAGAAACGCCTCGGTCTGCGCCGCCGCGACGCCCCACTCCCCTCGTTCGTACTCCGGCTCGACATAGCCGTCCAACTCCGCGACGAACTCGTCTTCCCAATCGCGCCCGCGCTTGCGCACGAACTCTTCGATCTCGGTGATCGGTCGCCGCTTCGACCGATCCTCGTGCAGATCCAACGCCACCGCGTGCGGACAGCGCAGCATGCCGTAGATGTGTGTCCCGGTGATCCTCGCCACAACACACAGAAGACCAGAGACGCCCGAGGAAAAGAACTCGCGATTCCGAATCCGGTTGGCCTGAAACAGCCAGCCTGCCTACAGCGACCGGATCGCCACGCGACAATCCAAGTAGGCCGCGCCCAGCCCGATGTCGGTCGGGTGCGCTTCGATCAACGAATTGGCGGAATGACCGCGATCGACGTGGCCGCCCTTCGGCATGATCGCCACATCGGAACGCTGTTGGTCGTCGAACCGCAATTCGGCCACGACTGTGCCCAACGCACTCTCGATGCGCACCGTATCTCCCGCCTCGAATCCCGGCGCCGCGTCAGGATGCACGACGACCCACGTGTGCTCGCCCAATCCTGCGCCGGCCCACTGGGAGGCCTGGCTCTTCTCCGTCGAATTGCAGAACAGCCAAAGCGGGTAGTCCGCCGTCTGGGCAACCGCTTCCGCACCGTTGCGCGACGTCATCAGGTTGACCCGTCCGCTCGCGGTCTGGACCTTCCCATCGGGAAACAACACCGGCTTCGCGAACGGGTTGCGCACGCCGCCGGCCTCCAGAGCCTCGATCGTCACTCCCTCGGCATGCAGACGTCGGAGCATCCGGCCCTTCCATTCGGCGATCGAACCGGCGAGGTGATCCTCCAGCCCGACCCGACGACCGAGCGCCTGGAAGAGCTCGACCTCGTGAAGCACGCCGACCGGCGGCGGCACCACGGACCGGGAGGCCCCGAGGAAGTGGTGGCCATACGATCCGACGAGGTCCTCGTCCTCCAGCAGCGTCGGCACCGGGATCACGAGGTCTGCCCGCCGCCCGGTATCGGTCAGGAACGGATCGACCACGACCACGAACTCCGTCTGATCGAGCGCCCGGTCGACCTGAGCCGAATCGGGCAGCATGCACACGGGATTGCCAGCGGTGATCCAGATCGCCCGGATCGGCGGGTCCTTCGCCGCGAGCACGTCGGGCCCAAACATCGGTTCACGCACGCGGCGGGCCGCTTCCTCCGTGTGGATCGGATCGAAAGCGGTCCGTCGCCCAAAGTAGAAGGAACACCCGCCGCCCGAACGGAAGAGGTTGCCGCTCACCGCGGACAGGGCGTCCAGAGCCCGGACGGTCGCTCCCCCGTTCCGCCGCCGTTGCAGCCCCCAGCCGACGAGGATCGCCGTGGGGCCGGTGGCGAACTCGTCCGCGACGTCGCGGAGCACCGCGACCTCCACGCAGGCGTCCCTGGCGTATTCTTCGACAGTCTTGCGACGCACGAGGTCCAAGAAGGCCTCGAGGTTGTCGCAGGACTCGCGCGCTGCCGCGGGCAGCCGATCGCCGTCGAGCAACACGCGGACGACACCAAACGCGAGATCCACGTCGCCCCCGGGTCGTGGTCGGACAACCCGATCCGCGAGAGACGCGCCCTTGTGGTGCACAGGGTCGATCAACGTCACCGTTGCCCCTGCTGCGCACGCCCGCTTGAGCACTGGGATCAGGTGGATATTGCTGGCGAAGGGGTTCTTCCCCCACAAATAGATGTGCCGGCTGGCCTCCAGGTCAAACAAATCGTTGCTGTCGCTGACCCCGAAATCGAGGAGCTGCGCTGCCTCTCCGGCCCCGCTGCAGATGTCCCCGGACTTGACGGTGACCGGTCCAAACCCCTCGAAGAAACGGTCGACGAAGGACTTGAGCAGCCCGAGGCTGCCGCCGGACCGGTAGTTGAAGATCGCCGCCGGGCCAGACTCCTCCCGGATCGCCAACAACCTCTCTGCGGCGACGTCGAGGGCCTGCTCGAACGACACGGGTCGCAACTCTCCATTCGATCGTAACAGTGGTGTTTGCAGTCGGTTCGGATCATTCTGCTGTTCGACGAACCGGCTCGTTCGGAAGCACAGGAAACCCCGCGTCACCGGGTGCTCAGGATCTCCACGCAGCGCCACCACGCGCCTATCTTCGACTGTCGCGACCACCCCACAGGCGTCCGGACAGTCCCGATTGCAGGTCGTTCTGTGGTCTCGCTGCGCCATGAGTTCCGAAGTCTACCGAGGTTGGGACGGGGGAGAAGACGCCGCCCCCGGCGATCCTGACACGAGGTGATCCCTAACAAACATTAGGGCGGCGGGCAAAAAACCCATGGTGTGCGCTTTTCGGTCTTGAGAACCCGATCTAACCTCCGCGCATCCTGAGTGGCAGCTGCGGTTGGCCTACAAGCTCGGGTTACGACTAACTGAACGACCCCTAGGAGGGGATTCATCATGAAGAGGACACTCGGTTTCTGCGTAGCCATGCTGGCTACCGCAAGTTTCGCCATCGCAGGCGGAAACGGCGACGACAAGAAGGGCGACAAGAAGAAAGGCGGCGCCAAGAAAGAGGCCGCGACACCAACGGTGGACGGCTGGTCGGGCGGACCCGGCAAGGGTTTCACCTACTCAAAAGAAGATTTCAGCCTGACGCTGAAGAGCCGTGGCCAGGTCGCGTTCAACTACAACAACATTGACGGGGCCCCCGACAACTTAGGCTTCAACGTGAGGCGAGCGCGTACGACGTTCTCCGGCAACATCAACGAGAACGTCACCTACAAGCTCCAGACCGAGTGGACCGAAGGCACGTCGATCAAGGACCTGTACATCGATTGGCGTTTCCACAACACGGCAAGCTACGACATGGGGCTGCGCGTCGGCCAGCAGAAGATCGCGTTCGGCAACGACTGGAAGACCTCTTCCGGCGAGCTGGAGTTCGTCGATCGTGGCCTGACGACCCGCACCTTCTCCAACAGCCGTTCGCGTGGCGCGACGCTCCATGGCGACATGGGACAGGGCAGCGACGGGGGCAACGTGGGTTGGTCCGTCTCCGCGTTCAATAGCGAGTTGGCCGCCGCGGCAGCCAACTCAGGCGAAGAAGGCGACGGTCGTGCTGGCGCCGTCAACGACAACGCCGACGACGACTGGAACTATAATGCCGAGGTGCACTGGAGCAGCAAGGCAAAGGCCGGCCTGGGCGCGTCCCAGGGCGACAACCACGATGGCCAGAGCGCTTTCGGCGCCGGCCTCTCCTTCTACCACGGCAACGGTAATACCACCGTCGCTACTGTGGTCACCGACGTCGAGACCGACAGCCTCAACGCAAACGCTTCCTGGCGTTCCGGCAGCGGCATCGCCGTCTCCGGTGAGTACTTCACTCGCTCGGAGAGCCTCAGTGGCGGTGCCGGCGACAACGACAGCTCCGGCTACCAGGTCGCCTGCACGTGGGTCGCGGCACCGAACCCGGGCCACAACCAGTGGGGCGTGGGCCTCCGCTACTCCGCAGTGGACGTAGATGCCGGCCAGAGCCTGTTGACCGGCGGCTTGGTGGGCGTCGGTGGCGACGCAACGGAACTGGAAGCGGTGGTCAACATATTCCACGACGGCCACAACCTGAAGACCCAGTTCGGCGTCACCATGCAGGAAGTCGATATGACCGGCGGCGGTTCGATGGACAACGTCCTGCTCTCGATCCAGAACACGTTCGTCTTCTAGCGCGTTTTCTGGAAGGTGGGCGTTCGGAATCGCTCACCTGATCCAGGCCGGCGGGGCGTAGCAATACGCCCCGCCGGCGTGTACGGGAAACCACTTCGTCGGGGGAAAGACCGGAGGGAAGCCCAGTCCCGGCGGGTACCATCCTCCGCGCCATGCGGCGGTGGTTCTCCTTTTCCACAGCACTGATCCTCTGCACGGGGAGCGGGTGCGATGTGCCTCCGCCGAGCTCACCAGCGCCGAACCGGCTCGTCACCGCCGACTGGTCCCTCGAGTTCGAGGCCGCCGGGGGTAGCGGCTACCTCAAGGTCCAACACAACCTCGGCGCGACCCTCGCGAAGCTCCATCACGTTCGGCTCGTACTCGGGCCGGCACGGGAGACCTTCCTGCTCGGGCTCCAGTCCGCCGAACGCCGCGACGACGCGTTGGTCTTGTCGTGCGCTCCGCACCCGGACCACGCGATCGAAGTCCACCTCCGACTCAGTGACGCGGGCCGGATCGAGGTCGAGGTGACGGACTCCGTGGGCCTGCGCAGCGAGGTCTGCGAGCTCACCCTCGACTACGTCTTGCCGGACCTCGAAGACCCGGACGAGACCTGGCTCCCGCACGGGCATGCAGGACCCACCCAGGTCGCGGGCGACGGCAGCTTCCACACACCGGTCGCATTCGTCCGCCGCGGCGGACTCGCTGTCGCGCTGCTCCCGGATCGCGACAGCCTGGCGCGGCACCGCCGGGTCCCGCAGGCCATCGAGTTGGACCGAGACGCCGGCCCCCAATTGCGCCACGGGCTGATCAGCCATGCTCCCGCCGCGAAGACGAACGGTGGCTTCGAACGCCGGGGTCCCATCGCCGTGCATGGCGAGACCCTCTCTTTCGGCCACACGCTGCGCGTGTATCACGAGGCATCTGCGGACACGAGCTATGAGTTGTTCCGGGATCTCTGGCGTCACGCGCGCGCGGAGACGAAGAAGGCGACGGTGTCCCTCGACCGGCGTTGCCGGGAGTTCTTTCACGCGGCGGCGGCGAACCACTGGATCGACTTGAGTCGCGGCAAGGGCGAGTCCGGCACGTTTCTTACTGGCCTGGCGCACGAAACCGACGGGTCACGCGGCGTCGATGCCTGGTATAGCGTCCGGCAGCAGACACTGCGCACCGCGTACGGGATGCTGCTCTTTGCCAAGCGAGCGGAGCGACCCAACCTGGAAAAGAAAGCGGGACAGGCTCTCGCCCACGTCCTGTCTGCGCCGTTTCGTGGCGGCCTGATCCCATCGATCTTTCTCGTCGATCGGGAGGCGGGACGCCGCGAGTGGCTCCTCGATTCGAATTCTGCTGGGGATTCGGATCACTATCACGCGCTCGACGTCGCTTCGACGGGCACCTGGATGCTGCGCCTGGCCGAGCACTTTTCGCAGCATCGCGTCGAAGTGCTGGACCTGTGCCGGCGAACGGCACGTTTCTTCCGGAAGAACCAACTGGACTCCGGTGCCTTCCCGAGCTTCTACGAGAAGGAAAACCTGGCCCCGCGCCTCGACCGTCTCCACGACATCAGCGCGGAGACGGGAAGCGTCGCGCGATTCCTCATCGAGTACGGTCTGGCGGCTGGCGACGACGAGTCGATCGCCGCAGCGCGCCGTGCACTCGAGTACATCGAACACCTCCTCGCAGTAGGAATGTGGCACGACATCGAGAGCGTCGCGCCGGAGGGGCCCTTGGTCGACCCACGTTCCGGCGTGCACCGACAGGGAACCCTCGGCCTGATCCAGTGCGCGCTCGCCGCCGCGAACTTCGGCGAGTTGCAGCGGGCAAAACAGCAACCCGATGCGAGATGGGCAAGGCTCTGCGACGGGTTGCTGGGCCAACTATCGCGCTATCAGCAGATCTGGTCGCCGCCGTGGGTTCCCGGCGCGCGGATCGGCGGGTTCGGGGCGGGGAACTTCGACCACCGCTGGAACGACTCCCGCCAGGGAGTCGCCGCGCTCGCGTTCTTCGCCGGCTACCGACTCACCGACGACCCCCAGTGGCTGGAACGCGGGATCGCGGCGCTCGACGCGGCGCTCGCGGTGACACTCGATGGACGCGGTCTCGACCACCAGCCGGCGCGCGATGGCGACGGGCCCGAGTCGTCGCTGCACTGGGGACCGGGGACCGCGTGCACGTCTGCGGAGATCGCTCGCGCGTCCCTTGGCGCGGCTGTGATCGACATGGGTCGCTCCAAGGGCCATGGAATTGACGCCGTCTGGATCGAGGACATCGAGACGTTCGAGAACGAACTCCAGGTGCGTGTGCTGACCCGGGCCCCGGATCTGACGAAGACGTGGGTCCGGTTTCGAAACGTCCCCGAAGGACTCAATCCGATCACGCTCACCGTCAATCGCCAACGCGTCGGCAAGTTCACACAGACGCAGCTGCGCGACGGGATCGAAGTGCGACCAGCGTTCGTGCCGAGTTTCGCCTACCAGCCGCCGAAGGAAGTCAGCCGGCATGTCACGTGGTTTCCCCATGCCCGGCTCGATGCCTCATCGGTGCGGAGCCACGGCGCCCGTGTCGAAATCAGGTTTGGAGATCAACGCACCGAGACCGTGCCGCTCATCTTCGACTCCGACCGCGGCTTGCTGATCGCGAAAGAAGGGAGAGACGAGCATCGCGAGCTGCCGATCGGGGCGACGCTGCGATCGCGGCTGCTGTTCGACGTCGCGGGACGAACCCACAGCGAACCCGCGAGCGGGTTCCGTACGAGCCGGGTCAGCGACTACCGGATTGTAGATCCAGGCGAAGGAGCCGAACTGGAACTCGTCGCCGACCACCGATCGCGGATCCGGCGCTTCCTCGATGGCGCGGAGTTCGGTCGACACGCCCGCGGCGATGGGCGATTCACCTATCGCGTTCCGGTCAAGGCGAGAACCAACAAACTCGAGTTCCTCGTCAGGGCCGCCGGTCGTGTCCGGGTGCGCGCCGGCGAAACCGTACTGCACGAGGACAAGTCGACGTCGACTCCTGGCGAGCGGCGGGATCTCGCTCTCGAGTTGGCAGACCACCGACTGTGGGCATCTGGTGAAATCGCATTGACATTCGAGACGGTGACCGCGAACGACACGATCGACGTGGCTTCGATCCGCTACCGGGCGACGGGGCGGCTGGCCAGCGTAGCCGGGCTCGGCGCAACGACGCGAAGACGCGCACCCGACAAAGAACTGCGCGTCATCGTGCAACCCTTAGAGCTGATCGACCGCACGCTGGACGTCGACAAGGAAGCGCTTCGTCTGACGTTCTTCGGTGGTCCGGATCACGAGATCACTCCAGGCCCGAACTCGCAGCGCACGGTGGGATCCGTCGCGAACTTCGTCGACTCCCTCTCCGGCGGTCGCACGACGTTCAAGGGCGTCGTGCTGCCGAAACGGCGATGGGAAGTGATGGCGCGCGAGTGCGACGGGCCCGACGCAGAACTCCCTGGCGAGTTCGTGCAGCAGATGCGCACGACACACGACAACGCGGACCTGGTCGTCGCAATCCTCGGCAAGAGCGGCGCGCGCGATGCACCATTGCCGAAACCACGGAGCATCCGGGCCGGCGACCGTCGCATCCCCGTGGTGTTCCTACGATCGCGGAGCGCGGACGGCTCGTTCCTGTCTTGCGGCACGGCGACGTCCGCGATTCTCGGCGCGTGCTACGGCATCCAACCACTCCGCGAACCGAAGTGGGGGAATTTCGGCGCGCTGGCGCTGACCGGCGCCGGGAGCCATGTTCCCAGCGGTCCCTGTGGCATCAATCTCGCCCGGACCGGTTGGTCGGACCACTTGTTCCTCGAGCGCCGCGATCACGAGAAGATGGTTATCTCGCCACTCGCTTCAGGTCGCGTCGGATTCGTACTGGACTGCAGCTCGCTGCCGGGCCGCGGTCGACTGTTCCTCGAGTGCAGGACGATCGCCGACGCCAGCCCCACCGATTCGGGCGTCCTGATGTACTGGCAGTTCGTCGGCGAGAAACCCTGGCTCCGCGATCTCACCGGTCGCTCCTGCACACCTTCGATTCTGCGTCTGTCGGCATCACGCCATCGAACCGCGACACCGTTCGTCCCGGGTGACCAGAGCGACCTGTTCCGCGTCGCGGTCAGTTCGCTACCAGCGACGACGATGGCGGGAGAACAGCTCTGGGAAATCCGTGACAGCCGACCGCTGGGCGAGGGGCAGGCCAGCTTCGACGTGCGCTACCTGGCTGAAGACCTCATCGAAGCATCCGGATCCAAGTGGCTCGCGGGCGACTCGATGCAAGGTTGGGAGACTCTGCGCGGATGGCGCAAAGACACGGTCCGGCGTCGTGACGGCGAGACCTGGTTGGCGCTCCCGAAGACAAGTGGCTCCAGACTGCGCCTGCGATGCGACAGTGCCGAGGGCCTGTTCCGGATCTTCACCCGCATCCGTGGAATCGAGGGACATGCCCGTGTCGTCGTCGGCGCCGGTGACGAGACCCTCGTGGCAACAGATTTGCGCGGCGTAACCCAACGGCGGTGGCTGCAGGCGGACCTTCCGAGACACAAGCCCGTCTGGATTGACATCATCAACGTGGGCGATCAAGAGGCCCGCGTCGGGCTGAGCGAGGTCACGCGCGTTCCTCGGGTCCGACCCGTGCACAGGGTCCGACCGACCAGGATTCCAACCACGCGCAGCACCCGACTCATGGACGGGGTCATCTACGGACACACGTTCCACCTGGTGGCGAAGGGCAAGAAGCTCGGCGAGGCCAAGACCCCGGTGGTCCTTCCGGCAGGCCCGGTGGCGCTGCGACTCCGCGTAGGGTTGCCACATGGTGCGCCGTCAAAAGCGGAGGTCGAGTTCTCCGTGACACTCGTCAACGCCAACGGCAAAAAGCGCGTGAAACTGCTCGACAGACAGTCGATTCGCCGCACGGGGAGGGGTCAGCTGTTCCTCCTGCTCGCTGAAATCGAGAGCGCGGCAGACGACCGCGTCGAGTTCGTGAAGCTCTCATGGCGCGGAGAAACCGACCTGTATGTCGTCGATTTCTCGATCGTGCGATTGCTGTAGGCGGCTTGTCAGCTCGAGCGCGGACTGACTCCCAAAGCGAGCGTAAGCAAATGCGTGAGAGGATCTCGCAGCCTCCCCGACAATTCGCTCCCTGCATGACACTGCGATGACATAACGAACTCGCCCGTAGAGACGATGCTCTCGAACATGACGATTCGCGTGATAGGAAGCAGCCACCACCTCGCACCACCTTCGCGGTTGCAAGAGGCGGTGTCGAAGAAAGAGCAGCTGCTCGGACGCCTCGCCCGGATGCGATCCGACAACAGGATCCACGGCGCCATCCTGCTCACCACGTGCAATCGTCTCGAAGTCGTGCTCGACCTGAACGACGAGAAGGTGAGCGCGTGCCTGCGCGACGATCTTCTCGATCGTGACGTCGAATTGCGCTGCCACGATCACGAAGGACTGGACGCGACGCTCTACCTGCTCCGCGTGACGACGGGTCTCGATTCCATGGTTCGCGGCGAAGACCAGATCCTCGGCCAACTCCGCGAAGCTTTCAAGCAAGCTCAGAAGCACGGCCTGCTGAGTCCGAGACTACGGGTGTTGCGCACGCAGCTCGTCGCCGCCGCGCGCGATACCCGACAGCGCACGGAGATGACCAAGTGCACCGTCTCCGTCGCCTCGCTCGCCGCGAAACAGCTCGAGCGGGCAGGGCGAAACGTCGCCGTCATCGGCGCTGGCGAGACCGGTCGACTCGCAATGGAGGCTCTCGTCAAGCGCGGGAACTGTCGCGTGACACTCGTCAATCGAACCCTGAATCGTGCCGAGGCTCTCGCGCGACATTTCGGCATCGAAGCGATGTCGCTGCGGGAGTTCCTCTCGATGTCAGAACCCTCCTCGAAATGGCAGGGTGTGCTCGTCGCGGTGAACAGTCCCGAGACGCTTCTCGTCGCGCGACATGTCCATGGCATGAAGATAATCGTGGACGTAAGCATGCCGTGCGTACTCGACGCGAGCGTTCGGAGCGTCGATGGACTGGAGGTCCTCGACCTCGACTCGGTCGCGAAGCTCGTGCAGCGCGAAGGCCAACGACGCTCCGTCGCGCTGGATACCGCCGAGGACATCGTCGCCGGGAAGGCCCTGGCGCTTCACAAGTCACTCTCTGAGATCGGCGCCGGAACGCGACTGTCGCGCATCGTCGAGCAACACGTGGAGAGCGCGATGCAGGAACTGCAAAGCGCTCTAGACACCAAGCTGCGCCACCTTTCGGACAGCGATCGCGACCAGGTTCGGCAGGCGTTGCTCCGCGCGACCAAGCGCAACGCGCACCTCCACGTGCAAGACGTCCGGGAGCTCTCGGGGGCATGATCCGGTTCGGGAGCCGCGGCAGCGACCTCGCGCTCACCCAGACGCGAACGGTCGCCGAGGAACTTCAGCGACGCACCGGCGAGGCGTTCGAGATCGAGGTCATCGAGACGAAGGGCGACAAGTTCCTGGCCAAACCGATCGCGGAGATCGGGGGCAAGGGTCTGTTCACCGCCGAGCTCGAGCACGCCCTGCGCGAAGGTCGGATCGATGTCGCAGTGCACAGCCTGAAGGACCTACCCGTCGAAGACCCTGAAGGCCTGACCATCGGCGCGATTCCCACCCGCGAGGCTCCCCACGATGTGCTCGTCTTCGCGCAGGACGCCCGCGACCCCGAGGGGGGCACGGTCCCGCTCCTCGCGGATCGCGTCGTCGGCACGAGTTCACCGCGTCGCAGCTCGTCACTCATGTCGCTTCGTCCAGACCTGCACGTCAAGGACATTCGCGGCAACGTCGGCACCCGCGTCCGCAAAGTCATCGAGGGCGAATACCACGCGACAATTCTGGCGGCCGCCGGACTGTCACGCCTCGGCCTCGATACACCCGATCTCGAACGCGTGGCCCTCCCGGTCGAAACGTTCACGCCTGCGCCAGGTCAGGGTGCGCTCGGCGTGCAATGTCGCGACGAGGACGAACGCGTCCGCGAGGCGCTCTCGACAATCCACGACGAGACGACGACCGCATGCGTCTTGGCCGAACGCAACCTGCTGTTCAAGTTGGGCGGCGGTTGTTCGATGCCCCTCGGTGCGCTCGTCACCCCGGCATCCGACGGTGACGGATTCCGAATGATCGCCAGCCTGTTCTCCGAAACGCGCCCGGGCTGTGGCATCACCCTCGATGTGCACGCCCAGGAGTCGCTCGCCCTTCCCGCAATCGCCGCGGCGGAATTCGCCCCGTTCCTCGGCGAACCTCTCCAGGGCCAGCGGATCGCGCTCCTCCGCCCCGGTGGCTCCGGCGGCAGTCTGGGCCGCGCGCTCGGACTCGCCGGAGCCGAAGTCGAGACCGTCGCCGTCAGCGAGATCCTGCCGATGCACAACCGCACCGCGGAGCTCGTCGCCGAGGACTTGCGCGTCATCGCCTTCACATCCGCGAGAGCCGTCGACCGGTTCTTCGAGCAGGCCGCGGCTTTCGGTCTCGACATCGTGTCGCCCACGTTCTTCGCTGGGGGGCCCGCGACCGCCGAAGCGCTGCGTCGCCGCGGTCGGGAGTGTTTCGAACCCAAAGACAACGCCGGGGGCCGTGCACTCAGTCAGCTGATCGTAGATGAACTCGACCCCATCGAATGCGATTCCAGGGTGCTGTTTCCCTGCGCGGAGAGCCGCCACCGCGATTTTGAAACTTCGATGCAGGACGCGGCGTTCACCGTCGAAGCACTGCCCGTGTATCGCACCGTGGTCCTCTCTGGTGTCGAGATTCCAGAAGCTGACCACGTCGTATTCACGAGCCCTTCAGCCGTGCGCGCCTATGAATCCGGTCAACACGCGATCGAGCCCGCGAGCCTGATCGCGCTCGGACAGACAACGGCGGATGCGATGGCTTCCGTCGGCATACCCCCCCACGCCGTCGCAAAAGCGCCGACAGCGAAGGCCCTGGTCCAACTCATCCGAAGCCTCTCATGATCAAACGCCCAAGACGACTACGCCGCACGGCGGCGATTCGTGATCTCGTCGCGGAGACCCACGTTTCGGCGCATAACCTGGTGCAACCACACTTCGTGCTGCCGCAGGACGATGAAGTGCGACCGATCGACGCGATGCCCGGCATCGACCGCATGGGCCAGGATGCGTTGGTCCGGCGCGCAGAATCGGATCTGGAGCTCGGGATCCGGAACGTGCTGCTGTTCGGCATTCCCACAGCGAAAGACGAGAAGGGCAGCAGCGGCGAAGATATGCAGTCGCCGGCACATCGCGCCGCGGCCCGGCTGAAATCCGAATTCGGCGACGATCTCACCGTGATGGCGGACGTGTGCCTGTGCACCTACACCGATCATGGACACTGCGGCGTGCTCGTGGATGGACAGGTGCACAACGACCAGAGTCTGCCGCTGCTCGCTGCGCAGGCCACGTCGCTCGCTCAGGCCGGCGCCGATGTGATCGCGCCTTCGGACATGATGGACGGTCGCGTCGCCGCGATCCGTGGAGCGCTCGACGAAAACGGATTCGAAGAGCGGATGATCATGAGCTACGCGGTCAAGTACGCGTCGAACTTCTACGGGCCCTTCCGTGAAGCAGCGGACTCAGCACCGAAGGATGCAGGCCCCAAGGATCGCAAGTCCTACCAGATGGACCTCCGCAACTGGCGCGAGGCGTTGAGCGAGGCTGCACTCGACGAGGAAGAGGGCGCCGACATCATCATGGTCAAGCCCGCACTCGCGTATCTGGACGTGATCGCACGCGTCGCGGACCAGACCGATCTGCCCGTGGCGGCCTATCTCGTCAGCGGCGAGTACTCGATGATCAAGTTGATGGCGCGCGAAGGCCTGGCCAACGAAGCCGACCTCGTCCGCGAGCACCTTTACGCCGTGCGCCGTGCCGGCGCACAGATCCTGATCACCTACCACGGCAGGCAGGCCCTGGAGGAACGATGGCTGTGAACACGTCGCGTTCGAATGAACTTTTCGACCGTGCACTCGGCCTGCTACCCGGAGGCGTCTCGTCACCCGTCCGAGCATTCCGCGCGGTGGGTGGTTCGCCGATCTTCATCGCCGAAGCTGAGGGCGCGTACTTCACGGACGTCGACGGCAATCGGTTCCTCGACTTCGTGGGTTCGTGGGGACCGTTGATTCTCGGCCACGCCCACCCGGAAGTCGTCGCCGCCGTGAACGCGGCAGCCAAGCGCGGTCTCACCTACGGCGCACCTCACGAAGCTGAGCTCGACCTCGCCGAACAGGTCACGCGGCATTATCCCGGAGTTGAGCGCGTACGCTTCACCTCCTCCGGCACGGAAGCGACCATGTCGGCGATCCGTCTGGCGCGAGGCGTCACTTCCCGTTCCCGGCTCGTGAAATTCTCCGGGTGCTACCACGGACACAGCGACGGCCTGCTCGTCGCCGCCGGCTCCGGAGCCGTAACATTCGGACAACCGTCGTCCGACGGCGTCCCGGCAGAAGTGGCCGCGCTTACGACCGTGCTCCCCTTGGACGACATCGCTGCGTTCGAAACTTTCATGAGCGAGGCTGGGAAGGAAGTTGCCGCGGTCATCATCGAACCGATACCCGCGAACAACGGCCTGTTGTTGCAACGATCCGAGTTTCTCGAGTCGTTGCGGCGGGAGACCACGAAACACGGCGCGCTCCTGATCTTCGACGAGGTGATCAGCGGGTTCCGAGTCCACCTCGGCGGCGCCGCGAGCCTCTACGACATCCAGCCCGACCTCGCCACGTTCGGGAAGATCATCGGCGGTGGCATGCCAGTCGGTGCGTTCGGCGGCGCGGCTGAGCACTTCGAGGACCTCGCCCCCGACGGCGGTATCTACCAGGCTGGAACGCTCTCCGGCAACCCCGTCGCGATGGCAGCTGGACTGGCGACCATCGATGTTCTCACGAAGAACGACGTGCACACCAGACTCGAGGCCCTCGGCCAGAGGCTCGAAGACGGCGTACGGGGTATCCTCGATGCCGTCTCCTGGCCAGCCGGGTTCGTCCGCCAGGGATCGATCTTCTGGTTCTACTTTTTCGATGGCGAGGCACCGCGAAATGCGGAGTCGGTTGCCTCCGACGCCGCTGGGCCCTACAGCACGTTCTTTCGAGCCTGCCTCGACGAGGGCATCTACCTCGCGCCGTCGAGCTACGAGGTCGGCTTTCTCTCTCACGCACACACCGAATCGGACGTCGACCGGGCAGTCGAGGTCTTCGCAAGAGCACTGTCGCGGGCGTTCTGACCCGTCGTGATGGCAAAGTCACCGCAAAACACTGGCCTACTGTTCTTCGGCGTGGTGACGTTCTTGCTGGTCCTGGTCGGCTGGTGGATCTTCTTTCTCGTGCGCGAGAGCTTCTACCTCGACCAGGCGACGAAGCTGGCGACGGAAGGCCGAACCGCAGAAGCCTTGCGCGTCCTGGGCGCGACGGAGGGCACCGACTTCTCCAAGAAGGCCCGGCAGTTCCGGATGATGTTCACCGCCGAGGGAATCGTCATGGGCCTGCTGGTCCTCACCGGCGTGTTCATGCTCTATCGCGCGACGCTTCGCGAGAACCGGCTGCGCACGGATCAAGAGCGATTCCTGACCGGCGCGACCCATCGCTTGAAGACGCCCCTAGCCACGGTGCGGCTCGGCGTCGAGTCGCTGCTCGCCGGCACGATGCCCGAAGAAAAACGCGAGGCATACCTCCAGGCGATGGTGCGGGAGATCGATCGACTGGAGAACGATGTCACGAACCTGCTGACCGCCGGCGGCCTCGAAGCATCGGGCAAGGGCCTGCAATTGACGTCGGGCAATCTCGCGGACGACGTGCGCGAAGCCACCAACTCGATGCGTGACCGGTTCGAGGCCACCGATATCGAGCTCCGCGTCGACGCCCCAGACGTCGTTCGGGTGCGGAGGGACGTCAGCGCGATTCGCCTCGCCCTGCACAACCTCCTCGACAACGCGGTCAAGTACTCGTCTTCCGGATCGACAGTGACAGTACAGCTGTCGGAAGCGTCGGGAGAAGCCAGGATCAGCGTGAGTGATTCCGGTCGCGGCATCCTCGAAGACGAGACTTCGAGGATCTTCGACCGCTTCTACTCCGGAACGGGCAAGGGCCACAAGGGCGGTTCCGGCATAGGCCTGTTCCTCGTTCGCGAACTCGTCCATTCGCACCACGGGACCGTGGACGTCCACAGTGGAGGCGTCGACGCCGGATCCGTCTTCACGATCCGACTCCCCATGAGCGGCGGAAAGTCGACGGGAGGCGCGTCTTGAGTCGCTGGATCATGGTAATCGAAGACGAGTCCGCCCTCGGAGAGATGATTTGCGACAACCTGCGTGGGGAAGGCTACGGAGCGGAGCTCATCCGCACGGGAACCGCAGCCGACGAGCGGATCGCCAAGGGCGGAGTCGACCTCGTGATCCTCGACATCATGTTGCCCGGAATCGACGGGTTCAGCATCCTCGAGAAGATGCGGAAGCGCGGAGACGACACGCCCGTCCTGATCGTGTCTGCCCTGATCAGCGATGCCGACCGGATCCGCGGCCTCTCGCTCCGCGCGGACGACTACTTGACGAAGCCCTTCAACTTGAAGGAACTCCTGCTACGAGTCGGTGCCCTGTTGCGCCGAGGCCAGTCCGCGACCTCGGGTCCGGACATCCTGGAGTTTGGCGGCAACCGCATCGACTTCCGCGGGCTTCGCGCCACGAACTTCGAAGGCGCGGACTCGCGCTTGTCGCCAAACGAGATCAAGATCCTGCGGCTACTCTCCGGACGACCGGGCGAGGTCGTGACGCGTCGTGAAATCGTCGACCAGCTCTTCGGCCCGACCGCTTCCCCGGCGACGCGAAGTCTCGACAACATGGTTCTCAACCTTCGTCGCACGCTCGAGCGGGACAGCAAGAAACCGAAACACATCCACACGGTGCGCGGCGTCGGGCTGCGGTTCACCGCGGAGGCCGAATCATGAGACGCGGAAGCCCTGATGGGCCCTTTCTTGCTACAGCGCTAGGCCTCGAGTCGCCGCAACGCCCGCTCTGGATCATGCGCCAGGCGGGCCGGTACCTCCCGGAGTACCGGGCCGTGCGCGAGAAGCTCTCGTTCCTCGAGCTGTGCAAGACACCGGAAGCTGCGGCGGAAGTCACGATGCAACCGGTGGACCGATTCGATCTGGACGCGGCAATCCTGTTCACGGATCTGCTCGTGCCAATCGAGGCGATGGGCGTCGGACTCACCTACGAACCTGGTCCGGTCTTGGCGAACACCGTCACCGGAATGGAAGACATCGAATCGTTGGCCGTGCTGCAACCGGAAGCCGACCTTTCGCCGATGCTCGACACGGTGAGCCTCGTCCGCCAGCGATTGGCGGAAGAGAAAGCACTCATCGGTTTCGTCGGCGCCCCATTCACTCTCGCTTGCTACATGATCGAGGGTCGTGGTTCCAAGAACTGGGATCGGACGCGCAAAACGATGCACGCCGAGCCCGAGCTGTTCGAATCGCTCCTCGAGCAACTGACGGTGTGCCTCCAACCACTCGTCACAGCACTGATCGAGCGGGGATGCGACGCCGTCCAGACGTTTGACTCGTGGGCCAGCGTGTTGACACCAGACGACTATGCCCGTTTTTGTGCACCGCGAACCGAGCGCCTGTTGCAAACCGCGCGGGACGCGGGTGGCGTCGCGATCAACTACGTCAATGGCGCGGCGCAGCATATGGCCACGATGGCACAGAGCTGCGCTCACGTCCTCGGTTTCGACTGGCGCATACCGATGGCACAGGCACGCTTGACAGCCCGCTCGGACCAGACCCTGCAAGGAAACATGGATCCGACGGCGCTGTACTCGAGTGAAGTCGAGCTGCGACGCAAGGTCCGCGAGGTGTGCGAGGCTGCGGGCTCCGATCGGCACATCTTCAACCTCGGCCACGGTATCCTGCCGGACGTGGATCCCAACGCTCTGTCCATCGTGGTCGATGAGGTGCGAAGGTCATGAACGACTACGGCGAACTGCTTGCGAAGTACGACCGGGCCGGACCACGCTACACAAGCTATCCGACTGCACCCGTGTGGCGAGACGATTTCACCGACGAGGACTACGCGGAGAGGCTTCGCGTCGCGGCACAGAAACGCGACGAGCCGATGTCGCTCTACGTGCACGTTCCCTACTGCAACGCGCTCTGTTTCTTCTGCGGCTGTTCGACAATGATCACGCAGCGCCACGAAAAAGAAGCGCCCTACGTGGATCGGGTTCTCGCCGAAGCACGGCTCGTTCGCGAGACCATGGGCAATGCTCGACCGGTCGCGCAACATCACTGGGGCGGTGGTACGCCGACGTTCCTCGCACCGCAGATGATCGAGAAGCTCTTCAGCGGCCTCAACGAGTTGTTTTCCGTCGCGGACGACGCCGAAGTCAGCATCGAAGTAGACCCCCGGGTGACGACACGCGAGCAACTCGAGATGCTCAGATCTCTCGGGTTCAACCGCATCAGCATGGGCGTCCAGGACTTCGACGAAAAGGTCCAGACGACGATCAACCGTGTGCAGAGCTTCGCGCAGACCGAAGCCGTCGTGAACACCGCGCGCGAACTCGGTTTCGTTTCCGCAAACCTCGATCTCATCTACGGTCTGCCTCACCAGACGAAGAAGAGCTTTGCGCGGACGCTCGAACTCTTTCACGATCTCGACCCCGACCGCATCGCATGCTACGGCTATGCGCATGTGCCTTGGCTGAAGAAGCGCCAGCAGGTGATCCCCGAGGACGCGCTCCCCACTGGCGGCGACAAGCTCGCTTTGTTCCAGATGGCGCTCGAGAGCTTTCTGGGTCGGGGCTACTCCGCAATCGGGATGGACCACTTTGCGAAGGAGGAGGATGAACTCTCGGTCGCGGTCGGCAACGGAACCCTCCACCGTAACTTCATGGGGTACTCGACTCATCCGGCAGAGGACATGGTGGCGTTCGGAATGAGTTCGATCAGCGAGATCGACGGTGCGTTCTCGCAGAACCTGAAGGTCGCGACCGACTGGGAGGCAGCAGTGGATTCGAATCGCTTGCCCGTCGATCGCGGCCTCGTGCGGTCGGACGACGACGAACGCCGTCGCCGCGTGATCCTCGACCTCATGTGCCATTTCCAGGTCGACTTCTCCGACCATGGTGGAGCAGACGAATTCTCGCGCCGGTACTCCCTCGAGCTCAAAGAACTGCAACCGTTCATCGACGACAAACTGATTCGAGTCGACGACACGGGAATCGAAGTGACCGAGTTGGGCCGGCTCTTCGTCAGGAACATCTGCATGACGTTCGACGCGTACCTGAGACACCGCGACGAAGAGAAACCGATGTTCTCCCGAACGGTGTGAGCGATGGCGATGGAGACGGACCTCCTGATCGTAGGTGCGGGGCCCGCCGGTCTCGCCCATGCATTCTGGCGCTCGCGAGCCGAGCCAGGTCTGGACTACCGCATCGTGGACTCCGCCCCGGAACCCGGTGGCTGGATACGAACCCGGCGCATCGAAGGATACCTGTGCGAGTCCGGACCCCAGGGCATCCGCCCAAGCGTCGTGAGCGACGAGTTCATTGCTGCGCTCGGTATCGAGCAATCCCAGATTCCCGCTGATCCCCAGGCGAAGCTGCGCTACCTCGCACGCGATGGCGAGCTTCATCCACTTCCATCCGGACCCGGCACGCTGCTGTCGACGGACATCTTCAGCCTGGGCGGAAAACTGAGCCTGTTCCTCGAGCCGTTCCGTTCCCGTGGGGCGGACGCAGAAGAGAGTCTCGCCGAGTTCGCCAACCGTCGCCTCGGCAAGCAAACCGTACCTCTGGCGGAAGCGATGGCGAGCGGCGTGTGCGGAGGAGATGCCCACGAGATCGAGATGGCCGCGGCGTTCCCGAGAATCGCGAGGATCGAACAAGAACACGGCAGCCTGACGCGCGGGATGCTGCGTCGAAGAAAGACCATGAAGCAGGCGACTCCACGACCCGTGCTCTGCTCGTTCGCGGGCGGCATGGGAACACTCGTGCAACACCTGCGCTCCACGGTGGGCGGTCGGCTTCTGCTCGGTCGGGAGGTCGTCGGCATTACCAAACAACAAGACGCGTGGTCCATCGCGCTCGGCGGCGATGTCGCCTCCGAGATCCGCGCGCGAAGACTCGTGCTCGCCGTCCCGGCACGTCACGCATCGCGGCTGCTCCAATCGCTCGATCGCGAACTCAGCGACGCGCTGGCACAGATCTCGTTCGCCTCGGTCGCGAACATCTATCTCGGATTCCAGGGCACCGACGCCGCGGATGCGATGCGGGGATTCGGATTCCTACTCGACCGCCGCGAACAATCGCCAATGCTCGGTGCGATCTACTGCTCTTCTGTATTCCCGCAGAGCGCGCCGAAGGGGAAGTTCCTCGTCCGCATCATGGCCGGCGGAGTGTTGCATCCGGAAGCCCTCGACCGCGACGAGGAAGACCTGGTCAACGAGACGGAACTCATGCTGAGGCGATACACCGGACTCAAGAGTGCACTGGTCTTCAAGCGCGTGTACAAGGCGCGGAATGCGATTCCGCAGTACGTCCGCGGACACAGCGCCTTGGTCCGCCGCATCAAGGAACTCAGTGCGGGGCACGATCGACTGCACCTGATCGGCAACAGCTACGACGACGTATCCGTCGTCGGCCAGATGCGCCACCCGGATTCGCGTCGCTAACCCGCCACGACTACCTGCCCGGTGCCGCGTAACCGTCGATGATGGTGTGCATCGTCTTCAGGATCTTCTGGTCGACCTCGAAGCTCGAGCGTTCCCTCAGGAGTTCGATCTCCATCTCGCCACCGTGCCTGCCGAGAATGTTCACGACCTCTAAGCGAAAGTCCCGACCCTTGACGCCCTCGTGCCGGTCGAACGCGCTGAACATGATGTCTGCCGCAACTTCGAGTGGATAGAAGTTGCAGATCTTCTTGAACGACACGAACGCCTTCGCCTCATCGTTATCCCAATGGTTCTCGTATGCGACAACCTCGTGGTCGAGTTGCTCATTGATGGTCTTCCAAAGATTGAAGTCCTCTCGGTCGTGACCCGCTCTCGCGAGCAACTCCATGACCTCGCCGATCTGTCCAGCTGTCGCGTATTGGTGATTGCCCTTGAAACCAATGTGGTCTCCGGACGTCGGTGGCTTGACCGTTCTTTCCGTGTATGAGATGTCGTCGGTCAACGCCCACACCGCGATCTGGAGAATCTTCCAATTGGGGTCCTTGCCCCCATCACCGACCGTCCCGAGGAAGGAGACGAGCCTCTCGTCATCCACCTGCTCGAGGCGCGAGTCGCTCGGCATGCCTGTCGAACGCGTACACTTCAACCGCGCATGCTGGACCCGAATCGTGTAGTTCTTTCGTTGCGGCAAACGCGCGTAGACCGTGTGACAGACAACAAACGAGACCTGGCTGAACTGCTTGTTCGCCGCCACCCAGCCCGGGTCGATCCGAATCCAAGGCTGCGACGTGACGAGGGGCTTGAGCAAGATCGCCATTTCGGTGCGAGTGCTGTGCGTGGCGAGGGGCGTGGCCTCGACCATCCCCTCCTTCAGCGCGCGCTCCAGCGGGATCGCCGCGGACTTGACCAACGGCGGCAACTGGTGTTCTCGCGCGAACTTGGGAAGCTCCGGCGTACACGCTGCCAGGACAACCAACCCAATCAGACAACCGACTACCCGAAATCGAAAACCTCGCATGGGACCTTCATCGACTCTTGCCACGGATGAACTCCAACCATGTCCATGCCTGAAGCCGGTCGTCGGTGATGGGTTTCTCTACACCCCGTCTAGTCCGGGTCGTAGGCGAGGTTTGGTCCCAGCCAGCGCTCGACCTCTCTCAAGTCCATGCCCTTGCGCCTCCCGTAGTTCTCGGCCTGGTCACGATCCACTCGACCGACGCTGAAGTAGCGCGAATCCGGGTGGGCGAAGTAGATCCCACTAACACTCGCCGCCGGCATCATCGCGCAGCTCTCCGTGAGGGTGATGCCGATGTCGCTCGGTTGCAGGAGCTCGAACAACTTCCACTTCTCGGTGTGGTCCGGACAAGCTGGGTAACCGAACGCCGGGCGAATGCCATCGTAGCGCTCGTGGATGAGGTCTTCGTTCGAGATGTCGCCAGCTTCGCCGTATCCCCACTCGGCACGGGAGCGCCTGTGCAGCATCTCAGCCAACGCTTCGGCGAGCCTGTCGGCGAGCGCTTTGACCAGGATCGAGTTGTAGTCATCGCCATCTGCTTCGTAGCGCGCGGCGAGCTTGTCCGCGCCGATGCCTGCGGTCACGGCGAACGTGCCCAGGTAGTCCCTCTTGCCGCTGTCGATCGGCGCAACGAAGTCCGCGAGGCACCGCGCCGGCGTCGATTCGGTCGACGTCCGCTGCTGACGCAGCATGTTGAACCGCATGAGCTCTTCGCTTCGAGTCTCGTCCGTGTAGAGAACCACGTCGTCGCCGTCGCTGTTCGCCGGCCAATAGCCGCGCACAGCGCGTGCAGTGAGCAAGTTCTCGGTGACGATCTTCTCCAGCAGTTCCTGACCGTTCGCAAACAGTTCGCGCGCGGCGGCACCATACTTCGGATGGTCGAGAATCTCGGGGTGTCGACCCTTCAGCTCCCACGCGACGAAGAAGAACGTCCAGTCGATATAGGGAATGATGACGCGAAGCGAAATGTCTTCCACGACACGCGCACCCAGGAACTCAGGTTTCGCGATTTCTCGTGCCGCCCAATCGACGTGGTAGCGCCGTTGCTTTGCGCGTTCGTACGGGATCAGGGGAAACTCGACTCGCTGCTGGTGAAGGTCGCGTAGCTCTTCCTGCAGCTTGTGATTCTCGACATCGAACACGGTCTTCTTCTCTCCATCGAGAAGCTTGGATACCACGCCGGCGACTCGGGACGCGTCGGCGACGTGCACAGTGCTCTCGTGGTATTTGGGCGCGACCTTGACCGCCGTATGTTGCTTGCTCGTCGTCGCGCCGCCGATGAGGAGTGGCATCTGCATTTCAAGACGTGCCATCTCCTTCGCCACGTACACCATCTCGTCGAGCGACGGCGTAATCAGCCCGCTCAACCCGACAATGTCCGCGTTCTTCTCGCGCACCGTCTTGAGAATCTTGTCGCACGGGACCATGACGCCGAGATCGATGATGTCGTAGTTGTTGCAGCCCAACACGACTCCGACGATGTTCTTGCCGATGTCGTGCACATCTCCCTTCACCGTCGCGAGGACGACCGTCCCCCGGGAAGAGCCAGACGACTTCTCCGCGTCCATGTAGGGTTCGAGCACCCTGACCGCGCGTTTCATGGCGCGCGCGCTCTTGACGACCTGGGGCAGGAACATCTTTCCGGCCCCAAAGAGATCGCCGACGATGCTCATTCCGTCCATCAACGGCCCCTCGATGACGTCGAGAGGTCGATCGGCGGCTACGCGCGCTTCTTCCGTGTCTTCCTCGATGTAGTCAAGCACGCCGTGGACGAGCGCGTGCGCCAGCCGCTCCCCGACGGCTCCCTCGCGCCACGCAAGGTCTTCGGCTCGCTTCGTCCCCTCGCCCGTGACGGTCGCAGCGAACTCGATCATTCGTTCTGTAGCGTCGGGGTGTCGGTCGAATATCACGTCCTCGACACGTTGCAGCAGGTCTGCTGGGATGTCCTCGTACACGACCAGCTGCCCCGCGTTGACGATGCCCATGTCCATGCCGGCCTTGATCGCGTGGAAGAGGAACGCCGAGTGCATCGCCTCCCGAACCACGTTGTTTCCGCGGAAGGAGAAGGACAGGTTGCTGACGCCACCGCTGATCTTGCACCCGGGGCATCGCTCCTTGATCTGACGCATCGCCTCGATGAAGTTGACCGCGTACGAGTTGTGCTCCTCGATACCAGTGGCGATGGCGAGGATGTTCGGGTCGAAGATGATGTCCCGCGGTGGGAAGCCAACCTTCTCCGTCAGCAGTGTGTACGCGCGATGACAGATTTCGACCTTGCGCTCGAGGGTGTCGGCCTGGCCAGCCTCGTCGAATGCCATCACGACAGCACCTGCACCGAACCGCAGAATCGTCCGTGCCCGTTCGAGGAACTCCTCCTCGCCCGCCTTGAGGCTGATCGAGTTGACGATCGACTTGCCCTGAACGCACTTCAGACCCGCGAGGATCACCGACCATTTCGAGCTGTCGATCATGATCGGCACGCGGGCGATCTCCGGCTCGGTGGCGATGAGGTTGAGGAACGTCGTCATCGCCTGCTCGGAGTCGAGCATGCCCTCGTCCATGTTGACGTCGATGATGTTCGCACCGCCGCGGACCTGGTCGAGCGCCACATCGACCGCGGTGGTGTAATCGTTCGAGAGGATCAGCTTGGCGAACCGTCTCGATCCGGTGACGTTCGTACGCTCGCCGACCATCAGGAAGTTGGACTCGGGAAGAACGGTCAACACTTCCAGTCCACTGAATTGGGTCTGGATGGATTCGGCCACCGGGACTGCCCTGGGTCCGAATCCGTTGACGGAGTTCGCGATCGATCGGATGTGGTCCGGCGTTGTGCCGCAACAACCCCCGAGAATGTTGACGAGCCCGCTCTCTGCGAATTCGGCGAGTAGGTTCCCCGTTGTCTCCGGCAACTCGTCATACTCACCGAACGCGTTTGGCAATCCGGCGTTTGGGTAGCAGGTCACAAAACAGTCCGCCGCTTTCGAGAGGTCGGCCAGATACGGGCGCATGTCGTCCGCACCGAGGGCGCAGTTGATCCCGACAGTGAGCGGTCGCGCGTGCGACACGGAAGCCCAGAACGCCTCGATCGTCTGACCCGTCAGCGTGCGACCACTGCGATCCGTGATCGTGACCGAGATCATCAGCGGCAGGTCGACGCCCATCTCTTCCATCATCTCCGTCGCGGCGACGATGGCGGCCTTGCCGTTGAGAGTGTCGAAAATCGTCTCGATGAGAAGCACGTCCGAGCCCCCCTCGATCAATCCGCGCGCTTGCTCTTTGTACGACTCGAGCAACTGGTCGAACGTGATCGCGCGGTACGAGGGATCGTTCACGTCGGGTGAAATCGAGAGAGTGCGATTCGTCGGCCCCATGGCGCCCGCAACGAACCGCGGCTTGTCCGGAGTCTTGGCGGTCCACTCCTCGCAGGCAGCGCGCGCCAACCGAGCAGCTTCGCGGTTGATGTCGAGGACGCATGACTCGGTCCCGTAGTCGGCCTGCGCAATCGAAGTGCCGTTGAAGGTGTTGGTCTCGATGATGTCGGCACCGGCCTCGAGATACTCTCCGTGGATCTCGCGAATGATGTCCGGTCGAGTCAGCACGAGCAGGTCGTTGTTGCCTTGCAGATCTCGACCGTGATCCGCGAACCTCGAGCCACGGAAGGCCGATTCGGACAGTCCACGTTGCTGGATCATTGTGCCCATCGCGCCATCCATGATCAGGATGCGGTCCTGGAGGAGCGCGCTGAGTTGTCGGTGCAATGGGGTGGGCATGTGCTCAGTCTTTCTTGCCTGGCCTCGTCGCCGACGCGATGAATGTGTGCGGCAGCGCAACGTCGGACTTGCTCAGCTGCTCGCCAATGTCGAGGTTGAAATCGCGGAGCCCGGCATCCTCGAACCAGCGCTGGATCGCGCTGGTCGCGAAGCCCTGCCACAGAACACCGAGGTCCTGCTTCATCCACTCGTGTTCGTGTTGGACGAAGTCGACCACGATGACCTTTCCGCCCGGTCGCACGATGCGGGCCATCTCCTGCACGACACCACCCGGAGAGGCGACGTAGTGCAGAACCATGTGCGCCATCGCCGCGTCGACTTCGTCGTCGGCGACCGGGAGGACGTTCGCCTCCCCCAACCGGAACTCGATCGCGTCGTCGGGCAAGTCGTTGACGCTCTTGCGGGCGGCCTCCAGCATGCGCTTCGACCGATCGATCGCGATCACATGCACGCCGGCAGAAGCGAGTTCGCGGGCCAAGATACCCGTGCCCGTGCCGATGTCCGCGACCTTGAGGCGGCTCTCGATGAGCCGCGACATCGCGCGGGCCCGATGCACGTCATCGTTGAACACGCGACGTATGTCATCCCACTCGGGTCCAACCTCTTCGAACCAGCGACGACTGCGCACTTCACGCTGACGCAGCACGAGATCCAGATTCGCGAGATCCCGCCTGATCGCCGGGTCATCGCGAAGCGAACGCCGAGTCAATTGCCAGGTGTCCGACCACTCGCCAGTGCTCGGCTCGGCGTGGCGGTAGTAGATCGAAGTGCCCTCCCGCCGGTCCTGCAACAGACCGGCTTCGCGGAGGATGCCGAGGTGCCGGGAGACCGTGGACTGTGCGGTATCGAGGATCTGCACCAACTCTTGGACCGCGAGTTCTTCGCGCTCGAGAAGGAACAGGATCCGCATGCGCGTCGGGTCGGTCAGGGTCTTGAAGACCCGCTGAAGTGAGGCGGCGGCCATGGCTGTGCTGTGAGAACTTTATCATTACATCGAGATAAACGGATGGACTTTTGAGCCCTGGATGACGTCACCGTAATCATATATATATAAATACGTTATGGCGCACACTCGGAAGTGCCCGCCTCTCGAACCGTGGCCCGGACGACCGCCACCGGGCATCGGCTCGCGACGCCATGCCGGCAACAGCGGTCCCCGGCGAGAGCGACTACTCGGTCGCCCGACCGATGACCTGTGTGATCCGGACGCCGTAGAAGTCGCCCACGAGCACCACCTCGCCGTGGGCGACGAACTTGCCGTTGACCCGGAGGTCGACCGTGTTCTCGGCCCCGAACTCGTTGCCCGCGACGACGCCCCGAATCTCGGCGGCCACTCGATGCCCTTTTGCAACGCCAGACCCGCGGGCCGCAGGTCCAACTTCACCTGGCCTTCGTTCCAACCTCGAGCGGCTCGTCGCAATACAGCAACGCTCCGTGAACAGAGACGTTGCGCGTCACGGCCTTGACCACGCGGAGGTCGCGCATGATCAGGATGGTGGCGCTGGTGCGCCAACCGACACGTATGTTCTTGCGCTGGTGTACAAAGAGGCTTTTCATTGCGTCGCCTTCGATTTCCTTCTCGGATCGCCAGAGGTACCCATCCACGGATTACCCTCTTGCTATCGGCTTTTACGTACGCCTGGATCGAGCAAGACCAGGCACTACACCCGTCCCGAGATGCAACACACTTTCCAAAAACGCAACGCCTGCTGATGGAGCGAATCCTCGAGCCCGAATACATGAACACCCCCGAGGAGACTGAGGGGTATGACGCGATGGACCACACCGAGGCGAACCGTTCGTTCGTCGACGGCCTGTTCACAATCCGCGCGGACCAGCGCCGCATCGTCGACCTCGGTACCGGTCCCGGACACATCCCAATCCTGATAGCGCAAGAAGCGCCCGACGTGCAAATCGTCGGCGTCGACGCCGCCGAGATGATGCTGGTCCTGGCCAGAGAGAAGGTCGCTGCCGCGGGACTGAGCGAGCGGATCGAATTGCAGAACGCCGACGTGAAATCACTCCCGATGGCGGACGGCGCCTTCGACGCGGTCATCTCGAACACCATCCTGCACCACATCCCCGAACCGATCGCGTTTCTGCGCGAAGCGTGGCGCGTGTGTGGTGCAGGCGGCGTGTTGTTCATTCGCGACCTGTTCCGTCCCGAGACGGAGGCGGAGGCCTGGCGACTCGTCGACCTCCACGCGAAAGGTGCCAACGACCAGCAGCGTCAGTTGTTCTACGACAGCCTGCACGCCGCGCTGACGTTGGATGACGCTCGCGATACGGTCGTATCAGCCGGCATGCCCCACGCCTCCGTCGAAATGACCTCGGACCGGCACTACACGATCGTGTGTCTTCGCCCGCAATGAACGAGAACTGCCACCCGGACCGCGTCGCCACGACTCTCGCGGAACGCGCGGCGCTGCTCGAGCAGTCGTCGGCCTCGACATCGACCGCGACTCGCTCGGATGCACGCGTCGACCTGCAACTCCTCCGGTTCGCCACCGACCGCGCGATCGCGACGCGCGGCACGCCGGAAGCACGCGGATGGATCGAAGGCCTCGATACCCCCGACCTCCTCGCCGGTTCGATTCAGGACGGCACGGCACGGGGTCTCATGGCAAGACTCGAGGAGGCGATCAGCCTGTGTGATGCCGAAACCCCAGTGGATGCCGACGAAGCGGACGCGGATGTGTTCACTGGCAAGGAACTGCGGCGCAAGCGAGACATCCTCATCGCTTCCAAGGGCGTGCGCATCCGATTCTCGCGCAAGAACGGCATCCACGTCATCGACCGGGCGCGAGACATGAACGAGCCGAACTGCATCCAGTTCGAGGATCAGCCGGACGAGGGGTGCCTCGACGGATTCGTCGCTCCGAACGGAGCGCGACCGCGTCTGTTCTCCCCGACTTTTCTCTCCCCCGAACAACTCGTCCACGGACGCGACGAGGACCGCCTCGTTCTCGCCGGACGATTGGGGCGCGGGCGCGCGGGGTTTCCATGCCGAATCGCGCTCATCGGTCGCAAGGACGAAGCGGGCATCCGCATGATCGTGCGCATCGAGAATCGGTGCGTGGACCACCGCCTGCGCATCCGTTTCGTCGGGGTGCGCGATGCCTCCTTCGTCTCGCACCGCGGCACGCCGGGGTTTTGCACGGTTCGACACAAGGGCCGCGCATTTCTCGCCGCCACGCTTATACGCGCGTGCGGTCGCCTCCGAGTTGGGGATGACTACGTCGCGACCGCTGGCGCGCAGACACAGGGGTGGATCGAACACACGTTCGGTCTCGGGGTCGACGTGTGAGTGCAAAACCAATCTGCGGACGGTAGGGTGTCGTGTTCGGGCTGATGCCATCGCCGGACTCGGCAGCAGACCGACCTCCAACCGGCCCAGAGTTCGCTCTGCGATCCCCGCCCTCCGCACCTCTCGATGCCTGAACTGTTCTGGTTCCTTCTGGGTTGCGTAACGACCCTGTTGACCACGCTCGCCGCGCTGGCATACCTGCGCGCGCGACGGCGGGCGAATCCACGACGTCCGGGCCCCCTACCCAAGCGACCGCGACCCCGGCGAATCGAGTTGAGCGAGACCCGCTCGCTCCGCGAGTTGTCGGAATCTCTCGGCGCCGAGCTCGCGAATCTGGCGACGGGCGTCGAGGGGCAGTCCCAGCTGTTGTGCGAATCCCTCGGCGAGCCGCATCGAACTGCCGAGCACGCGGAAGAGTTGTGGGAGACCATCCGCCGGCTGAGGTTCTTCAGCGAAAAACTGCAATCGTCCTCCACCGTTCCGGACTTGGAATTGCGGCCGACGAACGTCGGCAAGCTCCTCGCGGCGCTTGTCCTCGAAATCGAGCACTACTCCAACGTCACCCTCCAGGTCAGCCTGAGCACCGCGCCGTCGCTACCTCGGGCCCGAACAAACGTCGAGGCGCTTCGTACCGCCATGCTCTTCCTGATCGAGAGCGTGTTCGATCTCGAGCCGAATGCCTCGACGCTGCTCTTGCAGGCGCAGGCCGAGGAGATCGAAGACGACAAACTCGTCGTCCGAATCGATATCGAGGCGGCTCCCGAAGACGGCGAGGAAATCCGCGTGAAGTCCCCGCCGGAGATTCTCTTCAGCTACCTGGCGGCAAGAAACCTGCTGCACGCGCAGGGCGCAGGAATCACGCTGGATCACTCCCCAGGACTCAGCGCGGTCGCCAGCATTACGCTGGAGGCCACGCCGCAAGACGCGGCTAGCGGAGAATACGACGACGCTGATTCGGAGGGTGACAGCGATACCGATCTCGAACGGCCCCACCAGTTCGGTGGTGTCCTGATCATGGAAGGCAATCCGACGATCCGTCACATACTCGCGCGGGAACTGCACAAGACCCAGCGCAACGTCATCGTCTGCGCCGACGGGGTCGCGGCCGCTTCGCTCTTCGCCGCGACTCCCGAACGATTCGAGTTGCTCATCCTGGAACAGGAGAGTCGGCGACTGTTGGGTGAGCAAGTCGCCCTGCGGGCGCTCGCCGCGAAGCCAGAGCTCAAGATCCTGCTCATCTCCCCCGCACCAGGCGCCCCGATCGACACCGAACTCGCCGCCCGCACGCACCTCAAGGTTCTCCGCAAGCCGTTTGGATTGATGGAGTTGCGGGACTCGCTGTCATCGACGCTCGGCCCTCGTCCCGCCGGAGAGACGGATCCGCCGGTCCCGGCGGAGGCTCTGTGACGCATCGTTGGCACCGCTCCGCCCCGACGCGGACCATCCCGCCATTCCCATCCCATCGCTATCGGGTGTTTGGATGCGCCCCGTATGGGTGTATACAAGCCGCGCCGCAAACCCAGCAGACAAGGAGTCTCCGCTGAACCGCAGCCAGAATCGTGACCCGGATCAGTTCCGCACGATCAAGTTCACCCGCGCCTTCACCGAGAACACGCCGGGTTCTGTCTTGATCGAGACCGGCAATACGAAGGTCCTGTGCACCGTCTCCATCACGGATCACGTTCCCCAGTGGATGCACGGTCGTGGCGGCGGATGGCTGACGGCAGAGTACGCGATGCTCCCCGGCGCGACGCACGGTCGCAAGTTCCGCGACGGTCGCAACAACCGCGTCGATGCCCGCTCGCTCGAGATCCAACGGTTGATCGGTCGCAGCCTGAGGAGTACCGTCAACCTGAAGTCGCTGCCCGAAATCACGCTGTGGGTGGACTGTGACGTGTTGTCCGCCGACGGCGGCACGCGCACTGCATCGATCAACGGCGCGTGCGTAGCGCTGTATGACGCCCTGCTCTACCTCGAAGAGCGCAAGGATATCCGCAACTGGCCGATGCCAGATCTGGTCAGCGCGATGTCCGTCGGCATCTACAATGGCGAGACCCTCGTCGATCTCGACTACAAAGAGGACTCCAACGCCTCCGTGGACCTGAACATCGTCTGCAACTCCGGCGGCGACTATGTGGAGGTTCAAGGCTCGGCCGAAGGCAACCCGTTCACGCCAGAACAGCTCGCGGAGATGCTCGAGTGCGGTCGCACGGCCTGCGCGAGGGTCGAGAAGGAACAGCGCGCCGCTCTCGGCCTCTGAAGGCGTCGCGATCTCCTGCGAGATGACCAACCTCTGGATCGCAACCGGGAACGCCAAGAAGCGAATCGAGCTCGACCGCCTGCTGAACCCACTCGGATTCAACCTCCGCCTGCAGTCCGAAGCAGGTGAGGAGATCCACGTCGTCGAGGACTGCCCGGATTTCGCCGGCAACGCCGCCAAGAAGGCCAAGACCCTCGCGACGGTCGTCGGCGCGCTTGCGGTCGGTGACGATTCGGGGCTGTGCGTCGATGCGCTCGACGGTCGACCGGGTGTCCTCTCCGCCCGATACGCGGGAGACGACGCCACCGACGCCGATCGGATCCACAAGCTTCTCCGCGAACTGCAGAACATACCCGCGGAGACGAGAACGGCTCGATTCGTGTGCAACGTCTGCCTCGCTGGTCCGGACGGCAGCATCCTCGCGTCGTTCGAGGAGTCCTGCGAAGGTGTGATTCAGACGGCGGCGAAGGGCAACGGGGGTTTCGGCTACGATCCCGTCTTCGTTGCGCAGGAGTTTCTCGAAGCAGGCAGGTGTTTCGCAGAGCTCACCCCCGAAGAAAAAGACGCCGTCAGCCACCGCGGAAAGGCCCTGCGCCGCCTCGCGGACTGGCTAAAACAGAATCGAGATCTGTGACCGACCCCGCCCTCATCCGCAACTTCTGCATCATCGCCCACGTGGACCATGGCAAGTCGACGCTGGCCGACCGCATGCTTGAATTGACGAGCACCGTCAACAAGCGGCAAATGAAGGAACAGTTGCTCGACGATATGGAACTGGAGCGGGAGCGCGGCATCACGATCAAGGCGCGAGCCGTCGCGATGAACTACACCGCGCTAGATGGCCAAACTTACCTCTTCAACCTGATCGACACACCCGGCCACGTGGACTTCAACTACGAGGTCCTCAAAGCGTTGCAGGCGTGCGAAGGAGCGCTGCTTCTGGTCGATGCGTCGCAGGGTGTCGAAGCGCAGACTGTCGTCAATGCGCACCTCGCGGAAGAAGCGAATCTGACCGTCGTGCCAATCCTGAACAAGATGGACCTCTCGCACGCGCGGCCCGACGAGGTCGCGATGGAGATCGAGGACGCCGTCTGCCTCCCTGCCGAAGACGCGGTCGCGGTCTCCGCGAAGACCGGCAAAAACATTTTCGCCGTCCTCGAGAAGATCGTCGAGATCATTCCTGCGCCGACGGGCGATCCGGAGGCGAAGTTGCAGGCGCTGATCTTCGATGCGGTCTACGACGAGTACCGTGGCGTGGTGATCTACCTTCGCGTGATGCGGGGCTCGATCAAGAAGGGCGACGCGATCTTCATGCCGGGGACCGACAAGGCGCACGATGTGCTCGAGGTCGGACGACTCCGTCCAAACATGGTCGCCGAGAAGGAACTGCACGCCGGCGAGGTCGGCTACATGTTCTCGAACATCAAGGATCTCGCGGACGTGGTTGTCGGGGATACCGTCCTCCACGACGCCGCAGCGCGGCGCGGGGAGGCGCTGGCTGGCTTCCGCGAAGCAAAAGCGATGGTGTTCTGTGGATTCTTCCCGACGAACACCGGCGACTTCGAGTCGCTGCGCGCCGCGCTCGAGAAGCTGCGGCTCAATGATTCGTCGTTCCACTTCGAACCGGAGACGTCCGATGCGCTCGGATTTGGGTTTCGCTGCGGATTCCTCGGCTTGCTGCACATGGAGATCATCCAGCAGCGGCTCGAGCGCGAGGAGGACATGGACCTTGTCCAAACCGCGCCAAACGTCACGTACAACATCCTGAAGAACGACGGTGAGCTGATCGAGATTCACTCGCCCGCCGAGCTCCCCGACCCAAACCACATCGACGAGTACCGCGAACCGATCGTCGAGTGCAATATCGTCGTGCCAACGGAGAGCATCGGCGCGGTCATGACGCTCTGCACAGAGCGCCGTGGCACGTATCGCAAGACCGAACACTACGGTCGAGAGCGGGTAATGATCTCGTTCACGATGCCGTTCTCGGAGATCATCTACGACTTCCACGACCGCCTGAAGTCGATGACGCGAGGGTACGGGACGATGGACTACGAACTCTCCGGGTACCACGCCGCGGATCTCGTCAAGGTGCGCTTGCTCGTGAACGGCGAAGAGGTCGACGCGCTGTCGATGATCTGCCACCGGGAGACCTCCGAGCGACGCGGGCGCGCGATCCTCAAGAAGCTCCGCAAGGAGATTCCAAGGCACATGTTCGAGGTCGCCCTCCAGGCGGCGATCGGCGGCAAGATCATCGCGCGCGAGAGTATTCGCGCCCTGTCCAAGAACGTCACCGCGAAATGTTACGGCGGAGACATCACCCGCAAACGCAAGCTGCTGGAGAAGCAGAAGAAGGGCAAGAAGCGGATGAAGCAGGTTGGTAACGTTGAGATCCCGCAGAAGGCCTTCCTGGTCGTGCTGCAGTCCGACGATGACGACAAGCGATGAGCGACACGAAAGAGCCCTCCTCCTCGGAGGAGAACCCAACTGAGCAGCGTGCGGACGGGAAGAGCCCGACGGCCACGCCCAAAAAACCGGTGATGATGGCCGACGAGAAACGCGGTCCGATCCGCAACGGGCTCGAATCGTTCGGTATGGCGGTGCTCATGGCCGTGTTGCTCAAGTACTTCCTGCTCGAGGCGTACGTCATTCCCACGCCATCGATGCAGCCGACGATGATGGGCTCTCCGGAGGCCGGAGAATCCGACCGCATCCTCGTCGACAAGCTCTACTACATGCTGCACGAACCCAAGCGATGGGACATCGCCGTGTTCCGCTACCCCGTGCGCCAGGTGCAGAGCTACGTGAAGCGCATCGTGGGCATCGGCGGTGACCGGCTGAAGATCGCCGGCGGCAACCTCTACAACATCTCGAAGGACGGCAAGACCCAGACAACCCTCCGCAAGCCCGCGAGGATTCAGCAGACCCTCTGGCGCGAAATGTACCCCATGCGCCGCAAGCTCGAGTTGTTCGGGACGACGACGGACACGGATTCGGTCCCCGAGAAGGGCGACGTCTTCGGTCGGCACTTCAGAGGTCGCCGCGAACAATTCTGGAAGATCGATCCCGATGACGGAGCGTTCATCGGCACGCCGACCAGCGGGAACACTTTGCGCCTGAGCTACAACGAGGTGCGTAACAACTACACCGACGGCTACGACCTGGCTGTCGCCGACATCCTGCGCAAGGAACGCACGGACACGGGCACGCTCGCCGTGACTGATCTCGCGATCGAATTCGAACTCACGCCGACGAACAAGCCCGACAAAGTGAAAGTAGATATCGAGATCTCCCCGCTCGGCGTCACATTCTCGCTCGGGGTGGCGAACGGACAGGGACGGCTCACGGCCGTGCGGACAACGATGCCGGCGAAGACGGTGCAGTCGGAGTTGTTTCCCTTCGAAATCGCCGCGGGCGCTACGACCAGCATCCGGTTCGAACATCTCGACGACAGACTGATCGCGTACCGCGACGGCGATCTGATCCAGGATCTGGACACCGACGACATCCCCATCGTCGCGGACATCACCACCAACGCCGAAGTCGCGAAGGAAACCGAGGCCGTGCTCGGCAAGGTCGTGCCTCGCATCACCGTCGTCGGAAAGGGTTCGAGCAAGTTCGGCGAGGTGACGATCGAGCGCGATCTGCACTACACCCACAGTTTCCTCGAGAACGACTACATCATCGAAGTGCCCGAAGGCCACTTCTTCATGATGGGGGACAACACGCTCGGCTCAGCCGACGGTCGCGACTGGACGGCGATCAAGATCGGCGTCGACGACAAGGGCAACATCGTGGATCCGGACGACTCAGCGAATTCCGGGGCTCGCGTCCTCTGGGGCAACAAGCGACCCAAGGCTTTCGGCTCCACGGACGATCCGCACGATGACGACAACCCGGTGCCGATGGAGACGAGGGACCGAGTCGTGTTCGTAGACGAGATGGGCGAGATTCACTCGCTGCACGGCAAGGTGGACACGAAGGCTTGGGCCAACCAATTCGAAACGTTCCCGCGTGGCAGGGTCCAGTTCATGATCGGCTCCGGCCCTGGCGCGAAATCCTTCACCCCGAAACAGAAACCAGCGAGGTTCGTCCCGCGCAGCCATATCCAGGGCCGCCCGGTCGCGCGGTTCCTTCGCTCGATCTCCAGATTCAAGATCACAAGCTGGATCCGGTAGATGGAAGAACTCCTCCGCACGGTCAACCTGACGAAGAGCTACCGAAAACGAAAGGTAGTCGACAGGGTAAACCTGCAGGTCCACACCGGTGAAATCGTCGGGCTGCTCGGCGCGAATGGTGCGGGAAAGACGACGTCGTTCCGGATGGTCGTCGGGATGATCAAGCCCGACCAGGGCGAGGTGACGTTCGCGGGAAAGCCGGTGACTCGCATGCCGATGTACCGACGCGCGAGGCGCGGCATGGGCTACCTGTCACAAGAGCCGTCTGTCTTCCGCAACATGACGTCGCTCGACAACATCCTCTCCGTCCTCGAGGCACGAGGCGTCCCGAAGAAGGAGCGCTTGGCGATCGCCCACGATCTGCTCGCCGATCTGCAACTCACGCACCTCAAGGACTCGCTCGCGAGCAACCTGTCGGGCGGTGAGCGACGCCGATTGGAAATCAGCCGCGCACTCGCGACCAAGCCGAAGCTGCTATTGCTCGACGAGCCGTTCGCCGGCGTCGATCCGATCACTGTCGAGGAGATTCAGAAGATCCTCGCCCAACTGAGCCACCGCGGCATCGCGATCCTGATCACCGACCACGCCGTCGCCGAGACGCTGCGCATCTCGGACCGAGCGTACATCTTGCACCAGGGCAAGGTGATCTCGGAGGGCGACCCCGGGACGATCATCAATGATCCCCGGGTGCGCGAGGTCTACCTCGGGCAGAGCTTCGGTGAAGGGATCACCGAGGAAGAAGAGAAGGGTCTCGAGCTGGATTAGCCGACCGCCGCCTCCCTATCGAGGAGGCAAGGACTCCCCCGAGCCGCACTCGCGAACCCGCCCGAGATCGCACAGGCTCAGCACGAGACGACTTACTCATGAGGAACTCCGGTCGGGGATTTGGGATTGCGGGCCACCTCTCGATTCGGATCGCGCGCGAATAAACCGACAAAAAACCCAGACAAATCAGCCCGCCGCCACTGGTCGTTCCGGCAGGGAGGGTTCCATCGATTCCAACCGCTCCAATCCGGCCCATCGCATCACCAGTTCGACCACGGGACCCCGCGAAGCTCGCAGGCGGGAACTCCTTCCGGATCGAGCGCTTCCGTGACGAACTCACCGAAGACCGTAATCAGCTCAGCTCACGTCGAGCGTCGATAACAACCCCAACCGGGACGGACCGAGCTGAGATGACCTCCGCCAAAAAACCAGATCGCCGGGCGCCTCCCCGGCACGATCCAGGCCCTGGCACCGCTACAGTCCGCCCGCCCCTCGTGCTCTGCAGTCGCCCCCACCGGCCTGCCAACTGCCGATCCAGCGGGTATGCTTTCCGGTCTGTGCCTCTCGAGCCATCCGGACCGCCAGCATCGATGTATCGACACCAATGAAGGTCCAACTCATTCATCCGCCTCTGTACCTCAACGTCAAGGCGATGACCGCCTTGCGACCGAGCCTCCCGTTGGGCCTCGCGTACATCGCAGCCGCGTTGCGCAAAGCCGGGCACGACGTCTCGGTCATCGATGCGGTTGGTGAAGCCCCCGATCAGGTCACGCAGGGCGCGCGCTCTCAGCTATTCGCCCTCGGGCTGACGATCCCGCAAATCGTCGAACGCCTCGATCCGGAAGCCGAAGTCTTCGGCGTGAACAACATGTGGTCCTTCTCGTGGCCACTCGTGCGAGAGCTGATCCGGAACATCAAGAAAGCCCGCCCCGATACGCCGATCCTCTGTGGCGGAGAACACTTCACCGGACTACCCGAGTTCTCGATGGAGCAGGCGCCAATCGACTTCGTCGCGCAGGGCGAGGGTGAAGAGACCGCCATCGAAGTCCTCGAAGCGATCCAAACCGGCAACACGAACTACCACGACATCCACGGCATCTGGTACCGCGACGAGAACGGCAAGCCAAAGGCGAGTGTCCAGCGCCGCGAGCGCAATGCCAAGGTCGACGAGATCCCGTGGCCCGCGTGGGACCTGTTCAAGGTCGAAACATACACCGAGCAGGGATACGTGTGCGGCGTCAACGCCGGCATGACAATCCCCATTCTCGCGACCCGTGGTTGCCCCTACCAGTGCACGTACTGCGCCAACCCTGGCATGTGGGGTACGAAGTGGCATCCCCGCGACGCGAAGGACGTCGTCGACGAGATCGAGAGCTACTACAAGACTTACGGCGCGACCAACTTCCCCTTCCAAGATCTCACCGCCATCCTCAAGCGCGACTGGATCATCGCCTTCTGCAAGGAGCTGCTCACGCGCAACATGCCGATCACCTGGCAGTTCCCGTCCGGGACCCGCTGCGAGGTCGTAGACGATGAAGTCGCCAGCCTGCTCGCGCGCAGCGGCGGCAAGTCGATGGCGTTCGCGCCCGAGTCCGGCAGCGAGCGGACTCGCAAGTTGATCAAAAAGCGCATGAAGACGGACTCGCTCATGACCGCGGTACTCGCGTCCGTCCGCAACGGCCTCAACATCTCGACCTTCATGGTTATCGGCTTCCCGCACGACACGAAGGAAGACCTCCAGGACACCGCGCGCCTCGTGCGCAAGTTGGCCCGCGCCGGAATCGACGACTCCGCTGTCGGCTTCTTCTTTCCGATCCCGAACACCCAGCTGTAC
>CAYYAQ010000033.1:2894-38585 GCA_964469555.1 uncultured candidatus Brocadiaceae bacterium | reverse complement strand
TTCGGCGATGTCGGTTGGCGTCTCGAAGTCGGCAAGGTCGGCGTGGCGCCGCACCACGACTCCAAGAGCCCGTTTGGCTGGCACCTCATCAAGCGCGTGGAGTAGGCGGCTTCTCAGTGGCGCGCGGCGCTATCGCGACGCGGCCTCGTCTGCGGCGAAGTGGCACTTCTTGTACTTCTTCTCGCTTCCGCACCAGCAAGGCTCATTGCGACCGGGCCGCTCGACGCGACGCGCGGGCGCTTGATCCTGCACATGGCCGTGAGCGTGGTCGTGATCGCAACCGGGGCCGTGCACATGCGGTTTGTCGTGGTCGGCGGTCATGCGGTCAGCCCACACGATCCGAGGCCAACATCTTCGGCCAGGTCAAGAGATGGGGCCCTCGAATGGCTCTGCGTCCGAGTCTTCGATCGCGCCCATACGCGAACCCGATCATCAAGTACAACCAGTCGTTCCGGTCCAGGCCCCGTAGTCGAACGGGCGGAAGATCTCGAAGGATTGTGAGGATCCTCGAGCTTCGGCGATGATCCATCGGGTGACCGCCCAGCTCTACACGGTCGATCTCGCTGTCCTCCTGGCCTACCTCGTCGGCATCGTGGCGGGTGGTTGCCTGCTGGCCCGCAAGAGCAGCACGACAGAGGGTTTCATCGCCGGCGGGCGCTCGATGGCCGGGTGGGTCATCGGACTCTCGATCTTCGGGACGTACGTCAGCAGCATCAGCTACATCGCGAACCCGGGGAAGTCGTTCGGGGGCAACTGGAACGCGTTTGCGTTCGGAATCGGCTTGCCACTCGCCGCGTGGATCGCGACGCGGTGGTTCGTGCCGTTCTATCGGCGCGTCGGCGAAGTCTCGGCCTACGCGCACCTCGAGAATCGCTTCGGCGCGTGGGCGAGGGTCTACGGCGTGGTCTGTTTCCTGCTGACGCAGCTCGCGCGCATCGGCACGATTCTCTATCTGGTCGCCCTCGCCGTCGCGCCGCTCACCGGATGGGACGTCCGCTGGATCATTCTCGGCACGGGGGTCCTGATCATTCTCTACACGCTGATCGGCGGGATCGAAGCGGTCATCTGGACGGATGTCATCCAGAGCCTGGTCTTGACCGCGGGAATCCTGGTTTCTCTGGGGGTGTTGTTCACCGCGACTCCGGGAGGTATCACCGCGGTCATGGATGTGGCTGCAAAACACGAGAAGTTCTCCCTCGGCAGTCTGGGCAGCTCGCTTACCGAGTCGACGTTCTGGGTCGTTCTCGTCTACGGGCTGTTCATCAACCTCCAGAACTTCGGGATCGACCAGTGCTACGTCCAGCGCTACGCGGCTGCCGAGAGTGAGGCGGCTGCGAAGCGCAGCGTCTGGATCGGTGCCCTTCTCTACATGCCGGTCTCCGCGTTGCTCTTTCTCGCGGGAACGGCGCTGTTCGCGTTCTATCAACTCCAGCCCGAACTCCTGCCCGCGGGCACGAAGCCGGACGAGGTCTTCCCGTTCTTCATCGCGACCCAACTTCCGGTAGGTGTCACCGGACTCCTGGTCGCTGCGATCCTCGCCGCGGCGATGAGCAGCGTCGACTCATCGCTCAACTCCTCCGCGACCCTGATTCTGAAGGACGGCTTTCAACGGTTCAGCACCAAGACGCGAGACGAACGCGGCGAGATGCGCGTCCTCCGCTTCGCGACGCTGATTGTCGGTCTGCTCGGCATTGGCATGGCATTGGCGATGATCGACGTCAAGAGTGCACTCGATGCGTGGTGGAGTCTCGCGGGTGTCTTCTCGGGCGGAATGCTCGGCCTGTTCCTGCTCGGAACGATCGCGCGTCGAGCCCGGAATCCTGCGGCCGTGGCCGGCGTATCGGTGGGCGTCCTGACGATCTTCTGGCTCGCGCTCTCTCCTCAGCTGCCCGATTCGATGGACGCGTTCCGCAACCATCTGCACCACTTCATGACGATCGTCATCGGCACCCTGGTCATCCTGCTCGTTGGCCTGCTTGTCAGTCGCTTCACGTCGCGTGATTCCTGAAGGCTACTCGATGGCTTCGAGCACGAACTTCAAGGAACGCCAGACGTCGTGTGTGCGCGGTTGCGGGCTGACCGCCGCGAGCAACGCGGTTCCTTTCTCCGAGGTCTTCAGCTCGATGTCCATGTGGACCACCACTGGTTTGCCGGTGACGAACGCATCGATGAGATCCACATTGGCACGAAACTTCCTGTCAGTCACCGTCTCCAACTTCACCTGCGCGGCGGGACGATCGAGGGGCACGTTTCTGCCTTTCGCGACAGCCGTGATCAATCCCGTGTAGTACTGCTCGAGGATGTCCTTCACGCGCGCGCTCCCATCGGTCTTCTCCTCGAATCGCAGGACGAAGACGTACGACCAGTAGTCCGGGGCGTCGCTCTTGTACATGCCGGGCGCGAAGCGCAACTCTTCGACACCCCTCGGCAGGCCCGGTGCGAACTGCGAGGGCAATGGGATGGTCTCCGACCGCCATGTGTCCGCGAGGTCTGCGGGAAGATCCGGCGGTGCGGGCTCGAGCTGCTTGCACGCTGCCAGCAGGCTGATCGAGACGATGGTGACGAGGATCGTGTGCGAGGCGCGCATGGTCTCGGCACGGGGCGGCAGCCTCGGCTGCCGGGGCGTGCCCGAGGTGGTGTCGCGACCCGAGGAGCTCCTCTCGAACTCGCCACCGTCGAGCCAGATGCCAGCGCACTGTGGGCAGCGGTCGGTCATCACGCCCCCGAGCGGTTTCTCGGCTATCTCACAGTCGCACTTCAAGCAATGGAGCGTCATGCTGCCGCCTATCGTACGCGCCAGTCGTCTATCCTGATCGCGTCAGGGTCTATATTACGCCGCCTGACTTTCTCTCCGGAATCGACCCCATGCTCAACCGTGTTGCGTTTTCCCTCCTTGCGGTCGCTCTGCTTGTTGCCCCGAGCCTGGCTCAGAACACTGCGAAGCCGAACATCGTACTCATCATGGCGGACGACCTCGGCTACGAGTGCGTCGGATGCAACGGTAGCAAGATGTACGACACGCCGAACATCGACGCGCTGGCAGCGAGCGGGATGCGTTTCCGCCATGCGCACTCTCAGCCCATCTGCACGCCGACGCGCGTGCAGATCATGTCGGGTATCTACAACAACCGGAACTACGTCAAGTTCGGGCTGCTCGACCCGACCGTGAGGACGTTTGGCAACATCATGAAGGACGCGGGCTACGCGACGTGCATCGCGGGCAAGTGGCAGCTGAAAGGCGACTACGCAGGCGTGCGTAACTTTGGTTTCGATCGTCACTGTTTGTGGCAGCTGAACCGACGCCCCAGTCGCTACCCGAACCCGGGGCTCGAGATCGACGGCGAGAGGAAGGACTTCAAGAACGGTGAGTTCGGCCCCGATGTCGTCAGCGACTACATCTGCAAGTACCTCGAAGAGCGCAAGGGGAAGAAGGGTCCGTTCTTCGTCTACTACCCGATGATCCTGCCGCACTGGCCCTTCGTGCCGACGCCAGGGAGCAAGGATTGGGATCCCAAGATGTGGCGTGACGCGAAGAACGAGCCCGGCGGCTACAGGAAGCAGGAGTACTGGGCGGGTATGGTGCACTACACGGACAAGATGGTGGGGAAGGTCGTGCGCAAACTGGACGAGCTCGGCTTGCGCAAGAACACGCTGGTGATCTTCACCGGCGACAACGGCACCTTCACTGGCGTCACGTCAAGGTTCAACGGACGTGACTACAAGGGTGGCAAGGGCACGATGAAGGACGCGGGAACCCACGTGCCGTTCATGGCCAGCTGGCCGGGCACGATCGAGAAGGGGCAGGTCCGGGACGACCTCGTCGACTTCTCGGACTTGTTGCCGACGCTCGCGGAGATCGGTGGCGCCACCGTCCCCGAATCGCCGAAGATCGACGGCAGCAGCCTCGTGCCCGTGTTCCGCGGCGAGAAGGGGCGAAAGAAGGACTACATCTACTGCTGGTATCAGCGCAATGGCCTGCGGAAGAAAGCGAAACAACTCGTGCGCACGCAGCGTTTCAAGCTCTACGCGTCCGGCAAGTTCTTCGATGTCGAGAAAGACCCGCTCGAGCGGTCACCCATCGCCGCGACCGACGTGCCGGAGTCCCTGCAGTCGACCTACGCGATGCTCCAGCGGGCGATAGCCCGTCACCAGAAGACCACGGTCGACGCGGATCCGATTCAACAGGCCAGGCGCCGCGCTTCGAACAAGAAGAAATAGCCGTCGTCGATGGCTCCGACAGAATATGACCAACAGGCGATAGAAAACGCTGCGCACCGGCTCCACCGCCCACCAATCTCCATGACCCACCGTCGAAAATTCGTCCTTCTCGCGTGTCTCATCCCCGGTACGGCACTCGCCCAGACGAAATCCACTCAGGACGGCAAGCTGACTGCCGAGAAGCTGTTCGCCCCGGGGCATCTCGTCAGAGTCGACATCGAGATTCCGGAGAAGGACTGGGATGAGCTCCGCAGCCAGACGCGAACGTTCGGCAAGGCGCTCACCCAGAAAGCCGTGACGAGCCCCTACAAGTACCACAAGGGAAACGTCACGATCGACGGAGTCCGCATCGAGGGCGTCGGGATCCGCAAGAAGGGGTTCATCGGGTCGCTGGATCGACATCGCCCCTCGCTCAAGATCAAGTTCGGCGAGTTCAAGAAACAGGATCCCGCGGTGGGCTTCGATCGCTTGACCCTGAACAACAACAAGCAGGACCGCTCGCAGGTCAGCCAGGTTCTGGCGCTGAAGCTGTTTCGCGACGCGGGTTCGCCGGCATCCCGGTGCAACTTCGCGAAGGTGACGGTGAACGGTCGCCCGCTCGGTATCTACTCCAACGTCGAGTCGATCAAGCCGCCGTTCTTGAAGCACCAGTTTGGCGACAGCTCGGGCAATCTCTACGAAGGGACGGTCACTGATTTCTTTGTCGACGGATTGGCGAAGTTCCAGCTGAAGACGGGCAAGACGACGCTCGGCCCCGTGAAGAGGGTCGCCGAGATCCTGGCGAAGGAAGAGGTGAGTCTCGTTGAGCTTTCGAAGGTGCTCGACATCGACGCGTTCCTGAAGTTCTGGGCGGTGGAGAGCCTGACGGGATTCTGGGACGGCTACACGAACAACCAGAACAACTTCTTCCTGTACCAGAACCCGAAGAATTCGAAGCTGTACTTCCTGCCGTGGGGCGTCGACTCCGCGTTCGTGGCCACCATGCCACTGCCGCCGTACGTCATCAAGACGAAGGCTGTGCACAGCCAGGCGACGTTGCCGAACCTGCTCTACCAGATCCCGGCGATTCAGAAGCGATACCGCGTGACCCTCGAGGGGCTCCTGAAAACGGTGTGGAACGAGGAGAAGCTCGGCGCCGACCTCGATCGGATGGAGGCTCTCGTCATGGAGCACGTCAGCGATCTCCAGCGGAATCCGGCGGAGGCGTTGAAGAAGGTGCGCGGGTTCATCAGGACTCGACGGCGAATCATGGAACGGAGCCTGAGAAACTGGCCGGTCAAGCTGACGACGGGACCGCGTGCCCTGATGTACTTCGAGAAGGTGGGCAGCGCGACGGCGAAGTTCTCCACGACCTATCGCGAGAGTTCGCCCACCAACAGTGGGAAGGCCGTGATGGAGCTGACACTCGATGGGAAGAAGGTGACGTTCAAGTCGGTCGGAGTGAAGTCGGAGAGGAGCACGTGGCCGACCATCGATGGCGGCCCGAAGCCGCCGACGATCGTTCTCACCGGCGAGCGTGCGTCCGATGGGAAGCTGTTCTTTCTGGCGGTGTCGACCGTGATCGAAGAGTTTTGCCCTTCGAAGGGTCAGTGGGTCACGGTTCAGGGCGTTTTGATCGAGGGCAGGATGGGATTCCTGAATCCCAAGGGCTTCAAGATGGTCTCCGGCGAGGCGAAGTTGGAGGTCGCCGGGATGAGTTCGGGCGCCGAAGTCCGCGGCGAGATGACCGTCGAGATCACCACGATGAAAGGTGGCGAGGCTCCTCCGCTGGAATCCAGGTGATGGCCGTAGCGCGCTTCGCAGTCACGCTTCTGTTCGCGGGTTGCGCGGCGCTGCCCGTGGCGCCACCCGCGTCGACGGTGCCCGTCGACATCGGATCCGTCGCGCGGGACCTCATCGTCCCTGCTGTTGGCGATGGTGCGCCGAAAGCGGGAGACAGGGTTCGCGTCACCGCGCCCGAGTACCAGGGCACCGACGTCCACCATCTACTGTATTTGCCCACTGACTGGGCGCCTGGCAAGCGCTTCCCGGTCATCGTCGAGTACGCTGGCAACGGCCCCTACCGGAACAGGTTTGGCGATGTGTCGACGGGTCGCGTCGAAGGATCAAATCTCGGCTTCGGCATTAGCGGTGGCGAGGGCTTCATCTGGATTTGCCTTCCGTACGTCGCCGTCGCGGGACGGAAGAACCAGAGGCAGTGGTGGGGTGACGTGGCAAAGACGGTCGCCTACTGCAAGGCGGTAGTGCCGCGGGTCTGTCGCGAGTACGGCGGCGACCCGAGCGCAGTCTTCCTCGCCGGTTTCTCCCGCGGGGCGATCGCGTGCAACTTCATCGGCTTGCACGACGCGGACATCGCGAAGTTGTGGTGCGGCTTCATCTGCCACAGCCACTACGACGGAGTGCGTCGCTGGTCGTACACCGGGTCCGATCGAATCGCCGCGGCCCGTAGGCTCGCGCGTCTCGGTGACCGGCCCCAGTGGATCAGCCACGAACGGTCCGTCGAGGAGACGAGGCGATACCTGGCGCAGGCCGCGCCCGACGGTCGCTTCACCCTGCGTCGGTTGCCGTTTCGCAACCACACGGACGAGTGGGTCCTGCGGAACCTCCCATTGCGTCGGGAACTCCGCGCATGGGTGCGCAGGGCGTGTTCTTCCGATGCCGGTCGCCGGTGATGAGGACTATGATGCCAGGTCCCCATGCACTCGGTGCAGGTGGAGACCGTCGAACGACCTGATAGGAATCAGGACGCAGGGTCATGTTGCGGAGCTGCACACGAGCCATCGCTTGCCCAGGGGATCGGTCGCGAAGACGTCCATGTCTCCGGTGCTGTCGCAGCAGGTGTTTGGGGCACTGACGCGTCTTTGCAGTGCTCGGAGATCGCTCCGGTTTGCAACGAATCGTTGCAGCGACAGTGACCAATCTTGGGTAGTTGCGCGGCGCGAGTCATGGATCTGGGACGGGAGAGGGTCGAACGGATAAGATGCGCCTCTCCATGCGCACCGGAGTCATGTTCTTCGTTCTCCTCGCTTCGGGTCTCGAAGCGCAGCACGCGTTGCTGCGTCGGGCGGAAAACCTGCATGCGGTCTCCGCCACGACCGCGGGTGTGCGAAGCGTTGTCGACCGACTCTTCCGTGGGCCGACGACGGCGGAGACACAGCAGGGCGTCACGACCGCGATCCCCCCCAACACGCGGTTGCTCGATCTCAGCATCGCCGGGCGCGGGGTCACGCTGACACTGAGCGCAGAGTTTCTTTCCCTCATACCGCGGGCGTCGGCTCTCGAGGATGCGATCGAACAGATTGCCAAGACCGTCGTGCGTGCAGGGCCGTACGACTCAGTGACGCTCATGGTGAAAGACGCCAGTGGCCGTGTTCGCCGGCTGACGGATCTCTTGAGGGATGCGATACCGATCGCGTCACCGTCGTCTTCGCCGCCGTCCTTACCAGCGTCTGGGTTCGGCGTCTTGAACGGCAAGACCATCGCCGTTTCGCCAAGTCACGGCTTCTACTGGCACACGATTCTCGGTTGGATCCCGCAGCGCGGCTTGATCGACGGGCTGATCGAAGACATCCACACAGCTGAAATCGCGAACCGTTACCTGATCCCGGCGCTCGAGAACATGGGCGCCCGCGTCGTATTGTGTCGCGAACGTGGCGAGATCCCGTTCGAGGGTCAGAGCGACAACGACACGGGCCCGTATTCTTCGCAGGGGTCGTGGCTGACGTCGAAGGGTGGGTATCTGAACAGGACGTTCCAGTTTGCGTTGACGGCGACTTCGGTATCGTCCACCGCGGAGTGGACGCTCGCCGTGCCCGCGGACGGGATCTACCCCGTCTACGCGTATTTTCCAGTCGTGTCGCAGTCCTCCCCTGACGCGCGCTACACCGTGCAGCACAGCGGCGGGAAGACGACTGTCGAACTCGACCAGCGGGGGCACCCCCTGTGCTGGACGTTCCTCGGCAAGTTCGCGTTCACGAAGACGGCTGGCGCGAAGGTCATGCTCGACAATCAGAGCAGCACGCCGGGTCGATTCGTCATCGCTGACGCATTGCGCATCGGCGGAGGCATGGGTTCGATCTCCCGGGGCACTGGCACGAGCGGCAAGCCGCGATGGCAGGAATGCAGCCGGTATTGGACGCAGTTCGCGGGTGCTCCGTCGTCGGTCTGGAACACGACGACGGGACAGGACAACGGCGACGACGTGACCGCTCGGCCACGCTACGCCGAGTGGCGCGGTGCAGACGCGTTCATCTCGTTGCACACCAACGCGGGCGGCGGCACTGGGACCTCGTCGTTCATCTACAACGGCACGCCGTCGGCAGGGTCTGCTGCCCTTCAGGCCGCGGTACATGATCAGATTGTCGGCGACATCCACACGCACTACGACAGCTCGTGGACGGACCGCGGGCGCAAGTCCGCGAACTTCGGCGAGGTCCGCGTGCTGAAAACGATGCCCGGGGTGCTGCTCGAGCTCGCATTCCACGACAGAGCCGGGACCAAGGACCACCGCGCGTTGCACGATCCGCGGTTTCGGTACGTGGGTGGGCGAGCGTACGCACGGGGCGTGATGCGGTACTTCCACAAGACAGCGCCGTTTCCCCCCGAACCGCCGGTCGGACTGCGCGTCACCCAGGCACCCAATCGAGGGTTGGCGGTCGTGTGGGACTCGGTGTCGGGCGCGACGCACTATTCGATCGAACAATCGCCGGACGGAAAGGGCTTCGTGCAGGTCGCACAGACCAACCAGACCGCGTGGACGACGGCGCCGCTGTTGCACGGTACGGTACTGTCGTTCCGTGTGCGTGCGTGGAACGCGAGCGGGCGTTCCTTCCCGACCGAGGTCCTGACCGCGGGCACGTCGCACACGAAGCGGGCTGAACTCCTGATGGTGCAGGGCTTCGACCGTCTCGGTCGCTACGTCAAGGCACCTGAGAACACGAAGGACTATCTGCGCCTGCACGGTACAGCCATCCGCGCGGCTTCTGAGTTTTCGCTCGGGTTCGACGCAGCCACGAACGAAGCGGTCCAGTCGGGTCGGGTCAAACTCACGAGCTACCGCGTGGTCAACTGGGTGTCCGGGGAAGAGAGCACCGCCGACGAGTCCTTCTCAGCAGCGGAACAGTCGTCAGTGCAGGCCTACTTGAACGGCGGTGGTCGGTTGCTGTTGAGCGGGGCTGAAGTGGGGTGGGACCTGTGGGCGAAGGGCTCGAGCGCCGACAGGAGTTTCTACACGAGTGCGTTTGGCGCGTCCTACGTCCAGGACGACGCGCAGACGTACGGTTTCGGCGCCGCGAGCGGCAACCACATCTTCACGGGCATCGCTTCCGGAGTGTTCGACAACGGCACGGGCGGGACATACGACGTCGATTATCCGGACGTGCTGGCGCCGGCTGATTCGCGCTCGAAACTCTGCCTGGTCTACAGCAATGGCAAGGGCGCGGCGATTCAGCGCGAAAACGGGAGCAGCCGAGTGGTGTACCTGGGGTTCCCCCTGGAGACGATTACGGACGCGGGCTTGCGTGCGCAGATCATGATCCGCGCGCTGCGGTTCCTCCTCGGTCCGCGGGCGTTCGAAGCGGCTCCGACGATGAAGATCGGCACGACACTCACGCTGCCGATCTTCAGCTCGGCGGCGAAGAACTTTCCCTACCTCCTCGCCGCGTCCTTGCAACGCGGCACGATTCGGCTGGCTGTCGATCACGTGGTCCCGCTGTTTCCAGATCCGGTACTCGAGACCAGCTTGCAACCCAACGGCATCTTCGTCTCTTTCCGCGGGACGCTGGATGGCATGGGTCGCGGGGCGGGAAAGCTCGTAGTTCCCAACGTCGCGGTCGCCCGTGGAGTGAAGGTGTTCGTGTCTGGGCTGACGCTCCAGAGTGGTGGTGTCATCCGCGAGACGTTGCCCTGGGTGCGGGTGGCGATTCAATAGCGCCGCACGCGGAACATCCCGAACTCGGCGTCCCGATCTACAGCCTCCACTCAGAGCAGCGCAAGCCGACCCCGGCGATGCTCGACGGTCTGGATTTGTTCGTCGTCGACCTGCAGGATGTCGGGACGCGGGTCTACACGTTCATCTGGACCGTCACGTATTACCTCGAAGCTTGCGCGGAGGCTGGAATCCCGGTTCTCGTGCTGGACCGACCCAACCCGATCGGTGGGGTCGACATCCTCACCGGAAGTGACCGGGCGCGGGTCGCGATCGATGCAGGGTTGACGACCACGGGTCTGGAGGAGTTGTGCGAGGTGGATGAGGCGTGGTGGGTACGGGAGTCAGAGATGTACCGGCTGTACACGTAGACTTCGGCGGGAAGAGGAGAGGGCTCGCGTGCTAGTATCCGAGTCGATCGGACGACATGAACAGACTCTTCCCACGGTCCTCGGAGTGCGACATGAGAGTGGAATCGAGTTCTCGCAATCTTGTCCTGATTCTGCTCGCCTCGTGCGCGTTGCTCTGGGCGTGCTCTTCGACGGCGAGCGTGTCGAAGGCGTTCTCGGTTCAGCGGCTCGGGGAGGATCGAGTCAAGACGGCTTCGGTATGCCTCGGAGATGTCGACGGTGATGGCGACCTCGACGTGAGCGTCGCGAACGGTCGTCACTGGCCCGGCCAGAATCAGGTGTACTTGAACGAAGACGGGCGCTTCGAAACGGTGCGAAACGTCGGTGACGCCGCAGAGACCAGCTACGCCGCAGTGCTCGGCGATCTGGACAAGGATGGCGATCTGGACATGGTCGTCGGCAACGATCGGCTACCGAATCGCGTCTTCCGGAACGACGGAAAGGGCAACTTCACGCCGGGCGCCGTTCTCGGCGCGACCGACAGCAACACGCGCGGCATTTGCCTCGCGGACCTCAACGGCGATGGGTGGCTCGACATCGTCGTTGCAAACCGGCAAGAGAAGAACCAGGTGTTCATCAATGCGGGTGCCGGGAACTTTCGCGACGCCAGCTTTGTCGGAGCTCTAGAAGGCGACACGATCCAGGTCGTGGCGGTGGATCTCGATGGGGACGGTGACCTGGATCTCGCGCTGGCCAATCGGCGCACGCCGAGTGCGGTTCACTTGAACGATGGGCACGGTCAGTTCGGCGAGCCCCACCTGTTCGGCGAGGGTTCCGGTAGCAATCGTGCCCTCGCCGCCGCGGACCTCAACGCGGATGGCATTCTGGATCTCATCGCCGTGAACACGGACAGGGACAACGGAATTTTCCTCGGGCGTGGCAACGGTACCTTTCGCGAGGAGATCCGCTTCGGATCATCCGAAGACCGGAGCTCCAGTGTGGCGGTGGCCGACCTGGACGGCGATGGCAAGCTGGACATCGTCGTGGGAAACGGCAACGGCAGGAACGTGGTCTATTTCGGCAACGCGGCCTTGCGGGGCATGCGCGAGGCGCATTTCGGTGACGAGTCCCACGTCACGTATTGGGTGGCCGTCGGAGATGTCTCTGGCGATGGGCGCCCAGACGTTGTGACCGCGAACTCGGACGGCCCGAACATGATCTTCGCCAACTGGTTCGAGTAGTCGCGGGCGCTACTTTGGCACGCGCCGCATCGCGACGTAGTGCGACAGTGCGAAGTAGCCGTCGGCCTTCGCCGTCGCGGGTCCCATGAGCTGATGCATTATCAGCCGCAGAGAGAACGTCACGTTGACTTTGCCGTGAAAGCTTGGCTGGGTCCCGAGGCGAAAGTCCGAGAGGACGCCGACCAGCGCTTCGTTTCGAATCGCAGCACCCGTGAGCTCGCGTTCGGGGCTCTTGCCGAGCCGGATTCGCACGGGTCCCTTCGCGGGTACCACCAACGAGATTGGCAGGTTGCCTTCGTGGTGATGGAAGGTCCCTCGCCAGCTCCCGACCCAGTTTTCGCGCGTCGGAGGTGGCAGGACTTGAGTTTGCCTCTTGCCGTCCACCTTGCCCACTGACATGAGGGCGCCCAACAGGCGCTCGATGACCTCGTTTTTGAACGCGTGGTTGTATCCGTTGGTCAGCACGACGATTCCCGAGCGACTCTCGGGGAATCCGCGAATGTGCGTCGAGACGCCAGGCATGCCGCCGCCGTGGTAGAACGACGGATTGCCGCGATGCTTGCCGATGAACCACGCGACGCCGTTGCCGATGTTTCCTTTGACGGGTTGGAACGCCGTTCGACGTTGCATCTCCTTGGCCGCCTTCCTGCTCAGGATGCGGTTGCCGCGGATTTGGCCTTCGTTCAGGTGGAGCAATAGGAAGCGCGCGAGGTCGTTGGCGGTGCTCCAGCATGCCGACGCACCACCGTGATCGAATGCGTACTTGCCCACACGTACGAACCGCCCAGCGGAGTCGATGTCGTACTGACGCGTCGCGTCCTTCTCGAACCCAGGGCGAACGCGGTCCGATGTGCGTCGCATTCCCGCCGGATCGAAGACCGACTCCTCCAGGAACTTGCCCCACGGCTTGCCCGACTGAAGCGTGACAATGTGATCCAGGATACCGAACGCGAGGTTGCAGTACTCCCACACCCCACCGGCTGAGTTGAGGGAAAACGCGTAGCGGCGAATGGTCACGTCCCGGCTCGGGGGTTCCACGCCGTTGTAGAAGAAGTTCCAGTGCGCCGGGATGCCGGACGTGTGGTTCGCGAGGTGCCGGATCTTGATCCGCTTCGCGTCGCCGGCGTACGAGCGGATCTTCACCTTGGCCAAGTAGCTGTTTGCCGGGGCGTCAAGATCGATCTTGCCGTCGTCGACGAGCTTCATCAGACCGGTCGCGAGCATGGGTTTTGTGACGGACGCGAGCAGGTAAATACTGTCCGGGGTCGCCTTGCGCTTGTTCTCCACGTCCGCGTAGCCGTAGGCCGCGGTCCAAATGATGCGATTGTTTCGGATCACGGCCAGGGCGACGCTCGGGGTCTTCCCTGCGGCGATGCCTTTCGAGACGAGCTCGTGGACGGCTCGGAACTCGTCCGGGACGTCCGAATCCTGTGCCGAGAGCGGGCCGGCCAGGCAGGCAGAGAGGACTACGAAGACGTGGATACCTTTCATTGTTGCGCGAGAGGATATCTGATGTTCAGGAGGCTAGACGCGGGTTGTCTGGGCGAAGAATCGCCGACGTTGGTCCCCCGAACGTATAGGATGTGCGGGCCATGCGCACAGGCCTCTTGCTCACTCTGGCTCTTCTGGTCGTCGGCGGGGTCGTGGCTCAGCCGAAGATCCACCCTGACGAACTGAAACTCAAGCCGGAGATCGACGCTGCGATCGCCAAGGGCGTCGAGGCCTTGCTCAAGGGGCAGTACAGCGACGGAACCTGGGGGCGGTGGGGCAACTACCCTGGCGGCAAGACGGCTCTGTGTACGTATGCGCTGCTCAAGTGCGGTGTGAGTGCGAGCCACCCGGCCGTTCGTCGGGCGTTCTTGTACCTGGACACCATTCAGCCTCCGTACACTTACACGGCTGCGTGCTTGATGCTGGCGTACGGGTCGACTGGCCTCCCCGAACACAGTCCGCGGATCAAGAAGCTCTCCTCGCTGCTCATACGGTGGCAGAAGGAAGGCGGTGACTTCGGCTACCCGAAGAACCACAACACGACGCGAGCCGATCTTTCGAACACCCAGTACGCCGCACTGGGCTTGTGGATGGCGCAGAAGCACAAGTTAAAGGTTCCAGGAGCGATCTGGCGGAAGCTCCTCAGAGGCACGCTGAACTACCGGGAAAAGCCACGCAGCGTCGCGACGAAGCGCATGGGCAAGCACACGGTTTCCGCGGGCAAGATGAAGATCGCGGGTTTTGGCTACCGCCCTCGGGGCAAGCCGACCGGATCGATGACGGCCGCCGGCGTGTCGATCCTGCAGATGTGCAAGATCGGTCTCGGTGAGAATCTCGGACGCGGTGACCGGAGCAAGATCGACGACGCGGTCGAAATGGGCCTGGGATGGTTGGGCTACAACTTCAGCGTCACCAAGAACCCTGGTCACGGCGCCTGGCTCTACTACTTCCTCTACGGACTCGAGCGCGTCGGATCATTGACGCGCGTCGAGCAGATGGGGGATCGGTGGTGGTACATCGAGGGTGCGAAGTACCTGGTTGCGGAACAGGAACGCGACGGGATGTGGAAGTACCGCGACCAGCCCGAGGGCAAGACCGCTTTCGCCCTGCTGTTCCTCCGGCGCGCTACCAGCCTGGGGGCGGTGGAGACCGGCAAGAGTGGCGGCAATTCTCTGAAGTACCTCTTCACCGCTGGCGTGGCCAAGGACAACGTGCAGATCGGCGGGGCCGGACAGCAACCGCTCTCGTTGTGGGTGAAGGGATTCGGCCAAGGCCTGATCAAGAAGCACGGCCGCCACGGTCTCCGGATCGTGCAGGTCGAGTATCTCGAGGGCGACCGCGTGCTGGGCCAGGTCGCGGGCAATCCGACCAAGGCGTGGTTGCACGACGCGTTCCTCTACCGCGCGCACGCTCTGCCGCGAGGCAGCCACCAGATCCGTGCGCGGATCAAGTTGGTCGCAGCGGACGTGCCGCCAGGCGAGTTGAAGCCGACCGAGACCGTCGAGTCGCCGGAGATGAAGGTCAACATCCGCGACATCTTCGCGATCTGGATGGAAGACGCGGCGCGCATGGCGAGCAAGGATCTGCTGCGCGACTTGAAGAAAAAGGCGACCGCGAGCAGTGTCCCCAAGAAGGCGAGACTCGCGTTCGATGGCCGGAACGACACGCACTGGGTGTGCGCGCCCGGCGATCCATACCCCTCGATCTCCGTCGAGCTCCAGCGCGCCGTCAAAGCCGGCCGCGTGGTCTTCACCCAGGCAAGCGCCCGGGCTGCGAGTCTCGGAGATTTTGATCGGATCAAGGTTGTGGAGATCCGGATCAACAACCAGAAGGCTCCGATTCGCGTCGAGCTCGACCCGGATCAGATCGCGGTCACGACGTTCGTCTTGCCCAAGCCGCGGACGATTCGCCGGTTGTCGATCCGAATCGTGGAACGCGTGCCTGGTCGCCAGAAGAGACGTGCGGGGTTCTCGAAGATCGTGTTGGCCAAGTAGCCGAGGCTACTTCTTCCGTCGCTGTTTCTTCTTGCGCCAGGATGGGTGCTTCGGGCCGCCGCCGGTGTATTTCGCGTGGTCCCACTGGTCGCCCTTGCCGTCGGATCGGGGATCGCGGCAGACCGCTAGAAGGCTGGCCAGCTTCCGGGTCAGGTCGTTCATCTCGTCCCTCACCTTTGGATCCGACGCGAGGTTCCGCAGCTGGTCCTCGTCGGCCTTCAAGTCGTAGAACTCCTCGGCCGGGCGTTTCGCGAAGCACAACTCGTACGCCCGTCGATGCACGTCGTCCTTGTCCTTGTTCGCGATGATGTAGGTCTTCGTCGGGCCGTTGTCGGTGTCGGCGAACCAATTGCCGGGAATGGCTGCCTTCTCGAAGTTTGGCGTGCCGTTGGGCCAGCGGTCTGGACTGTAGTTGACGATGTACAGGTAGCGGTGTGTCCGTATCGCGCGGCAGGGGTAGCCGCCCATGTTCGGAGTCTCCTGCGAGGGGACGTGGCGCTCCTTGCCGAAGATGATCGAGGAGCGTCGCGGATCCTCGTGATCCGGGTCGGTCAACAGCTTCATCATGCTGCGGCCGGTCATGTCCTTCGGGACTGCGACTCCCGCGGCCTCGAGGAACGTCGGCGCGAGATCGGTGAGGGAAACGAACTGCTTCGAGGTTCGACCCGGGGTCGCGACGCGGTCCCCCCACATGATCGCCAGCGGCACCCGCATGCCGGCGTCGTAGACGTTGCTCTTGCAGCGCGGGAACGGCATGCCGTGGTCGCCGGTCATCACGACGATCGTGTTCTTCAACTCGCCCGACGCCTCTAGCAGCTTCAGCGCGTTTCCGACGAGGCGATCGAAGCGTTGCACTTCGAAGTAGTAGTCCGCGACATCGCTGCGGATCTCCTCGACGTCCGGGTAGTGCCCGAACATGTGGACCCTCGAGAGATCCATGCCGCTCTTCTTGCCGGAGCCCTTCTTGAATGGTCGGTGCGGGTCCGACGTGCCGAGCCAGAATACGAACGGCTTGCCGCCCTCGCGCGCCTTCAGGAACGCGCCGAAGTTCTTGTGACGCTTCCCGGCGAGCGGTCGCCCGCGTGTCTGGGGTCGCCCGGGGCCCCACGCCTTGCCCGTGCAGCCGGCTGCGTAACCAGTCTTCGACAGGATTTCGACGTATGTCGTCAGGTCGTCTCGAAACGTTCCGTAGAGATTGGCTCCGGGCCCGAGCAGCCAGTGGTACTTGCCGGTGAGGATGGCTCCCCGGGACGGAGTGCAAGACGGCGAAGAGACATACGCGTGGTCAAACATCATCCCGTGCGCGGCGATCCGATCGAAGCTGGGTGTCTTGACGACGGCGTCGCCGTACGCGGCTGCGTGTGGCCACCCCCAGTCGTCGGCGATGGCGAACAGGATGTTGGGTCGTCCGGGCTTCTCCGCGTCCTGGCTGGCGAGCGGCTGAGTCGCGAGGGCCGCAACGAACAGGAATACTGGGAAGAGAGTTCGGTTCATCTCGCCGATCGTAGTTCCCGTCGGCACTCGAATCGACATCGAGTAGCATTCGCGACATGGTGCTGCGTGAAGAACTGACCGCCGTATTGGTTCTCTTGACGGGCGGGCTCGCGATGGCGCAGAGAGACAAGGACCGTCTCGCCAGACGAGAGGCGCAACGTCTGGTCACGTTCCTCGAGATACCGGAGAGGAAACGCGAGGCAGCTCGCGGTTTGCTGCTCCTCGGAAAGGACGCCGTCCCCGCCCTCACGCGCGCGATCAACCATCCTCGATCTGAAGTCGTGTGCTCTTGCGTGCAGATACTGAGGATGCTGGGGCACCATTCTCGCTCGGCGCTTCCGAGCCTCGAGAAGCTCGCGAAGGACAAGGATGTAGTGCGGGCCCACGCCGGACGTTGGGGTGTCGCGGGAGTTCGCGACCTCGGGATCACTCAGGTCGCGGAGATCAGCAAGGACCGGATCGTGGAGTTCGACGCCAAGGGCAAGCAGATCCGCGAGATCGTCGTCGGCGAGCAGATCTACGACGCTGATCGACTTGCGAACGGCAACTACCTCGTGTGCTTGCTCAAGCAGGGCAAGGTCGTCGAAATCGACGCGAAAGGGAAGATCGTGTGGGAGACGTCTGAGTGCAAGAACCCCCTCGACGCGGATCGCCTTTCGAACGGTCACACCATCATCGCAGGCGGCAAGAAGAAGCGCGTCGTCGAGGTCGACCGCGACGGCAAGTTCGTCTGGGAGTGGAAGGGCACGAACTGGCCCAACGACGCAGATCGGCTGCCCTCGGGCAACACCCTCGTCGTCGACAGTCCGGCGCGCAAGATCTTCGAGGTGGACCCCGCGGGCAAAGTCGTGTGGAGCCATGACACCGGTGGTGGTGTCATCGACGCCGAGCGCCTGGCCAACGGCAACACGCTGTTCGTTCGCAGTAGCGGGAAGGGCGTCGTGGAAGTGGATCCCAAGGGCAAGGTCGTGTGGGAGTACACAAAGGACAAGCCGCACTCCGCGATGCGGGCTAGCGATGGATCCACCGTGATCGCGGGCAACGACGTGGTCTTCCTCGACGAGAAGGGGAAGGAAGTCTGGCGGCAGACGGGTCTCGGCCAGATCAAGGCCGTGCACCGCTACTAGCGGCGCGGCAGCAGCTTGAACTTCGGTCGTTCCTTTCCGGTGCTGAGCTTGATGATCAGGCCGAGGTCGAAGTCGAGACCATTTCTGGTCTGACCCGTCCCGGTGGCCGACAGGATGAGTGGGAAGTCCCAACTTGGCCAGACGCCGAACAACTCGCCGGCGTCTCCGATGAAGCCGTCGTTGTCCCGGTCCGTGCCCGCCGCGATCAGATACGATCCCACGGTCACGGCTGGCACCGCGTAGAGGTAGCTCTGTTTGGCGGTCGTGGTCGCCTGGAAGCTCGTGTTCAGGGTGTCGAAGTCGACCACCAACACAAATATCGTCTCCCCGCTCGCGCTCCTCGAGCCCACATGCATGGTGATCGTGATGAGCGCGGTGTGGTCGGAGCCTCCGCTGGAGTACACGACTGTCACCAGGGCTTCGTACTTTCCGTTGGCCTGCCCCGTTGGATTCACCACGATATCCAACCGATTGTGCGTGATGTTCGTGCCACCGGTCACGATGGTCGGGCTGAGCCAACCGGTCCCACTCTTGTAGGTGAAGCCACTCTTCGTCGGTTCGTAGGTCAGCGTCCCCGTTCCCTTGTTCGCGAGCGTGACCGACTTCGCGGTCTCGCCTGGGTCGAAGTTCACCGCATTCGGTGTCGCGACGAGGATCGGAGTCGTCGGTCCACCCGACTTCGCCGCGAGCACTGCCGCGTGCGCGTCGATCAAGACGCCGCTGTTGGGGAGGTTGTTGCCCGCTTGAGCGCTGGAAGCCAGGATTCCCTTGAACTCACTCAGATTCATCGCCGGTTTGACGGCCAACATCAACGCGGCGACTCCGGCGACGTGGGGGGAGGCCATCGAAGTCCCCTGCAGATAGGTGTAAGACGCGGCGCGCGTGGTCGCGAATCCCGTCGCCACGGTGGAGAGAACGCCGTCGGGAAACGAATCCGCGTTGAGGTCGACGCGCTGGTTGCCGCCCGGCGCCCAGATGTCGATGTTGTTCGCGAAATTCGAATAGGGCGCTCGCGCACGGACGTAGTCCGTCGAACCGACCGACACGACAGATGTGTAGCTCGCCGGAAAGTTCATGACGGACTTGTTGTCGTTGCCCGACGCGGCGATCAACAGGACCCCAGCGGCTGCAGCGTCGTCGCAGGCCTTCTGCAAGACCGTCGTCGAACCCGGTCCGCCCAGGCTCATGTTCATCACGTTGCATCTCTGGGGTGGCAGAGTTCCGGAGGAGTTCGGCAACCGTGCCCCGTAGAGGATCCCGTCGGCGATGTCCTGGAGCGAGCCGCTGCCACCCTTGCCGAGGACGCGGATCGGCATGAGCTTGCAGCTCCAGTCGACGCCGGCGCAACCTGAAGCGTTGTTGGTCCGAGCCCCGATCGTTCCCCCGACGTGCGTGCCGTGGAACGAACTCGGGACCGCGCCACCACCGGAACCAGGATCATCCGGGTTGGGGTCGCGGGCGTCGCCGTCGAGCGCCCTGTCGATGTTGGAGATCATGTCGACGCCGGCGATCAGCCTGCCGACGAAATCCGGATGTCCCAGGACCATGCCGGTGTCGACGACGCCGACGATGACGCTCGACGATCCGGTCGTGATGTCCCACGCCAACGGCAGCTTGATCTGCTTGTAGTGCCACTGCCGGGCGTAGAGCGGGTCGTTCGGCTCGGTGGTGAACGCGCGGTAGAGGAGGTTCGGCGACGCGGCGCGGACGCCGGGCATCTCTTCGATGCGCTTTGCGAGGAGCGTCGTCGCGAGCTCGAGACTTTTTGCGAGCGTCGCTCCCTGGTCGAGAGGCTTCGCGAGCTTCGGCCCGATCATGTTGTAGAGCTCGAGTGGTCCCTTCCCGCCGCTCAGCCGTTCGCACCCAGGGATCTTCAGCGCGGATTCCGGATTGTCTCCGTCGCGCATGACCACGATCTCGCCGGGGATCATCTCGTAGTGCGCACCCAGGTAGAGCGCCTGTGGGTCGCTCTCTCGGGCGGGCGCGTGCGCGGGCAACGGCAGGTCGATGTCCTCGTTCTCCGGAGCGGAGGTCTCGAGGTTTACGACGTAGTCCGACGCCTCAGCCCCGGGAGCGACCACGAGGTCGAATTCTCGAACCCCCACGCCGACAGCTCGCGATTGCCCGGCCTGCAGACGGAACACTTCGCGACCGGTTTCGATTTCGAACAGGTGGCACGTCGCAGCGTGCTCGCTGAGGAGCTCCACGGTGACTCGCATCGAGCCTTTCGAGGCGATGCGGAAGACGTCCAACTCATCGGATCTTGGATCGACTCGACCGAAGATGCGAAGAGATCCGCCCACCTCCAGGGTTCCGGCCCGCTCGGCATGATGGACGTCGTCGTTGGGCCCCCGCTCCCGAAAGTTCGCGCCGGAGCTCAGCGCGGGGATCGTGAGCGTTCCGGTGAGAACGTCACCGCCGCCTCCGCCACCTCCGCCACCTCCGCCACCGCAGGCTGCGAGCAGGAGAGCCAACAAGTACGACGTGGTTCGCGCGAGTCCGTTCATTCTTCGATCCCGGGGTGAGAGACAGACAGCGTCCATTACGGACTGACGGAGTTTAGTGATCTGTCCTCGGCGGGCGAAGCGTGATCAGTCTCGATTGGCGAGGTAACGCTCGAGTGGAACGGTGCTGTCGTCGGCATGAAAGTCCCGGAGAACGAGATCAACGTCCTCCTTCGGCAGTGGCAGATACTTGCCAGTCGCGTTCGCGCACACTTCGCTGTCTGCGTCGAGGAGCTCGGCTTCCGTTCGGCACATCGAGCGTGCTGCCTTCACGATTCGCGCCACGAGTCGGTAGCTACAGCCGACTTCGACTTTCTTGCGGTAGCGCACTGTCAACTCTGCGGACAAGTGCATACGGCTGACCCCGTGGGTGGCCGCCCAGAACATCGCCTCGTCCAGTGCTGCGCCGACCACTCCGCCGTGCAGCACGCCGGGGTAGCCCGCGTGCTCGACTCGCGGCGTGAAGTCGGACGTGACTTCGTCATTCGCCGAGGAGAATCGAAGGTGAAGACCGTGCGGGTTGTCGACGCCGCAGACGAAGCAGTTGTGCGTGTACGGGAGGTGTTCGGCCATGAGTTCTCGAAGACTGGGTTCTCGGAGCGTATCCTAGTCTCGTGTTTCGAAGGTTCCTCGCCGCTCGTCTTCTGATCACTGCACTGGTCATCCCAATCCTGGTCGGGGGCGGGTGTGAGGCCGACCCGCCGCCAGCCCAGCCGAAACTCTCACCGCTCGATGCCGACCGCCGCGGCGACATCCACTTGAAGGCGGGTCGCTTCGACCTCGCCATCGCGGATTTCGACGTCTACATCGCCGCCAATCCCTCCGTTGAGCCGCAGCACTGGCGTCGCGGGATCGCCTACTACTACGCAGGTCGCTACCAGGACGGCATTCGTCAGTTCGAATCACACCGTACCGTCAATTCGGACGACGTGGAGAACGCGGTATGGCACTTCCTCTGCAAGGCCAAGCTTGACGGCGTCGTCGCAGCGAAAAAGGCGCTGCTTCCCGTCGGACCGGATGGTCGCATCCCGATGATGACCGTCTACGAGATGTTCGCCGGTCGGGCCACTCCGGCCGACGTGGCCCGCGAGGCAAAGTCCGCGTCTGGAACGAGACAGTCGGCGTCAGCGCTCTTCTACTGCCACCTGTATCTGGGCTTGTACTACGAGGCGACCGGCGCGCCCGCGAAGGCCCTGCACCATCTCGAGTTGTCCGCGAAGACCCACACGAGTCTGTCCTACATGGGTGACCTCGCCAGGATGCACGTCGAGATGCTCGCCAAATAGGTCGCGCCGAAGAGCACCATCCACGGGTTTGGGACTATCATCGTCACTGGGGTGACGGTAGAGCCTTCTGGGGCTACAATTCGCAACGCTAGATCGAAGTCTCATCGCCAAGACATGACAGCGATTCCAGACCACGCCAGAACGGAAGCTCCCGCCGAACGAGTACACGTCGTCGACGATGATCCCGCCATCCTGCGAGTGGTCGCCAATTTCCTGGGGGCGGTCGGTGTTTCGGTGGTGTGTCACACCAGCGCGGCGGGGTTTCTCGCCGCTCTTCACCCGAACGAGTTCGGCTGCGCGGTCATCGACATGGTCCTTCCTGGAGTCGAGCGATTCACCTTGCTCCGCAAACTCGGTGAGGACTATCCAGGAGTTCAGGTGATCATGATGAGTGGGCACGGCGACATTCCGAATGCCGTCGAAGCGGTTCGCCACGGCGCCGTGGACTTTCTGGAGAAACCACTGCGCCAGCATCGCCTCACCGGTCTCGTGCGCAGCGCCCTCGACACCGCGCGCGCGCAACGAGCCAAGGCATTCACCGCCCGGGACACTCGAAGCCGTCTCGAGCGATTGACGAAGCGTGAGTTCGAACTGCTCCCCATGTTCTGCCAAGGCAAGACGGTCAAGGAGATCGCGTTGAATCTCGGACTGAGCCACAAGACGGTCCAGGTGCACCGTTCGCGGATCTTGGAACGAATGCACGTGGATTCCGTCGTCGAACTCTTGAACCTGCTCCACGATGTGAACTGGGAGGGCCGGGTTGATAGGGCCGACGAGGTCGACTGGCAAGCCAGAGGTGACTCGCGTGAGTCGAATCCAGGGCTCGGCTGAGCGTCCGGCGACTGTCCCCGCGCTTGTGCTCTCCCTGGTTCTCGTCGGAGCGGTGCAGAGTCAGGCGCCGGTAGCCGTAGCGGAACTCGACGCGAAGGCGATGGCCGACAAGGGCGTGGTGCTGCAACGCGACGGCGGCTCCGGAAAGGAGAAGATGGTCGTGATGGTCGGGTGGGGTGAGATCAAGATCCCGCTCGAGAAGCCGGTCACGGAGTGCGCGGCCGGACTGGTCCGAGGCGGGAAGGAACTCGTCGTGCTCGCTGGAGGAGTGCGAAGTTCTCTGGATCTCTACCTCGTGCAGGATGACGGGAGCTTCCAGCGCTACGCGACCGACGGTGGGCGGCGTTTGCCGCGGAAGTTCAACGACGGCGCAGGATCGTGGCCGATCGTCGAAGGTCGGCACCTGCTGTTGTTCGGCTACGAGAAGGGAGCCGGCATCGAGTTCCGCGCGCTCGACTTCGACGGACGAGTTCTCCTCGAGCGCCGCGTGAAGGCGTCGGTCGAGGGCTTCTCCGTGAAATCGGACCCGGACCGAGGCGAGGTTCGCGTGGAGTTCGGCTCGGGGCCAAAGCCATCGACGATCCGTCACCCGCTAGCTCCGCGGCTCGAGCTGTCCCGCTGGGGTCTGATCGACTTTCTCGAGGTCGAGGTCGGGAGCAGCAGTCGTCAGTTTCTCGAAGTCAGCAATCGCGGGAAGCGGACGCTGCGGTTGAAGATCGAGTTGTCGAAGAAGGGATTTGAACTCAAGGGTCGGCTGCCCGAGAAGCTCGCTCCCGGAAAGACGCATCGCCTGCGGATCGAGTTTGTTCCCGACCGCAGCGGCGCGTTCGACGTCGGTCTGAAGTTCATCGCGAACGGCGTGGTCGCCGAACACACAGTCCGGCTCCGAGGACAGGGCGTCGCCGTGAAGCCGCCGACCAGGGTCGTGGGCAAGCCCAAAAAGCCCCCGGAATCGCCCCTCCGCGCCCCCGTCGTGACCGCTGCGGAGTTTCATCCCCGCGGTGGGGGTAGGACGCTCGTGCTCGGGCGGATCGGGTCGCCGCCGCCGGAGCGCGTGGTGGTGCGAACAGCCAGGGGTGACGAGCGAACCGTCGTGGTCGACGGCCACGGTCGATTCCACGCGAGCCTCGTCGCCACCGCAGGCAGCGCTATTCGCATCTGCGCGGTCTCGCGCGCCGGGCGGCGGTCGACGTTCACGGAGTTTGGTGCGGTCCCGAAGATGTTGACGGTGGACGCGACGTCGGCCACCGTGCACTGCTTGCCGGTCGAGATGTTCTTGCTGACCGTTCGCTCGAAGGGCGAGGTGCTGAAGCGCTGGCGTGGCAAGGCGGACGCGTGGGGGCGCCGCCGGGTGCCGCTCCCGATCCTCGGCAAGCGGAGCAAGGGCGGTCCTCAACTTACGTTGGAAGTGACCGTGATCGACGAGGAGGAAGCGCGTTCCTCCCGCCGGGTTCGAATCGATTGACGCGAGCGGACGGGGCCCGCGAGTGGACTACCCGTCCCTGGTCAGGACATCTAGTTCGAATCACATGCCGGAGGCGACTGGCTCCACGGGAGTGACGCGGTCACGGATGTCACGCAGAACGTCTCGCTGATCTTGCCCTTGAGCGTGCCGGTGGTCTGGAACGTCGCTGCTGAGGCAGCCGACGCTGTCCCGGAACGATGTGATCACGGGAACCGTGCGCTTTGAGTGGAACGCATTCGCGCACGTGATGGACGAGTTCATCGTGTTCCTGCGGCACCCGCTTTTCTTTAGCTGTCGGACAGTTTGCCGCGGCGCCGTGGGTGCTCTCTCAACTCACGTATGAGTTGCTTCTCGAGGTCCCTCTCTTCCGTCCGGTACTTGGTGCGGAGTACGGTGAGCGCCGAACGGCTGTTTACTTCGCGCTTGTAGCGCCTGCGGACTTCCGCTGCCTCTTCGTCGAAGAACTTGGACCCGGGTGCGAGTTGGTAGATGAGCCTCTTGTTCCCCAAGTCTTCCGCGGAGTCTTGGTCCAACTCCACCCACATTCCCAGGGTGATTAGCGAATCGCGCAGACCCCACCGTTCGGTCGCTCGCGGGACGACGCCTCGGGTTTCGTCGGCGAGGTAGGTCGGTGTCACGTCGTAGAACTTGCAGAGATCGATGACGAGCGCCCAGTGAGGTGACGTGACCCCTTGCTCGAGGAACGAGACCGTACCCTGTCGAATACTGAGTTTCGTCGCGACATCGCGTTGACTCAGCTTCTTCTCTCGGGTTCGGAGATAGAAGAGTTTCAAACCGAGCGACGCCACCGTGTTTGTTTGTCCCGTGCGTGGTGTTCAGCGTGATTCGCCAGCACACCTGCGGCGATTATGTCTATTTCGCTACGAAACGCAATACAGGAAGGCGTCCCTTCAGGATGGATCCGGTCGCATTCTTCGGATTCGGGCTTTCGACCCAGGAAACCCCTGACAGCGCGGTAGGTGAACCAATAACCGCGCGGACGCCGTTGGATGTCGCGAGGCCGAAGTGGTTCACCACGGTGTTCACCAGCCACTGACTGTAGAGCGAGAGCCCCACGATCGTGCTCGATGGCGGCAGCTGAAGCGACCACGAGCCGTAGGAGATCCCGAGGTCCGGACGCTTCTTGAGCGGAACCAACACGGCGACCAGGAACTCCACGTAGATGTGGCAGCCTGGGGCGCCGTATCCTCGCAGATTCATCGGCAACTGCGTCGCACCCCACAGGGTCGAACTCATGCCGAGGGAACACACGGCGGTGGTCGAGTTGGTCCGCCCGCGCAGGTGTACGGTCGCTGTCGAACCCGGGACGAAACCAGAAGCGTTGGCTCCAGCGGGTTGCTGTCCCATTCCGAGGATGCAACTCGTTCCGATCTTGCTCACGGTTCCGCCGCTGGTTCCCGTGACCGCATCGATGGGCCACCAGGCTGGTGCAAGACTCGCCGGTGACTTGTTCGGAGTCGTGACAGTCTCGATGCACAGGGTTCCACCTCCGTAGAGGAATGGTTTCGTCAGTCGAATCTCCGCGTTCCACGGAGCCGGTCCCTTGTTCGGCGCAGTCATGGCGGGAAGGGCGATCACGCCCGTGAAAGCGACCTCGACCTTTGCTCCCCGGTTGAGGGCAAAGCTCTGTTGCGCCTGATCGGCTTTGCAACGAGCGAGTGAGAGTGAGACCTCCAGACCGACGGATCCCGCCATAAGTGACGAGCGATTGCCGCTGTTGCTACGCATCCAGATGGCTCGAATGTGCTTGCCCCGGAGATCAAGTAGATGACGCTCGTCGATCAGGAGTTGTCGCCTGGCGACGAACGGTGAGACCGCCCAGAAGGCGCCGTTGGGCGCTTCGGTTGTGCTGAACGTCGCCGGCACCACCACGGAGGTTTGGCCCTGGCCAACCAGTCCTGTCAGGAGTGCGAGGCTCGTTGCCGTTACGAGGCGTGCGGAGATTGTGTTCCTCATGCGGTCATCCCGTAGTCACGATGTCTTTGTGGAGGTAGCCCGGAAGTCCGAGGTTGTCGGAGAGGACGAGTTCGTCGCCTCCAGGAATGGGGTCGATTCTGAACTTGCCGTCCTTGTCCGGTTTGACTTTGATCGGTTCGCCGCCGTCGACCTGGTACTCGATCTCCTTTGCGGGGCCGATGTAGGTCACTTCGGCGGGTTTGCCGGCCACGGGGGGGTTGGGCCGGATACGGAAGCGGCTGCCTTGCCGGAACAATGCGCTCACCTCCTCCTGCCCTCGCGGTCGCGGCGGCGAACGCGCTTCAATTCACGTGCAGTGGCGGGCCGGTCGCTTCGTTCGAGCACCCGGTCATCGAGGATCAGCAGGTGATGATCCGCGCCGAGGCGATCGAGGCATCGAACAGCGATCACTCCCGCCTGGTCGGCGATCATTTGTTCGCTCCGGAGCGCGACCGAAAGAAGCCGCACGAACACGTTGGTCAGTCGACTGTCGCCCGGCGCGCGGAGACGAACGCGCTCGAGTTCGCCGGCTGCTTCGAGTAACTCCGCCTCCGGCGCGTTTTGGATCCACAGTGCCCATTCCACGGTGCCGAGCTCGACCGACGTGGAACCGGGGGTTGGATCGTCGACTGGGACTCCCGAGTCGAACAAGTTCATGAACCCGAGGCTCGATGCAGCGCCGCCGGCAAAACCGATGGCGAGCGGAGCGAAGCCGAAGAGCCAGCGGCGCGTCATGCCACTCGGAGCTCGGTTTCTCGAGGCGGTCAGGTCCAGGTATGATCTGCCAGGGGAATACTCGCAGGGTAGGGTTCCGAAATGCATCGTCGGGCTCCAGGGCGGGGGGCTCCGCTCGCCAACTTAACCGGTGGGACGGTTGTCCGGCGAGACTCGTTTGCTGGAGAGTTCCGGTCAGCATCTATTACTGCGCTACGAATTATGCTGCGTGGCGCGGAGCCCTCAGTAGCGCCAGCTGGTCAGGTCCGCGCCCTCCGGTGCTGCCTGCTTGATGCGCGCGAGGATGATATCCAGGTACATCTGGTGGTAGCGCAGCCGGGAGATCGCATTCGGTCGCTGCTGATCCCCATTCCAGCAGTGCTCGGCTCGCGCGCCGTAGTCGACGACGCCGTCGTAGTGGGGTGACTTCGTGCTCTTCAGGAACTTTTCGGCCAGGTACACCGCGTTGTTGAGGTAGTAGTTGTCCATCGTCCCGCAGTAGATGTGCAGTTTGCCGACGAGCTTCGGGCCGAGAGTCTTCCAGTCGCGCTTCATGATGTGCGTCAGGTCGTAGTTCTCGCGCCAGTACGCCGCGACCTCGTGGTCGATCTCGCCGGTGCGCTTGTCCCAGATCCGCTTTGGATACCCGTCTGGCCCGGCGGGGCTGTAGACGGCCTCCCAGATGTCCCACTGATCTCCGGAACGTGAACGTGTGCCGAGCACCAGTTCAAGGTGGTTCATGTCCCACAGCGTCGCGCTGACGTGACCCAGGTAGTCGCGGTGTCCCGGGCGTGGCGTCTGCTTCCAGTCGCCCTGGGTGTAATACGCGTTCTTGTCCTTGTAGATGTCGACGACCGTGTACGCGCGAAAGTCGATCGGGTCGGGGCACGCGGCGAAGCACCCGTTGAACATGTCCGGGTACAGCACCTGCGTCGCGAGGGCTTCCCACCCGCCGGTAGAGCCGCCGTACGTGAACCGGGACCAGCCCTCCCCGAGGCATCGGAACTTCTCTTCGATGAACGGGATCAGCTCGTGATTGATCGCGTCCCCGTACGGCCCGAGGTTGGCCGAGTTGACGGCGTACGAGTCATCGTAGTAAGGATTCGCGTGCTGGACCTTGATGATGACGAGGCGCGGCATCTTCGGACCGATCCACTGTTTGTAGAATGCGTGCGCATACTCCTGCTGTGTCCGGTTGTAGCCGTCGAGTTTGAAACGATCGCTGTAGTCGGGCTTCAGGTTCGCGTCAGGCGGCTCTTCGCGAAACCCACTGAACGTGCGTGGAAAGTGACCGTGGTTGACTATGAGCGGGAAGCGGGCGTCCGGGTGCGCGTCGAACCCGTGCGGCAATAACACGCATGCACCCAGGTGCATCGGTCGACCCCAGAACTTCGTGAGCAGCTTGCTCTCGATCCGGACGTGCTTGATGTACTTCGTGTCCTTGGGAGGTTCGATCGGTGGAATCACCTGGTCGAGGTTGATCACCACGAGATCCGACTGGCTCGCGTCGATGCGCATCCTGGTCGGCTTGCTGTAGAAGTTGCCCGGTGCCTTGTTCCAGTGCTGCCCCTCGCCCCGATCCATTGGTAGCTTGACGGTGTGACCGTCGGACCGGCGAAACGTTTCGTAGCGGTGGAACACGCCTTGCACCCAGTATTCGCCCGCGGGCACGTCGGTGAGACTCGTCACAGGGAAGCCGAGCGTCGAAGCGTCGAACACTCCGAGTTCTCCCGGCGCCAGGACTTCGACGTCGATTCCGAAGATCTGTTGCCCCTTGGTCTGCGGGCTGATCTGAAACCGTGGCTCCTTCTCGTTGTTCTTGGCGAAGATGAGGAGCATTCGCCCGTCGAGCGGTTTGTCGCTGAGTTGTTCGGGGAACGACAGCCCTACTCGCAGCTTCGCGCGCGGTGCTGTAGGTGAGAGTTGGCAGGCGCCGAGTGTGAGTGCGAGCGACAAGACGACGTGTGTGCGCATGGTTCGAAAGTAGGTTGAATGAGGGGCAACTCGTTGTCGAATCCGAGGATCTTGCCTGAGGCGATCGCTGTCGTCGACTCCGTTCGGAATGGGCCGTAGGATATGCCGGCGGATCGCACGCGAGCGGTTCCTTCGACCAGGTCAACCCATGTCAGATTCCAAACCCGAGCGCATCGCGTTCGAAGCCAAGGTGGCGTTCCTCGAACGCGCAGTAGAACTCATGAACGGTGTGGTGCAGGAACAAGGGCGTGTCCTCCACGTCCTGGAGGAGCGGTTCGCCAAGCTGGAGAGCCGTATCGAACAGCAGACAGACTCGGAAGGAAGTCAGATGCGTCCGCATGACGATCCTCCGCCCCACTACTGAGTTCGACACGTCGAACAACCGTGCTCAAGACCCTCGACATCCACTGCAGTGCTTGCGGCGCCACGCTGACAGTCGAGGCCCACCTGCGCACGGCGAACTGCCCGTACTGTGATTCTCCGTCGGTCGTCGAACGTCCCCCGTCGACGAACAGGCCGGATCCGATGTTCGTGCTCGGCTTTGGTGTCGTGCGTGAGCGTGCCGAATCTCTCGTGCAACGCTGGATCAAGAGTCGGGGCGTCTTTGCCCACTCCGGTCTCAAGACCGCGACTCTGGAGAAGATCCGCGGCGTGTACCTGCCGGCATATCTCTACGGTGCGATCGCTGACACCGACTACGACGCGCAGATTGGAGAGAACTACACCGTCACCGAGACCTACACCACCACGGACTCGAAGGGTCGGGCTGTCACGCGCACGCGGACCGTAGTCAAGACCGAGTGGCGCCACCTCAGCGGCCAGCACACGTGCTACGTTCTCGACGTCCTGGTCACCGCCTCCAATGGCATCCCCAACGCGGAGCTCGAGGCCGTCGAGCCATTCGACCTGCGGGCCCTGCGGCGCTACACGCCAGCGGTCTTGTCCGGATGGGTCGCGGAGGAGCCGTCGGTGTCCAAGGACGATTGTTTTGGACTCGCGCACGACGAGAGCGTCGAGAAGGTTGGCGACGCGCTCGGGAAGTTCATGCCGGGCGACAGCTATCGTGATCTGAACTGCCGCACGACCGTTCGCGACGAAGTCATCGATCTCGTGTTGTTGCCCATCTGGGTGTTCGCCGCGCGCTATGCCGAAGACAAACCGCCGGTGCGAATCCTCGTGAACGGACAAACCGGCGAGGTCCAGGGCCGGGTCCCGCTGTCGAAGATCAAGATCACGGTCGCCATCCTGTGTCTGGTCGGCGCGATCGTCATCGTGGTCTTCGGCGTCACGGGAGGGCTGCACTGATGAATTGCGCCCGCTGTGAGAGTCCGTTGGAGATCGGCGACCTGCGTTGCGCCATATGTGCCGAGGCCACTCCGGCGACTCCGGAGACGGCGACCAATGTCCTGGTCCAGATCCTCCGTTGCGCTGGCTGTGGCGCCGCCGTTTCCTATGACGCCGAGACGAAGGCGCCGCGATGCGGCTTCTGCGATTCCGTGATGGAACTCGAGGAGATCGTCGATCCCGACGAGCAGACGGGTCGACACCTACCGTTCACCGTTGACACCGACACCGCGCGCGCGGCGGTGCGGAACTGGCTCGGTTCGCTCGGTTGGTTCCGGCCCGCGGATTTGCGCACCGAGGCCAGACTCGAGTCGATCCGGCCTCTATTCTGGGTCGCGTGGATCTTCGACGCCGAAGCGATGATTTCCTGGACCGCCGATTCCAACGCCGGTGCGCGCCGGTCATCTTGGGCGCCGCACGCGGGACAGGTCGAGATGGTGTTCGACGATATCCTCGTGCCAGCGACGCGTGGCCTCACCGACGATGAGGCCTACCACCTCACCCCGAGCTACGACACCAGCAGCCGCGTGAGCGGGCCACCTTCGACGGACGCGGAGTCCGGCCCGCGCAATCCCGTCGTCGAGCATTTCGAGGTGCAGCGTTCGCAGGCCCGCGCACGGATCGTCGAAGCCATCGACGACATCGCGGCGGACCGTGTCGAGCACGATCACGTCCCGGGCAACCGCGCTCGCAAGGTGAAGACGGTGGCTCTCTTGCGGCGACTCGTCACGCGTCGATTCGCGATGCCCTCCTACGTGCTCGCATACCGCTACAAGGAACGTCTCTACCGCGTGATCGTCAGCGGACAGGACGCGTCGTGCATTCGGGGCGCGGCTCCGTACTCGATCCTCAAGATTCTCTTGGTGATTCTGCTCGGCATCGGCCTGGTCGTCGGGATCGTCGCAGTCTTGGTGCAAAGATGAACAGCACCCCATCTAGTTCCTCAGCGGTGATCAAGGCGAGCGGATGGAGATGCGCGTGGTTTCGGTTGGTCGCGATTGGCGTCGGCCTTGCGCCATTCGTGGTCTGTGAGCTCACTCTGCGAATTGGCGGATGGGGCAGGGTCTCCGACGCAGTCGACCCCTTCGTGGGATTCGCCGCCGTGCATCCGCTGTTCGAGTTGAGCCAGGATGGCCAGCGCCACGAGATACCGGACTCCCGGCATTCGTTCTTTCGTCCGGAATCGTTTTCCGTCGAGAAGCCGCCGAACGGGTTCCGCATCTTCTGCCTCGGTGGTTCAACAGTACAGGGTCGACCGTTCTCGACGGAGACGTCGTTCACGAGTTGGCTCGAACTGAGTCTGCGCGCGGCGGATCCGAGCCGAGCGTGGGAAGTCGTGAACTGTGGCGGGGTTTCCTACGCCAGTTATCGCTTGAGACCCATCCTTCTCGAGCTGCTCGAACACGAACCCGACTTGTTCGTCATCTACACGGGGCACAACGAGTTCCTCGAGGACCGCACCTACCGCGCGGTGAAGCGGACTCCGAGATGGATCGTACGAACCCACGGTACGCTGACATGGCTGCGCACGTACAACGTGCTCCGCTCGTGGTGGGTGGGACCGGAGAAGCTCACCGATCGACCCGTGCTTCCCTCCGACGTGGACGCGTTGTTGGACTACAAGGGTGGGCTAGAAGACTACGTGCGCGACGACGGGTGGCGGCGGGACATCAGGGAGCACTTCGAGTTCAATCTGCGTCAGATGATCCATCTCGCCGGAGGTGCTGACGTCCCGGTCATCTTGGTGAATCCGGTTTCGGATCTCGAGAATACCCCGCCGTTCAAGTCCGCGCACGGGGATGGGATCGCAGCGGCAGAGCGGGTGGCTTTTCTTCGGCTCTGGGACGATGCGCGATCGCTCGACGCGACGCCTCGGGGTCGGATCGAGGCTCTGCGGAAGGCGATCGCGATCGACGATCGGCATGCTGGCGTCCACTTTCTTCTCGGTCAGCTGTACGAAACACGGGGTGACCTCAAACTGGCGATGAGTTCGTACATCTGCGCGAAGGACGAGGACATCTGTCCGCTGCGGATGCTCGAGCCGATGCACGAAGCCGTCTTGCGCGTCGCCGCGGAGACGCAGGCGACACTGATCGATGCGCGGCAGCTGTTCCAACAGTGGGCGGGGAGCGTCTTCCCCGGGGAGAAGTGGCTCGTCGACCACGTCCATCCGACGATCGCCGGTCATCGGCGCCTCGCGGAACATCTCGTATTGCACATGGAGCATCTCGGGTTGACGAACCTGGCCACCGGATGGGAGGGACGACGCGATGTGAGCTACCGTGTGCATCTGAAGGGTCTCGAGCCTGACTACTACATCCGGGGGCGGCAGCGACTGGACGGCCTGAAGCGCTGGAGCCAGGGGCGGGCGTTGGGAGTGAAGTCTCGCGGGAAGTGAGGGCCGATCGCAGCCTTTGGCGTATGAACCACCCATACGCCAAAGGGCGTACGGAAGACCCGAAGCCAACCGACGACACGGCACGTTGAGGCTGACGTTCGGCCCTCGCCGTGGCTAGGACCCCTCGGCGATGACCATGCATCTTCCCCTGACGGTCGCCCGATACTCAGTCTTCATCGTCGCTCTCGCATCGAGCGCGCCGGCGCAGTCCGTGGATCTTCCCGAGAAGGTCACCTACAACCGCCACATCCGCGACGTATCGGCAGAGCGCCTCGGTGACACGGGAGACGCGGAAGCGAGATCCCGAAAACACTTATCTCGCCCGTGGTCCGCGCATGCGGCTGCACGCGGAGTTCATCCGCGACGTGGCCCTAAGCGTCAGCGGCCTGCTCGTGCGAGACCTCGGTGGTCCGGGTGTGAAGCCGTACCAGCCATCTGGTTTGTGGAACGAAGTCAGCATCAACAGGGACCTCCGTTTCCGGCAGGACCACGGTGAGAAACTCTACCGGCGCAGCCTCTACACCTATTGGAAGCGTTCGGCGCCGCCGCCTGCGTTGCGCATCTTCGACGCGCCGACGCGCGAACGCTGCGTGATCCGGCGGTCTCTTACCAACACCCCGCTGCAGGCGCTCATTACGCTGAATGATCCACAGTTCATCGAGGCCGCGCGCTTCCTCGCGCAGCGGATGATCTTCGAAGGCGGCAAGTCGTTGGAGAATCGGGTCGGGTTCGTATACAGATTGGTGCTCGCGCGGCGCATGGCCGAACGCGGCGTGCCCTTCATTCAGCTATTTCACCGTGCCTGGGACCAGCACGGCAATTTGCCGCGGGACATCCGCAACCAATGCCGGGACATCGACCGCGCCAGCGCGGGGCTCGTCGCGGATCTGAAACAGCGCGGGATGCTCGATGACACCCTCGTGATCTGGGGAGGGGAATTCGGACGAACGATCTACTCCCAGGGCAAGCTCTCGGACAAGAACCACGGTTGCGATCACCACGGTCGGTGCTTCACGACGTGGCTCGCGGGGGGTGGCGTGAAGGCCGGTTCCGAGTACGGCAAGACCGACGATCACTCCTACAACATCATCGAGAACCCGGTGCACATCCGCGACCTCAACGCGACCGTGCTGCACCTGTTAGGTATTGGTCACGAGCGGTTCAGCTTCCGCTACCAGGGTCTCGACCAGCGCTTGACTGGGGTCGAGGGCGCGAAGGTCGTTCACGATATCATCGCCTGACGGAGGCCCAAAACGGGGGGCGCTGAGGTGAGTACGCACGCCTGCGTCTTGTCGTCTTCTTCTTCGACGCGCTCTTCTTGCCCCCTGGCGCGGCGATGCAGTAGAGGCTCTCGTGCGTCCGCAAGAAGATCTCACCGCTGGCGAATGCCGGGGTCGAGTTCGTTTTCTCGTCCAGTGCGTTCACCGCGACGACATCGAGTTTCTCGGGGTTGGGTTTGAACACGATGGTCGAGCCTTTCTGGTTCATCACGTAGAGCAGGTCCTTCACGCGCACGATCGAACTCCAAATCGCACCGCGGGCCGGATTCGGGCGTTCGCTCCACAGTCGGTCGCCGGTCTTCGGGTCGACGCAGTTGAGCACGCCGCGCATGTCCGCAATGTAGAGGTAGCCGCCGACGACCACTCCCGAACCACAGTTGCTCGGACGCGATGCGTGCCGCCAGAGGCGATGGGTCTTCGTCACGTCGCCTTTGTTGTCGCCGCCGATACGAATTCCGATCTCCGGACCGTCAAAGCCGCAGACGATCATGCACACGTCATCGACGACGCTTGGCGACGAGTAGATGAGGTCGCCCTTCTTGCACGGAATGCCACCGCACGTCCACAGGATTCGACCGTCGTCGGGATGGAAGGAGACGAGACGGGTGGCCATCGAACACAGGATCTGCGTCTCTCCGCCGATGTGCTTGATCAGTGGCGTGCACCAGGAGCCCATCAACCGCTTCTCGGCGTTGTGCTGCCCGTCGCCTTCGATCGGCTCATCCGCTTTCCAGGCCGTCTTCCCATCTTCGAGCGCGAACGCCGCGACGAACACGCGCTCGCCGGGTCCGGAATGGAGGATCACCTTGTCTTCGTGGATGACCGGCGACGTTCCGTAACCCCACTCGTGCCGGAACTCGCCGAGCTCACGATGCCAGAGTTCCTTCCCCGAGAAATCGTAGCAGTGGAGCCCCGCCGATGCGTGCCACACGACGACGCGCTCGCCGTCAGCGACGGGCGTCGTACCGCAGTAAGGGTTGGTCTCGTGCGTCGGCATCTTCTTGTCGATGGTCACTGTGCGCACCCAGAGCTTTCTTCCGGACGCGCGATCGAAGCAATGCAGGGCACGCTTCTTCCCGTCCTCGTCGCCGGTGCACGTCAATAAGACGCGACCGTTTGACACGATCGGACTGCCGTTCGACGCACGCGGCAGCGCGACCCTCCACTTCACGTTCTTCTTCGCGTCCCACCTGGTCGCGACCGTCTGGTCCGGCGCGACACCGTCGCCGGTCGGACCGCGGAACGCCGGCCAGTCCTGGGCAGGGGCGCCCGTGGCAAGTAGAGACAGGATGAATGCGGCGAGCTTGGCCATCGGGGCTACTTCTTCTCGGTCTTCTTGCCGAAGGTCATCTGTTGTTCCTGCGCTCGAGGCATGAGAGACGATCTCCGACCGTGTCGATGTTGACACGTTACCCGATCGAGATCCCGCCGTTGATGTTGATGTTCTGCCTGGTGATGAACGTCGACTTATCGCTCGCGAAGAACACGACCGCCCCGGCGACGTCGTCCGGAACGCCCCAGCGACCGACGAGGGAAGTGGTCTTCATCGAATCCGCCATGCTCGGGATACTCCGGGCTGAGGCCCCCGGTTACACGACTTGCTTGATGATGCCTGCGCCTTCGACCCCGACGATCTTGCGCTCGAGACCACCGTAGAAGTAGGTCAGGTGGTTTGGATCCAATCCCATCTGGTGCAGGATCGTCGCGTGCAGGTGCCTCACCTGGAACTTGTCGACGCCGAGAGTGCCCTGGGCCTCGTGCCCGAAGTCGTCGGTCTCGCCGACGCTGATGCCCCCCTTGATGCCACCGCCGGCCATCCGCATCGTGAAGCCCTTGGCGTTGTGGTCGCGGCCAGTTCCTTTCGCGTACTCCGCGGTCGGTTGGCGACCGAACTCGCCGCCCCACACGATGATCGTCTCATCGAGCAGGCCGCGCCGCTTCTCGACGAATCGAGGCGACGAAACGAGGGTTGCTGGCGATGCGTTGGAACAACTCCCGGGCTCCGCGGTCGTCGCCGGCTTTTGCGCGGAGCTGCGCCAGGATCAGCCACGCGTTTTGCACGGTGAAGTCGAGGAAG
>CAYYAQ010000033.1:0-2884 GCA_964469555.1 uncultured candidatus Brocadiaceae bacterium | reverse complement strand
GAGTCGTCGCCGTGCGTCCGCGAATTCCTGGCGCTGCGCGGCGCGGAGGCCGCGGTGCATCTCCCACGCCGGGTGACCCGGGACGGCTTTCTCGCCCCCCGTGAGGAACCGGAGGAACTGCGCGTCCGGGAATGTCACGTGTGCGTCGGTGAGAATCTGGTGGCGGTGAAGCACGTTCGTCGGGTCGTGCTCGACGATCTTCTTCAGCCAGACGAGGGCTTCGTCCTTGCGTTTGCGTCGTAGCATCAGCACCGCGTAGTTGCGCCACATCATCGGCTTCTCGGACGGCTCGATGATCCTCGCGTCGAGCGCGTGTCGAAGGAGTTGTTCGCACTCATCGAGGCGCTTCGCGATGTGGGCAGTCCGTGCCTGTGGATCCGCAGGAGCCCCCTGGCTCGCGGACTCGAACACGCCGGCGCCCAGTTCGACGTACGCCCGGGCCCATTCTGGTTCGATTTTGTTCGCTGCTTCGAGCATCGCGCGCCAACCCTCGAGGTTGCCGCGCGAGCGTTCCTGGATCGCCGCCTGGAGCCGCAGGCTCAGCGACCGTGGGTGGGTTTGCACGTCCCTCGTGAACAGCGTGTAGTCGTTCTTCCACTCGTCGATCCTCGTGAACACGATCACGGACGAGCCGACGACGTACACGGCGAGCAGAGCAATCGCGACCCGACCATTCGCCCGCTGATCGAACAGCCATGCCACGCACAGCGCGAATCCGAGAGACGGCAGGTAAGCCAGCCGCTCGGCCCAGACCGTGCCGATCACCACGGGGATGTTGCTCGTGAGAAACCCGAAGCCGAGGATTGCGGTGGCGCCGAGAAAGAGGAGCGGATGCTTCGTTCGTCCTGCGCATGCGAAGACGCCGACCCCGATCACGCCGGCGACGGGGAGGACGTAGAGCCAGTCGAGGGCAGACGTGTTCCCGCCCGGCTCGGCGAACGTGAAGACCGACGAGCCGTAGTCACACACGAGGGGGTACGGCACGATCATCTTGAGGATCGAGTAGCCCCAGATGAGAAGCGCGGCGAAGACCCGCGGAACGAACTCGAGGTCCCGCAGCGGGTTTGACACGTGGGCGATGGCGTGCGCGTTGGACAGACCTTCGAAGGCGTTCTGGCGGAGGACGAACCAGAGTATCGCCGGGACCGCGCCGATGCCGAGGGGCCACAGGACATCGCGCCACTGGAACGCACCTCGCTGCCACCCCGTAGCGACGGCTGCGCAACCGAGGAATGGCCACCAGGCGAGGGCGCTCTCCTTGGAACAGAACGCCAACCACAGCAGGGACGCGCAGGCGCCGATCAGGACCGTGCGCCGGTTGCGGCTCGCCTCGCGAGACGAGAGGAAACACCACAGCGCACCCATCCCAAAACCGAACGCGAACAAGTCGGCGCGACCGACGATCGCAGCGACCGCCTCTGCGTGGATCGCTGCGAGTCCGAACACGAAGGCTGCGACGATCGGTGCGTACGATTCCCGCCCTGAGAACCGTCGCACGACGAAGAACACGAGCAGCGTGTTCGCGACGTGCAGGATGAGATTCAGGAAGTGGTGGGGCAGGGCTTGGGATGCGAGGCTTCCGTCACCCGGCGCGAGAGCGTGGGTGGCCGCGAATGACAACACGGTGACGGGGCGGTAGAGCGGGTTGGTGTGCAGCGTCTCGACACCCGTGCCGGTCCAGTATTCCGTCGTGAAGTAGTCCGCGACGGACTGTAGTTCGCGGACCATCTTGTTCGTCTGACCGGTGTCAGAGATGGCACGGACGACCTTGTTGTCGTCGTAGGCGAATTCATTCCCCAGCGACGGCACGTAGGCGATCACGGTCACCAACGCGGCCAGTAGCACACCCAGAACACCGCGAAGCCAAGCCATCGCTAGCTACTAATACTGCCGCGGGCGCCAGGACGCCAACTTCGTATGGGGCTTGCGCGTATTCGCGCGGCTACTTGTCCCGGTCGAACTGGTTGAAGACGGTTATGAACACCGTGAGGTCGAGTTCGCATGCGACGAATCCCGGATACTCCTCCCACTGTTGGATGATCTTCAGGCCGTGAGCGTCGAGGAGCGTTGCGCACGCGGAACGAGCGTCCGATGACGTCCTCTCCGGACATCACGAATTGGTGCGCGTGGACGTCGCCGTGGTTGCGGATCTCAGGGAACAAGCAGTAGTAGCTCTGCAGATTCGTGAAGATCACGGCGTCGCTATCCGTGATCACTCGCAGGCTGCGCGATGCCTTCTCCCAGTTCTTCCCGGAGAGGATCACCTCCTGTGGCCGGACCAGCGACTTCTCGGATGTGTTCATCGTGTTCGTGATCACCCCGCTGCACGACAGGAATCCTCCGGCGACAACGACGCCGATGCCGAGAGCGACCGGGCCCATCGTGCCGAGCAATTCGCGGCGATCATCGCCGGAATACGGGCGTTGATCAGACCGAACCCGCTCGCGAGTGACGCCATTCGCAGCCACATGACAACCGATGTCAACGGTGGGTGGGTGTTGTTGACGAGTTCCCCCCCCCAGCATGCGGCGAGCGTCGGCTGGGAGATGATCGAGTAGTTGATCCCAAGGTCTGGATCCAGTGTTCACCGAGGCTCCACAGTCCTGGTGCTCTCGCTGTCGGCGGCTCTGCGCCGGGCTGCTGGGACCTGGGCTGGCGCGGCGTCCTCGACCATCGGGGGGCCGAGAATGCCCGGCCTCGCGTCGACCGGTGCTCTTTTCTCGAGATTCATGTACGGACCGGCCCCGCCGTGGCAGTGATCCCTGCAGGCGGTGCGCTAGCGGTGTCCGTCTTTCCCCTCCCTGCCCAATGGAGTTCTATAATTCATGAATATCAAGTGTTTAACGCTCGCCGCATCCGCTCTCGCGGCCTTCGCGTGTACAGC
>CAYYAQ010000032.1:0-38716 GCA_964469555.1 uncultured candidatus Brocadiaceae bacterium | reverse complement strand
GTGAATGAGAAGATCAACGTGCTCTACATCGAGGGCAACGCTCGTTGGGAGTACCGATACCTCCGGGCGATCCTGAAACGTGACCCTCGGATCGACGCCACGTTCATCGCTTCCAATGTCGGTCCTGAGATCGCTCGAAACTCGCCCGAGCATATCGAGCGCTTCCCGGACAACCTGGAAGACGTGTTTCAATACGACCTGATCATTCTGGGGGATGTCGACGCGTCGTTCTTCCGTGGTGAAGAACTCGGACTACTCGAGGAACTGGTTCGGGACCGCGGAGCTTCGCTACTGATGCTATGCGGGCCGATGCACTCGCCCGGGTCTTATCAAGGCACACCAGTCCAGACCATGCTCCCGGTCCGCTTCGATCCCGACGCCAAATGGGAACAGGTCGGGGAATCGGTCTACCCGGTGCTGACCCCCGAAGGCCGCAGCAGCCTGGTCATGACGCTGGAGAACGAGACGGAATTGAACGATCGCATCTGGAGCAGGATGGCACCGATGGACCAACTGCCTCCTCTGCTGGCCGCGAAGCCCGGTGCAACTGTGCTGGCGGTGCTGTCCGACAACTCCGCGAGGGACCAGGGTTATCCGCTGGTGGCCTGGCAGCGCTACGGGACGGGTAAGTGTATGTCGATCGCCACGGATCGGCTGTGGCGACTGCGCTACAGGACCGGCGACAAGTACCACTGGCGCGTCTGGTCACAGTGCATCCAGTTCATGACCCTGTCTCGACTGATGGGCGAGCACAAGCGCATCCGCCTGGAAACCGATCGGTCGATCTACCCCCTCGGCGACCGGTGCCGGCTCTACGCGCATGTCCTCGATGACAGCTTTGAACCTGTCGTGCAGCCACGTTTTGACGTATTTGTCACCGGACTTGACGGCGGGCAAGCCAAAGAGCGTGTCAGCCTCCGCCCCGATCGGACGCATCCGGGTCTATACGGGGGATACTTCGCGTCACAGCGCTCGGGACGATACCGGGTCGAGCCCAACGAAGACGACCAGCGGATATCCAACACAACCGAGTTCCAGGTGACGGACGTCAATCGGGAGTTGGCCGACACGAATGTCGACCTTGAGAACCTGAAACGTATTGCAACGCTGACTGGCGGTGAATGCCTGAGCGTGCAAGACCTGCCGAAACTCGCGTCTCTGCTGGATAGCCAACCCATAACGACACAAGTCCGTTCGGAGCGGTCGCTCTGGGATAATGGCTGGATGGCCCTGCTGCTGATTGGCTTGGTTGGTATCGAGTGGATTCTGCGAAGGAGGCACGACCTGCCATGACAACTGCCAAGACGATCCGCCTTGATCAGCTCGATTCGCGTATTCGGACCGTGTGGCGTCGCGGACAGACGCTCCATCTTGTCGCCGGCCTGCTGGCCTTCTGCCGATGGGCGATCCCGTTGTTCCTCATCGGTGTCGCGATCGACTGGATGACGTACATGCCTACGCCCGGACGTGTGGGCATCCTGATCACGCTGCTCCTTGTCTCGGGCTACCGCACCTGGCGATGCGGCTTGCGGCACCTCCGCGCGTTCGACTCCAGGCGCACGGCGTTGCAGATCGAAGCGCATCACGGCAATCTCGAGAGCCTGTTGATCTCTGCGGTTCAGCTGCGGGACGACGCAACGAGCGACAGCGGGTCTGGAGAGTTGCGCGACCTCATCTGTCGTCAAGCGGAGGAAGCCACCTCAACACTGCACCCCGAACATGCTGTGCCCTACCACGCGCTACGACGCCCGACAGTCATCGCGATGCTGCTGGCCGGGTTGGTCAGTGTGTTTGCCGTGGTCGATGGTCCGTTCTTCGCTGCGGCGGTGACGCGCATCTTTACTCCATGGATGGCCATCGCCTATCCAACCGACACGCAGATCACGCTGGAGCAAACCCACATGATCGTCAAGGAAGGGGATAGCGCCCGGATCGAGGCGAGCCTGGGAGGCATTGTTCCAGACAAAGCAATGATCCACGTGCGCACCGGCGAGGGGCGTGCTCGCGAGATCGATTTGGAAGTCGTCAAGGGCAGCTGCGCCTACACCATCGCTTCGGCGTCACGTGATTTCTCCTACCGAATCAAGGCCGGCGACGACCGCAGCGACTGGCATACGGTTCGGGTCATTCCCGCTCCGCGGATCGAGCGTGTAAAGGTGGATCTGACGCTCCCCGCCTACCTGGACCGCGCCCCGGAGTCTGTTGAGGCGCTAACCTTGACAGTGCCGGAAGGAACCAGCATCAACTGGCAGATCACCCTGGACCGACCGATCAGCGCAGCGCAATTCCTCCGCGATGGTCAACAGCCGCTGGCCTTGCAAGTCAGTGAAGACGGTCGCCAGGTGACGTTCTCCGACGGGGTATCAGACTCTCGGGGCTACAGTTTCTCCTGGGTGGAAAAGGAGCGTGGGTTCGAATTCACAAGTCCACGCTACTACCTGCAAGTGGCGTCGGACCAAGCACCCCGTGTGGAGCTGACTTCACCCGCAGCCAACCTGGTCGCGATGCTCGGCCGCCCGCTTGCTCTGTCCGTCCGCGCCCAGGACGACCACGGGATCAACTCAGCGACAGTGGCCTATCGGGTGAACCAACGCGATGAACATGCGGTCGACCTGCCGACCCCGGTCCGCAGCGGGCAGGGTGACCAACCGATCGACTGGGACTACCGCAGCGCATTGCCCGATCTCAAGGTCGGCGACACCGTCTCCTTCGCGGTGGAGGTCAGCGACCGTTATCCCGAGCCGCAGGGTCCGCATGTCGTCCGTTCAGAGACCCGGAGGATCACGTTCCTCTCGCAGGAGGACTACCTCAAGCAGATCGAGAAGAAGAGGGACCGCATACTATCGCGGGTGCAGACATTCTACCGGCAGGAGCGTTCCGCCCATGAGGTCGTCCGGAACCTCGACCCGCACGACGATGGCTACGTGCAGGCCTGTCAACTGGAAGTCATCCGCCAGGAGATGGTGCGCGATCAACTCAAGCAGACCGCTGCCCAGGCAAAAACTCTGCTCGACGACTTGGCGGCAAACAAAGTCTCTGATGCGGCCGAGGGCGGATCCATTGAACAGGTGCGCACGGCGTTGCTCGACATCGCCGACACACACCTCGCCAGTGCCGCGTCCCTGCTCCGCGCGCAGTCCGAAGCCGCCTGGGGCAACACGAAGCGATCGCCAGACCCCTCGTCCGCGGCACGCGTGGTCAACACGGCCGCACGCGAACTCGGCGGCCTGGTCTTGCTCCGGTCGATTGATTCGGCTCAGGAAGTCTACGCGCGGGAAGCTCGCATGCTGGCGCGACTCCAGGCATCCCTGCGCTGGCACACCGTCACGACCGGGCCGGGCGATGCTGCGGAGACTCTCGCCAAGCAGCAAGACGAACTCGCCCAGTGGACCGGGCGGCTGATCTCTGATCTGCACAGCGGCATGCGCTACGACAAGCGCCCCCTGGCCGTGCTCCGGCTGATCCGTAGCGTCAAGGATCTAGGCAACGCCGGCACCGAGGCAAAGATGCGGCAAGCCGGCGGTTTGATTCGCCAAGGCCGGACCGACCAGGCTGCGCCCCTTCAGGCCGACCTGGTCAGGACCTTGCTCAACGCGGAATTCAGCGTGCGCCTCAGCGGGGCCTACTCAACCTTGATGCGGACCAGAGACGAGATGCGTTTGCTGGCAGCCGCCCAGGCGCAGATCCGTACACAGTGCACCGGCATGTCGGCTGGAGATCTAGAGAAACGCCGGGTCGCAATCGCGCAAACGCAGACACTGATCCGAAAGCGGCTGATGACCATGCTGCTGCCGTCGGTCCCTGCTCCGCGGGCACAGTTGTTTGACGAGGTGCTGCCGCACGCACCCCCGGCCCAGGCCATGCTGGCACAAGCAGATCGCTCCATGGCGGACGCCTTGCAGCAGATCGCCGCTGGCGAGCTAGAAGCGGCCACGGTCGCTCAGCGCAAAGCCGAGCAGGAGCTTACCGAACTCGTGGGAATCGTCGACGACTGGTCGGTGGAGTTGGGGATTCAGACACAAGGCCTCAGCACCCTCGTGGCGGCAACAAGCGAGCGTCTCTCGTTGCTCGAGGAATACGAGGCGAGAGCGATCGCCCTGCTGGAGAAGGCAGATATCGCCGCGTCCGAGAAGCAGAAGGTCATCAGTCTGGCGGAGCCGCAACGCTTGCTGGTCGACGAGTTGATCGCGTTCAAGCAAGATCTCGTCAAGCAAAACCAGGTTGAGGCGGACCAAGATATCCCGCCGCTGCTGAGCAGGCTGAGCCGGGCCGAACGCGCGATGATTGCGGCGGCCGAGGCACTGAAGCTCAATTCTGCTGACCAGGCCATGGAGCAACAGGAGCTGGTGGCCGACACCTTGGCCGAGGCCTATGCAATCGTTGTAGCGCAACATGAACGCCTCGGCCTGCTGCAGGACCTCTTGATGTTTCAGCGGGCGGTCGGATTTGCGAACAGCTACATGGCCGACATCGTCGCCGAACAGCGGGACATGATCGTGGCCACCAAGGCTGCGCAGCCGCAGGCGATACCCGGTCTGCTGCCGCCGTTTGGCAACCTGCGGAGGTGCCTGGACGACGTGGCCCCCCTGCTGGACCTGGTGGCCGGCAGAGTGGATGCCGGCACGCCGTTGATCTTCGCCGCAACCGACCTTGGCGATGCGGTGGACTTGCTGCAAAGCGGAGACAAGCTCGACGCCATCGACGCACAGGGTGTCGCGGCGGAATCGCTGGCGAAAGTCCAGGTAATGGTCCTGGCCGTGCAAACACAAACCGGCTACCTCGCCGAGATCGTTGCATTCCTACACCGCTCGGTGGCAGATGCCACCACCTTGTCCGACCAACAAGAGCAGTTGAAGCAGAGAGCTTCGACGGTCACCCAGGAGCAGATCCAGGCTCTCGTCGAGGAACAGCGCGCGCTGCTGGGCAGGGCACAAACCTGTGGCCAGACTCTCGAATCAGCCACGGGGATGCCCAAGTTCACCGAAGCTCCAAAGCACATGCGCGAGGCCCTCGAGCGCCTGACAGCGAAAGACGTGTCCGCCGCTACCGAGCAGATGGAACTCGTCCAGTCGGTGCTGACCGAAAATGCGGAGTCGCTGTTCGATGCGATCAGCATGCTCCACGGCCTGATACAGACCGAAGTGACAACGCAGACCAAACCGGAGCTGGTGCGCCTGATCGATGTGCTGGTGGTGGCGAGCGCTCACAAGCAGTTGTTCCGGCAAACGCAGGCCGCCGTGCCGCAGGCCATGAAAGGCCTTGCAAAGCGACAACGCCAACTCGCATCGCGCTGCGAAGAGATCGCCCAGGCGGGTCAGCCCCACCCCATGCTGGTTGACGCGCATCGACATCTCTCGGCCGCCGCTTCTGCTTTGCAGTCCTCTGATCTGGACGAGATCGCACAAAGCCAGCGGTCCGCCGACGAGAAGCTACGGCACTTCATCATCGATCAGGCATTGGTCCTGGAGACCGCGGCCATACGGGGAGCGGTCGACACCGATCCAGGGGCGGAAGGCCCCGGCAGCGACACCGAGAGCGCTGTGACCGCCGGTTTCATCTCCGACTTTGTTAGCGGTGAGGCGCCGAAGGACAAGAGCACCGAGTGGAAGGTACGGGCCGATCGTGATCGCGCCGCGCTGAACCAGAACTTCGCCCGCGAGCTCCCTCTGGAATATCGCGGGCTGCTGAAGAACTACTACGAGAGGGTCGCAAGATGAATGCTATCTGCAATGGCAAGCTCCATCACCGAGTCGCGGGCCTGTGCTTTGCCATGGTCTACCTGCTCACTGCGCCGCTTCTTGCCCAAGATCTCGGCTCTGCAAAAGCCGAGGCACCGGAACTGACCGAACAGGCTGAAGCGGCCATCGATCGCGGCCTGAAGTTCCTCCTCGCCAGCCAGAACACCGACGGTTCCTGGGCGATGAAGAGCGGTAGTTACGCGATCGCTGGGACCAGCCTCGGGCTGATGGCGTTCATGGTCGAGGGCCACTTCCCCGGTTTCGGTCGCTACGGCAAGGCGCTGGATCGCGCGAAGAAGTACCTGCTCAAGAGAGCCAAGGATTCCCCAACAGGCGCCATGGGCGTGAAGATGTATGAGATCGGCCTGTTCACCATCGCCATGTCCGAGCTGTGGGGGATGACCAGCGACCCCGATGACAACAAAGAGATCCAGGTCGTGCTGGAACGAGCGGTTGAGATCATTCTCCGTGCGCAGAGCCCGCTCGGCGGCTGGCGATACGCGCCACGGCCGGACGCCGGGCAGGACACGTCCGTCACGGCGATGGTCTTTGTCTCGCTCGCATCGGCGCGCGAAGCGGGGGTCTTGGTGCCGACCGAGGCGATCGACCGGCTGACCGGCTACCTACGTGACCAGGTCTGGGACGAAAGGACTGGCGGCTTTGGCTACCAAGGTCCAGGCGGCACGCTGGCTTGCACCGCCGGCGGCGTCTACGCCGCACAACTTGCGGGCAATCGGGATACCGAATGGGTTTCGGCGGCGCTGAGCTACCTCGAGAACAACCCCAAGATGTTCTCGAGAAAAAGCAACGGCCACTTCTACTACTCCCACTACTACGCGATGCAGGCGATGGTCCAGGCGGGCGATGACCGCTACGCGAAGTGGTATCCCAAGATCCGTGACTCCCTGGTTTCCTTGCAGAAACCCAACGGATCGTGGCAGGAGAAGGAAGAGGACTATCCGCACAAGACGCCGATGGCGATCATCATCCTTGGAACCCCGAACCGATATATCCCGGTCTATCAGCGTTAGAGCACGAGAGTTCCAATGGTCCATGAGCGAAGGAAGAACGTTAAGCCTGAACACTTGCTGCACCTGGCCTTGGTCATTGCATTGGCCTTCATTGTCCCAGCATGCGCAAGCCAACAAAAGACTGGGCAACACTTGTTCATCCTCTCAGGCCAATCGAACATGACCGGCACGCTCAAGGCTGCGTTCACCGATCGTGTTGAGGAGCGTTTCGGCGAGGACAACGCCGTCGTTGTGATGCGCCAAAAATCTGGCCGCGGCATCCGTTTCTGGGTCGGCGATTACCGTCAGCCAAGCGATCGTAATCTGTCCGACAAGAAGATGGCTGAAAATGGCAGCGTGTATCCGTTCTTGCTTCAGGATGTAACAGACGCAGCCAAAGATGAGTCCTTTGATACGGTTGGCTTCATCTGGATGCAGGGTGAGTCGGACGCCAACAACCGTCTGTCCGAGGTTTATGAAGAGAGCTTCATAAAATTAAGCCAACAGCTCAAAAAGGATCTGGGTCGAGAGGATCTGTACTTTGTGATCGGCCGCATCAGCGACTACGGCCGCGGTGGGCCACAACACGAACATTGGCAGCGGGTCCGGGACGCGCAGGTCAGGCTCGGAAAGTACCGGGGCGGCGCCTGGATCGATACGGATGACCTTAATGGCGGTGATGCAAACCAACCCAATGGTGACATCCATTTTCCTAAGCAAGGGGCCGTGATCCTTGGCCAGCGATTCGCGGACAAGGCGGTGGAGTTGATTGGCAAATGAGGAATGGCTGGGAGATTTTCCGATTGATCTGCAACAATGATTGGCTCGGCGTGAAACTTCTGACCGGCATAGCGGAGCATCCGTTTTCATATGAGACATAAAGACGATCAAGCCATGAAAAGACCACCAAGAACATGCTGCCTCGGGCTCCTCTTCGCCGCGTTTTGCTTGGCGGTCTTTCCGGCGGATGCGACCGCGGCAAAGAGAGTATCGGAGCCTCAGTTGAACGTGCAGGGCGAGAAGTTGGGAGTCGACTATGCCCAGATGCTCGAGACCCTGAGCGCTCAGATCGCGGCGCAGTTGCCGAAGGTCGATCCGCAGAAGAAAGTGGCGTTGCAGGCGGCCCGGGCTGCGGAAGCCGCCCTCACCGCGCCCAAGGAGGGCGCCACTCCGCAAGTCTTGACGGCGTTCGCCGCGGCCAAGGCCGTGGCCGAATCGAAAGCACTCGATGCCGCGAGGGCGATCCTTGGTGATGTCGGGGCGGTTTTGGCGAGCGGCGATTTGGACGCCAAACTGATGAAGGCCGCGATCCTCCGGCATGGGACGCCGGCCGGCCTAGCGGAGTTCGCCGCGCAGGGCGAGCAGGAACAAGTCCTGCTTGACCAGTTGTTTGCCAATGAAGCGCTGATGAAGCAGGTGCTGATCGCGGGCGGCGCCAATGGTGGCGAGTACGGCGAGGCGATGCAGGTTTATTCCGCCATCCTTGCGGCTAGCGAGCGCGCCCGCAAACCCGGCATCTTCCAGCGTCTGGCGCTGGGCACCAGCCTCCATATGCCCTGGATCCCGGGCAAGGACAAAGGCGGGGTGCATGGCACCGTGTATCGAACGCAGACCAAGATCGATCAAGTCCCGCGCTACCTGCACTACGAACAGGCCTACCTCAATAAGGAACTCGACCCGGCCTTCAAGGACCGGACGACCTGGGAATGCCGGTTCATCACCGATGACCCTTACAGCAATGAAGAACTCGCATGGGTCCGGGAGATGCTGCGCAACTACCGCCCGGACCACATCACCGATCCCGATTACAAGTGGCGCTATGTGCGTGTCGTGAAAAGCGACCTGCCCTACACCAGCACTCGCCATGACCCGGCCTTGGGGATGCCGACACAGCAGGCACTCGCGCTCGGCGGCGTCTGTGGTCGGCGGGCCTTTTTTGGTCGGCATGTCACCCGTGCGTTTGGTATCCCGTCGCGTGCCTCGACGCAGAGCGGGCACGGCGCCATGAGTCACTGGACGCCGGACGGCTGGGTCATCTGCTTGGGCGCGTGGTGGTCGATTGCCTGGTGCGGGCCGCAAGGCGGGCTCGACTTCCTGCTGGATTCACAGGCCCGCGAGGACGAACAAGCGTATATGCAGGTGCTCCGTGCACAGTGGGTCGGCGACGCCCTCGGTGAAGAAGACGTGAGCATCCGGCACTACGGCAAGGGCGGTGGGTTCTGGGACGGCCTGGCTTTCCATATGAAACGGGCAATCGTGGAAGACGCCAAGATTGAAGCGCTGGAACTGGTCGGCGGGATGAAGCTCGGCGAGTCCGACGACTTGCTCGGGGACGAAAAAGGCGAGGCCATCGAGATCCCAGAGGAAGACAAGAAGATCATCACCGATGAAAGTGGTCTGATCACCGTCCCCGCCGCTGCCTGTTCCAAGCCAAATAGCAGTACCGAGAGAATCACATTCATGCAGAGCTGGGGCGGTGGCACGCAGATTCACTATCAGCGGCTGGGCAGCCGTCCCGAGATCATCCGCTATACCATCGAGGTACCTGCCGCCGGGAAATACCAACTGACCACGACGGTAGCCACGGTTTCCGACAAACAGAGTGTCATCGTCAGGCTCAACAGACGAACACTCTTGAACGTGATGCTTCCCTATACCAAAGGCATGTGGGAGCAATCCAAGCCGGAAACCATCGAATTGCGCGAAGGCAGGAACTCGATCATGCTGACCTTCCGTGCCCCCAACCGCGGCGTGAGTATCAAAGGGTTTCAGCTCAAGCCGGTGAAATAGGTGATCCGGGTGCATATGCAATACCAGGGGCCGCAGGCGATGAACCGACGACGCCGGATATGCAACATCGGGCTTGTCCTCGCCACGGTATGTTTGTTGGCGTTGTCGGCGGTCGCCCAGGACAAGGTGACGCTTGTTCCCGAGGGCAATATCACTGCGCTGGAGGCGAAACTAATCGGGACCAAGCGGGCCAAATCCCCGGCCAGGAAAAAGCTCGCGATCAAGCGTGTGATCCGTGAGGGCGATGCGCTGCTGGAGAAATACCAAGTCGCGCCGAATCGCTACCAGATCCTCGACCTTCTCTTCCGGGCTTGGCAGGAACTCATCCGCGTGGACGGTACCGCGACCAACCGCCGAGCTTTCCTGGAGATTTGCCGGCAACTTGCCGCCGCCCCAAACGAGTATGCCGCAGTCCGTCTCGATGCTGATCTGTTGCTGTCGCAGACCGAGTTGGCGCGGCAGGGGGTAGGCTTGCAGGCGCGGGCCAAGGCGCTTAGGCCAATGGTCGAGCGTTATATGGGCACCGAAGTCGAGGCCAAGGTGGTCAGGATCGCCATGTTGATGGCGCTCGAGTTCGGTGACGCGGCCGTCATCAGTCACCTGCGTCAGGTGATCGCCCAGCGATTAGCTGGGGACCTGGGGATGATCAATTTCCAGCGGGACAAGCTGGCGGGGCAGGTCTTTGGCGCGCCATTCATCGGCAGTTTCGAAAGTGCCGACGGCAAGATGCTGCGGCTGCCGATGGACTATCTGGGAACCACAACCGCGATGTACTTCTGGTCGAAGGACAACGGCGGCGAAGAGGATCTCAAGGAACTCGCGGCGGCCTGGAAAAAGGTCAAGAGCGGGGCCGCGGGCCGGTATCAGATCGTCAGCTTTAACTTGGACAAGCTGCCCGATGCCGGTCAGGGGACTCTTCGCGAGTTGGGGCTCGACTGGCCGGCGCTCAAGCTGCCCGAAGGGCGGGACAGCCCGATCTACCGGGCTTATGCTCGCCGAGACCCGACCATCAGAACGGTGAGTCCGACTGGCTACGCCGCCATCTTCATGTCGGGCGGGCGACGCAGCAGGGGTTATGAACGCAATTTTCAATCGTACCTGGCAAGGGTTTGGACCCATCCACGCTACAGCAGCCAGCTGCAGTCGGTGTTCGCAGGCGAATTCTTGATCCTGGACACGACCGGGGCTTTTGATCCCGCCGCGCCGCCCGAGTGGAAGTCGGTTGCTGGAGCGGGCGCTGAGAACAAAGGCTCACTGAAACGGACCGATGCTTCGGTTCCCGAAGACAAGCTGCGCGCAATTCAAGCGTGTTTCATCAAGCCGCCGCTGCGATACCGCACGCCTTTCGAGCAGGTCCAGGCCAATTATGAGAAAGCCGATGTGCTGTGCCGTCAGGCGATCGCGGAGCACCCCGCAGCCGAGGACCTGTGGATTGTTCGTAACAGGCGTATCATCGCCTTGCTGGGGTTGTGGAAGATCAGCTGCGATCGGACGCATTTCGAATCGGCACTCAGTGAGGCGAAAGCTGCGCTCAAGCAAGGCTACCCATCCGGCACTGATGTGGTGGCCCGGTTCTGCCTTGCAAGACAGGCGCTCCGCGCCGCGCAAGCCGATCCAGAAACGGTTATCAGCAGGTTTGTCGAGGCGACAGGCGGCGAGCATGGGCAGGCGGCTGCGCTCACCGCTGCCACCATTTTGTCGCTAGACGCGGGCGATCGTGTGCTACACGAAAAGTATCGCCGAGCCGTTCTTAATAAGCATATCGACAACCCGATGCTGCGGACGGCGAGTTCGTTCCTGCTGGATCGGTACCACCGCTACTGGTTGTACCATCCTCCGTTTGTCGCAGGCTGGACATACGGCCGCCGCCAGGGCCATTTTCTCGCCCGCGGCCAGCCGGAAGATGCTAAGCGCACCCTGCAGGTAGAGCTCAAGTCACTCGATGGCGGCACGGTCCGAGTCCCCGAGGACACCGTCGGCAAGTGGACGGCGATCTCCTTTTCCGCCAGCGCTGAGGGCAATGCATACTTGCGGCGTAGCAACGCCATTATCAAGGCTCGCCCCTTCGAAGACGTCAACCGGATTGCCGCGGTTTTGGATGATGATGCGGATGCGGTCCGTGCAGTATTGCAAAAGCTCAAAACGCCCGACGACTTTCCGACCTTGCTGGTGCCCGGCGGTCTGCAGAACCCGATTGTCCACCAGCTAGGCATCCTGGCGGAAGATATAGTTAGTGGCCGACGCAAGACACCCAACCTTGTGATCCTCCGGCCTGATGGCAGCATCGCAGTCACGCTGTCGGGCCTCACGATGAGCTCTCAGCATGGCAACGTGATCCAGAATGTAATCGAATGGCACGACGAGAAGGCCGTGGATGATGCATTAGCCCGTGGCGATCAAGACGAGGCCAAGCGTCTTGCGTTCGCGTTCGCGCCGCTAGAGCAGCCGGTATTGCCCGGTCAGAAAAAGCCGCGGGTGAAAAAGATTTCGGTCCCACATTTGCGGAGCCGGGCGAAGGTCTACATGGCCATGGGGAATTTGAAGGCCGCCTTGGCCGACGCGGAACAGACTTACCTGGCTGTCAACAGCAAGGCCGGATGGCTCAGCATGCGAACCGATGAACTGGATGAGATCGAAGAACTGAGAGCCACCATCCGACGCGCCCTCGAACAGGCAGGGCCGGTCAAATAGCTCGAATTGCTGTTGATGGATTCGGCCCCCGTCCTATCCGAGAAACCGGCCGCACGTCTCGTGCACCTGACTTACGACGCTCGCTCAGCACGCCGATGATTGGGGTGACGTGCTCGACTCGCGGCAAAGGGAAAGATGCTCGGTGGACGACTGCTCGGCCGCATCGCAACCATCGTCACGCCCCACACCATCATACGCTGGCATCGCAAGCTGATCAGTATCCTGCTTGCACGCAAGCAAAGGCCTGAATTTGCGCCCAAGTAGGCTCGGCGCAGTTTTCGGTCAGCACGCGGAGGCCCGCGAGGCGGGAACTTCGTCGGCAAGCCGAGATTGGTGAGGACACGTTCGATCGCCGACGGATCCCGGACCAGCTTCACAACCCGACGGCGTCCGGTGCCAGCACGCTGGTCGGACGATTTCGCCCCCGGTCTGCGTGGCGGTCGTCCTCGAAGTGAAGCTTCCGGCCCCCGAAAAGAAAGCTGGCAAGTAGAAGCCCGAAGACTCGAACGGTTGTCGGCGATCGGTAGCGTAGTCGGTGGGTACCAGCAGAACCGCGAATGCAACCGGATCGAGTCTCCGAAGCCCGCCTTCCACCGCGCCGGATCGCCGCGATCTTGATCGTGTTCGCCAGCGTGCTCGCCTTCCTTCCGGTACTGGATGCGGACTTCGTCAACTGGGACGACGACCATAACTTCACCACGAACCCTCACTACCGCGGGCTGTCGCTCGAGCACCTGACGTGGATGTTCACGACGTTTCACTACGGCGGCTACCACCCGCTGTCCTGGCTCAGCGTCGCGGTGGACCACGCGTTCTGGGGGATGGACGCACGGGGCTACCACCTCACGAATCTCGTGCTGCACGCGGTGGACAGCTTGCTGGTGTTCGTGCTCCTGGTCGAGATGTTCGCCCTGGCCCGCGGAGCGCGGACGACCGCCCACGTCTACGCCGCGTGCGGAGCCACCCTGCTGTTCGCCGTGCACCCGTTGCGCGTCGAGACCGTGGCGTGGATCACGGAGCGGCGCGCGCTGCTGGCGAGCTTCTTCCTGTTCCTCACCATTCTCCTCTACGTTCGCTCGCGGGACATCAACAGCAAGCGCCCGCGCACGCTGTTCTGGTTGGCCGTGCTCACATATCTCCTGTCCCTCCTTTCGAAGGGCATGGCGATCACGCTGCCCTTGATCCTGGTCGTGCTCGACATCTTTCCCCTTCGACGCACCGTGTCCTTCAAGAACCTGCTCGTCGACAAGATCCCGTTCGTCGCCCTCGCAGCGGGAGTCGGCATCCTGGCGCGGATGGCGCAGCAAGAGGGAGCCGCGGTCCGTTCCTTCGTCGAACACCCCTTGCTCGACCGATGCGTGCAGGCCGCGTTCGGGTTCACGTTCTACATCTGGAAGACGGTCGCCCCCACCGGTCTGTGCGCATTGCACCCGCTCGAGGAGCGGATCGACTGGACCGCCACCGCGTTTCTTGGCGCCACCGCGGTCGTCCTCATCGTGACCGTCCTCGTTTGGTTGAGTCGCAGGCGGAACCCGGCCCTCCTCACCGCGTGGGTCGTGTACCTCCTCGTGCTCGCGCCGGTATCGGGCCTCGGGCAGAGCGGACCGCAGCTCGTCGCCGAGCGCTACTCCTACCTCGCGAGCATCCCCCTCGCCGCGCTGCTCGCCGGCGCGCTCCTGTGGACGCGACACCGACCGCGCATCGTCCTCGCCACGGTTCTCGCCGTCGGCATCGTCACGGTGCTGCTGTCGGTCAAGAGCTTCTTCCAGTCGCGCGACTGGCTGAACTCGACATCGCTCTGGACTCGGGTGACTGCGGTCCATCCCAAGAGCATCCAGGGTCGCTTCAACCTCGCCGCCGCTCTGCGCATCCAGGGCGATCACCGCCAGGCCGCGGTGGAATTCCGCCGCTGCGCCCAACTCAAACCCGTGCACGGCTCGGCCTGGCACAACGCCGGACTGAACTTCCTTCGCTCGTCGGATCACGCGAGTGCGTACGAACCCCTGAAGAAAGCCCTCGATCTGCACGGCGCCGACGACAGCTACTGGGAGCAGCGACCTGACATCGCCGAGATCCTGTACTGCGTCGGTGTTGCCCGGTTTGGAACCACGCAAGACGTGGAGGCCGAGACATTCCTGCGCCGGGCGATCGCATCGAACGCTCGATTCCTGGCGTCCTATCACGTTCTCGCTGACTGCCTCGTCCGCCAGCACAAACCCGCGGACGCGATCAAGGCGTTGCAAAACGGTCTTGCCGTGGCGCCCAACGACGTCGTCATGCAGCGCAAGCTCGCCGAACTGAAGAACCGTTGACGACGATGGAAGCAGGGAACATCGAGTTCGAAGTAGTGGTCGTCGGAGGCGGCGCGTACGGCTGCATCCTCGCCCTGGAACTCCACAGGCGCGGCGCGCGCGACATCCTGATCCTCGAACGGGAGACGGAACTCCTGCGGCGCGCATCGTTCGCCAACCAGGCCCGCGTCCACAACGGCTACCACTACCCGCGGAGTTTTCTCACCGCGCACCGATCGAGGATCAACTACGCACGATTCACGGCGGAATACAGCCAGTGCATCGAAGAGGGTTTCACCAAGTACTACGCGGTCAGCCGCGTGCGCTCGAACGTGACCGCGAAACAGTTCAAGCTCTTCTGCGATCGGATCGGTGCCCCCGCGGAACCGGCGGAAAAGGAGATCCGGCAGCTCTTCGACCCGGACCTGATCGAGGCGGTGTTCCGCGTGCGGGAGTGCGCCTTCGATGCCAACAAGCTCCGCGATCGTCTGGCCGAGGACCTCGCGCGGGCGGGCGTGACTGTGTCACTCGAATCGGAAGTTCTGCAAACACGCCCCGCGGGCGACGTCATCGAGGTCGACCACGTTTCGTCGGGAATCCACCAAACGATCCGGGCGCGCACGGTGCTCAACTGTACGTATTCCAGGATCAACAAACTGCTCGTCGATTCCGGTCTGGACGCCATCCCATTGAAGCACGAACTCACGGAACTCGCCCTCGTGGACACGCCCCGAGCGCTTCGTGACATCGGCATCACTGTCATGTGCGGACCATTCTTCTCGCTCATGCCGTTTCCGCCAACTGGTGGCCACTCGCTGAGCCACGTCCGCTACACGCCGCACTGCACCTGGAACGACGCCGACAGCGCAAACGGCGCACCGCGCTACGAAGACCCGTACCGTCGGCTACCCGGAAACGAACTCATCAGTCGCTTCCCACACATGAGGAAGGACGCACAGAGGTACCTGCCACTCGCCGCGGAGTGCGCCCAGACCGGTTCGCTCTGGGAGATCAAGACCGTACTGCCGATGAGCGAAGTGGATGACAGCCGACCCATCCTGCTTTCGCGCTCGGAGCAAATGCCTGGCCTGATCAACGTCATGGGTTCGAAGATCGACAACGTCTATGATGTGCTGGACCCGCTCGGCAGGATGCTGATCCCCTCATGACGAAAGTCGACACACTCGTTTCCGTCGTCGCACCGCTGCACAACGACGGCGACATCGTGGCCTCGTTCGTCGAAGAACTCTTCCCGATCCTGCGCGACAACTACACGCACTTCGAGGTCGTGCTCGTCGACGACGGGTCGACGGACAACACGCTCCAGAAAGTGGATGAGCTGCTCGCACGTTTCGACTTCCTGCGGATGATCCGGCTGTCGAGGGAGTTCGGGCACGAAGTGGCGATCCTCGCCGGCCTGGAGACCGTCATCGGAGACTTCGTCGTGGTGATGCTGCCGGACACCGATCCACCCGGCCTGGTCCCGTCGATGGTCGAGCACTCTCGCTCCGGGTTCGACATCGTGTCCGGCACGCGGCGTCTCCACGGCCCACAGCCGCTCTTCATGCGCCTGTTCGCCCCGGTGTTCTACTGGTACTGCAACCGTATCCTGCGACTCGCGATCCCCGAGAACACCACGGAGTTTCGCGTCCTCAGTCGGCAGGTCGTCAACGCGATCATCCGGACCCGGGACCTGATGCGGTTCATGCGGATGTACAGCGCCTACGTCGGATTCCCGAGCACGACGGTCGAATACGACACGGAGAGTCGGCGTGGTCGCATGCGCCGCCGGTCGTTTGGCGAAGTGATGCGCCGGTCGATCGGCATCATCGTGGCCAACAGCACGCACCCGTTGCGTGTCGTCAGCGTGCTCGGGATCGCGATCAGCGGTCTCAACGCCCTCTATGCCGGCTACGTGGTGCTCACCTACCTCCTGAAGAAAGACGTCGCACCGGGTTGGTCGACCTTGTCGCTGCAGATCGCCGTGATGTTCTTCTTCCTCTTCCTGGTCCTGGCCGTGCTCAGCGCATACGTGGGCCGGTTGCTGCAGGAGGGCAACCAGGTGCCGCAGTACCACGTAATCGAAGAACGGCAGAGTTCCGTTCTTCCCGACGCGGACGGTCGCGGGAACGTCGTTTCACGATCGGACGCACCGACCGCGGACGGCGCGCCGTGAGCCATCCCTCCTGGGAACTGCCCGGCTACGAAACCGATGACTTCAAGCCGAAGCAATCGCGCTACTGCGTCGTCCTCTTCGTGATCAACGAAAACGGCAGACTGCACTCGCAACTCCAAAAGATGCAGATCCTCGCCGCCGACGTGGACATCGTCATCGCCGACGGTGGCAGCTCTGACGGTTCGGTCGACGAAGAGACATTGCGAGCGCAGGGCGTAAACACTCTGCTGGTCAAGACTGGACCGGGCCGCCTCGGCGCGCAGATGCGTATGGCGTTCGCGTGGGCGATGGACCGCGGATACGACGGTGTCATCACGATGGACGGCAACGACAAGGACGACGCGTCGGCCATGCCGCTGTTCGTCGAAGCTCTCGGCGCCGGCGTCGACCACGTCCAGGGTTCGCGGTTCGTGCCAGGGGGCCGCGCCGTCAACACACCGCGCTCCCGCCTTCTCGCGATCAAGCTCATCCACGCACCGCGCATCAGTCGCGCCGCCGGTTTCCGCTACACGGATACCACCAACGGGTTCCGGGCGTACAGCCGGAAGTTCCTCCTCGACCCGCGTGTCGCTCCCTTCCGTGACGTGTTCTCCAGCTACGGTCTGCACTACTACCTCGCCGTGCGCGCGGGCGAGTTGCAGTTCAATATTCGCGAAGTGCCGGTCACGCGCAGCTACCCCGCGACCGGCAAGACGCCGACGAAGATCAGCCCGTTGCGCGGCAATCTCGAGGTGTTGCGGATTCTGCGCGACGTCTGTCGCCACCGATTCGACCCAGAGGTAGGCTGACGTCATGCGACAGGCGCTGATCGGCCACTCCGGATTCGTCGGAGGCAACCTGCGGAAGCAAGCGGAGTTCGACGCGGTCTACCGCTCGACGGACATCGCCGACATCTCGGGTGAGTCGTTCGACCTCGTCGTGTGCGCCGGCGCGCCGGGGGCCAAGTACCTCGCCAACCAGAATCCTCAACAGGACGCTGAGAGCCTGAACGCATTGAAGAACGCGCTGGGCGGCGTCAATGCCAACCATGTCGTTCTCATCTCGACCGTGGACGTGTACCCGCAGCCGCACGACGTGAACGAAGACTCCGAAATCGATGCCGGCGAATCCTCGCCCTACGGACGCCACCGGCGCGAACTCGAGGAGTTCGTCCGCTTCGGCTTCACCTCGACCATCATCCGGCTGCCGGCTCTGTTCGGGCCGGGTCTCAAGAAGAACATCGTCTACGACCTGCTCCACTCGAACCGGATCGAGCACCTCCATCCCGACAGCGAGTTTCAGTTCTACGACGTCACGAGGTTGTGGGGCGACATCGAGCGCGCGCGATCCCTGGGCGTCCCGCTGCTCAACATCGCCACCGAACCGACATCCGTGCGGGACGTCGCCGCCGAGGCGTTCGGTCTCGACCTTGGCAAGATCGCGACTGGCGACCCCGTCCGATACGACGTGCACTCGAACCACGCGTCCGATCTCGGCGGCCCGGCGCCGTACGTGTACCGACGATCAGACGTGCTGCCCGCGATGCGTCGCTTCGTCGAGAGCGAGGGCTGGCAGCGACCGTGAAGCTCGCAATCTCCAACCTCGCCTGGGAACTCGAACATGACGCCGCGGTGCGCGAAATCTTCGTGGAACACGGTGTTCGTGGCGTCGAACTCGCGCCGACCAAGGTGTTCGCTGATCCACTGGCCGCGAGCGAACAGGAATTGCAGGACTACCGCGCGACATGGGCGGACGACAACATCGAGGTCATCGCCCTGCAGGCGTTGCTCTTTGGCAAGCCCGAACTGGCGCTGTTCGACGACGACGCGCGGCGCGAGCAGACTCTCGAACACCTGGGCGGCATGGCACGCGTCGGCGCGGCGCTGGGCGCGCGCACTCTCGTGTTCGGCTCCCCGAAGAACCGACGGATCGGTGACCAACCCCGGGATGAAGCGATGGCGATCGCCGTTTCGTTCTTCCAGCGCGCGGGATCGCTCGCGGAAGAACACGGCGTCGTGCTGTGCATCGAACCCAATCCCACGGCGTACGGTTGCGACTTCATCACGACTTCGACCGAGGGGCTCGAACTCGTGCAGGCCGTCGACCACCCAGGCTTCGGTTTGCACCTGGACGCCGCCGGTCTCACGCTCAGCGAGGAGAACGTCGACGACGCAATTCCCCGCTGCGGCGCGTCGATCCGTCACTTCCACGCGAGCGAGCCGGAGCTCGGCGCGCTGGGCGAGGGCGGCGTGGATCACGCGCGCATCACCGCGGCGCTGCGCGGCATCGGCTACGACCGGTGGGTCTCCGTCGAGATGCGACGCGACCCTGCCCGTGACACGGCGCGGGAGCTTCGTCGGGTCGCGAAGTTCCTCGGGCAACACTACGGCCGGCTCTGAGAGCGTCGCCTGGGAAGGCGACTACCAGCGAGGCAACGGTCCAATCGACAACTTCGCGACTCGTGTCGTGAGCACCTTGTGAGCCTCGTGGCGGTACCCGTCTGAACCTGATCTCTAGCGGGGCGGGAAGCACCCAGCCCAAACCCGCCCGCCCGGCCACAAGACGGGTCGGCCCAGTCCGGATACCAAGCGGGCACGCAAATTGCAACTGTGGCCATTGCTCCCTTTTGACCGGTTCACCGTCAATCCCTGTATCCCGGAAACGACGCCGACGGCATATCTGTCTCTTCCACAGGACACCACACTTGAAACTCACACCACTGTTAGCCGGCCTCTTGGCCATCACCGTTCCCGCTCAGACTCACGCCCGACTGGTCGTGCATCGCCATGTCACGAAACTCGACCATGCGCTGGCGATCGCGATCGGTGCACAGCCATCCGCCAAGACGGTCGAGTTCCTCGTCGATGTGACGCCATATACCTATCGCGCCGCGCCGCAGATCGCCGCCGCCCTGCGGGTCCTGGACTCGACGAAACAGCAGGTCCGGTCCTGGCGGATCGCCCGGATCGGTCGCCCACTCGGCGCGGCGGTTCGCCGGCCCAGCGACCTTGTCGCGCAACTCGGTCGGGTGTTCGGCAAGGAAACACAGACGGTCAATACGTTCGAGGCTCTGAGCAAGACCTTGCGAGGCATCTCTAGCACCAAGGGCGCGATCGTGTATCTGGCGGACTGGCATGTAGAGGACGATTTCAGACTCGAACGGATGATCAAGCGGCTACGGGCGAAGGGGCGCGCGTTCACCACGATTGGCACCGAGGGTTGCTTTGGGCGGGCTTGGAACGACGGGTTCTTCCCTCCGCATCGTCGATCAAGAAACCTCTACGACCATGGTGTCGGCCGCAACCCGTTCGACAACAACGACAAGAAGGCGCCGTGGCACGGTGGCGATACCGCGTGGCCACACCTGCCCTTCTATTGGCACGGCGCGCACTGGTCGACACGGTTCGCGATGAAGCTGCGCCCACCCCCAAAGATCGGTCGCTACGGCAAGCCACAGCACGGCGCCGATGCTCTCAACGGTCCCGAGGACCTACGCGAGAGGATGCGGAAAGTCGATGAGAAGGCAACGGAGGTCTATCACTTTCCCGTGCCGTCCGGGTTCGGGCCCTACGGCCTGATGCGCCTCGCTGCCGAGACCGGTGGCAAGTACATCCTCTGGTCCTGGAACCCCGGTGGCCGATCGGATCTGTGTTACGACTACGCGCAGATCGATCGCTACGCTCCCGACCTGCGTTCGCGCAAGGCGATCCGCAGGAATATTCGCCGCCAGCCGCTGGGTGCTGCCATCCTCAATGCGTGGCACGCAGTCGGGAACAACACGATCTCGACGAGCCAGCAAACTCCGGCGATCGGCACCGACTGGAAGCCCAGGCCTGTCGAGGAGTTGAACGGCCGGGGATTCACGAGCACGAGCTGGGGAGCGAAGCCCGAGTGGAAGCAATTCCTGAAGCAGGCGCCGAAGACGATGGCTGCCCTCGATCGCGCATTGGGAATCCTCGAGCGTGCGATCCAGCGAACGGGAGTCGCGACCGATCCGGTGACACGTCGCTACCTCGTGGACGCTGAACTCTGGTACCAGACGCTTCTCGTTCACCGGTTCACGATTGGGGAAGCGTTCGTCGAAGCTCAGAAGGTCCCAGAGAAGACCGCTTGGGACAAGTTGCCTTTCCATCCGAACCTCCACGCGAAGCGTTTCATCGGGTCCCACAAGAACTCCGAGCGACACGAGGTTCGCGTCTACGAGGTGGCCCTCCACAACCCGAAGCTCGGCGCCAGGGTTCTCGCGTCTCGACGCAAGTTTCTCGACCGCTACGCGATGACCCCGCAAGCTGAGCTCGTGGCTCGCAACTCCGTCAGCACGATGCGTCTCCACTGGAACACGTACGCAACAGGCCAGCCCTCGAAGAGCTCGCCGGCCGAATCGAAGGGCAAGAAAGCCAATCCGATCACGCCGAGGTCGAGGGGCCGCGCCGGACCGAAGACGGGCGGCAGATAGTCAGCTCCATCTGCCGTGCCTACCGAAAACCCCGTCCGCGGCGCCAGACCACCTCCGAGACGTGTTTGGCGCCGGTTCGCACCGACCAGTCTGGATTACGACAGTTGTTGTACGGCAGGTAGCGGCACAGCTCCCGAATCCCGCCGCACGGATCCGCGCTGGAACCTAGTTCAAGGTGACGCTGTACGAGTCTTCGACGCGCATCGCAAGATGGCCGTCGGTGCTGTTACTCGGCTCCCACTGCTTCACCACCGCGGTCACCCTCAGATGCTCCCAGCTCCGGCCGTCATAGATGACGCAGACACTGGCAACGTAGTTTGGCGATGACACGCCGTGGCCGGCGGCCTTTAGACCGAGGTTGCGACCGATCGGAAGCACGACCTGACCGAGCGGCGGCACGGACAAACCGTTGAGGCCCTTATAGATCTTGAGCGTCGTCGCGATGCCATGCCGGCCCAGGACCACGATATCCCTGAGCGGTACCGACGAAACCGCACTCGTGTTCTGCAGCACGAGTTCTGTGTCGACTTGACCCAGGTTTCGGTCTCTCGCGACGAACTCGGCACGGGCTCCCTTGTAGCGCGCGCCGATCAAGTTGCCCGCATTCGGAGCATTCGGAACAAGATCCAAGTCGCCCGAAAGCAAAGCACCACCGAGCAAGCACAAGAGGATAGTTTTTATCGCATGTTCGCCACGGCCCTGTCCGGACCTCGCCCGAGTGTAGGCGATCGGGACAACCGCGTGTCACGCGCGGCACGGCTCCGAGTCCTCGGACACACCAGGCCAAACAGATCGCCTCTCGCGGAGAAGGTCGGCAACCACAGGATCGAGTTCACCCGGCCATTCCCCGCTGTAATCGCGATGATCGTCGCGACGACGTTCCTCGCCGACCGTCAAGTCTTGCGGGCCTGGTGCTGTTCGCCCCTGGCAGGTTAACGCACAAACGCCTATCCTCGTTCGATGACGTTTCCTCCTCACCCGGAATGATCCCATGAAAGCGCGATCCCTCGTCCTGTCGCTGTCTGTCGTCTCTCTGACCCTGAGTCTCGACGCTCAAACGATCGTGCCTCCGAGCGCGACGTCCAAACTTGGCGGATCCTCCGCGGGATTTCCATTCAGCTACACCGGCTACACTCGCTTCCAGCAGGCGGTGGACAAGAGCTACCTGCAAGTCGGATTCATCTACGGCATTTCGTTTCGATCGACGACACGAGTGCTCGCGGTGAAGGAACGGCAATGGCAGGAGATGCGGGTTGTCCTCGCGGACCTGACCGCGTCGAAGGTCTCGGGTCTGGGCGGCACGTTCGCGAACAACCTCGGCACGAACCAACTCGAGGTCTTCCGCGGCAAGTTCAATATCTACCGGCCGAACCCGAGCGACAGCCTGGAATTCTCGGTGACGATTCCGTTCAAGAAGCCGTTTCTCTGCCTCGCCGCGTCCCATCTGGTCATCGATCTGCTACCAGTCGGCCAGGGCTACGAGCAATGGCCGGGATGCGGTAGTGGTGGCAACGGCACCTCGATGGACGGAACCATGGACATCGGCATCTACTCCGCCCTCGGGAAGGGTTCGTGCACCACGATCCCGACCGCAGCGAAAGGCGTGGGTCGCGGCGGGTTCGTGATGAAGCTGATCTACAAACCGATGCTGATGCCCTTCGGCAAGGGCTGCAAAGGGTCGAACGGCAAGATCCCGCAGATCGGCAGCACCGGTTCAGCGATGCTGGGCAGCGCCTTCACGTTCACGATGAGTGACGCGCCGACGAATTCGAAGAACTCGGTGTTTCTCGTCGGCCTGAGCAATCTGCTCGACGGCCCGACGCGGTTGCCGTTCGATCTGGGTATAATGACCAACGGCAAGGGCTGCTGGCAGAACACCGACGGACTGCTCATCGTGTTCCTGCCTGTCACGGCGGGCAAGGCCGCGTTGCCCGGGACGATCCCAAACAGCGCAGCCCTGAAGGGACTGCACATCTACTCGCAGTTCGCCGTGGACGATCCGACCCTCGGCGGCTTCACCGTGACACAAGGCGGCGTGATCCGCCCGCAGTAGAAGCGCCGCCTAGATGTTGGCGAAGAAATCGTTGCCCTTGTCGTCGATGACGATGAAGGCGGCGAAGTTCCTTCATCGGTACGTCCAGACCGATATTGACCACATCGCCGTCCAGCTCTGACGAAGTCACCTCGGGCAGGAACTGCGCGGGGTTCGTCTCCATTTGCTCGAGGAAGACGCCGTTCTTCGTGATCGATTCGTCAGCGCAAATCGGTATGGATCAACACCTGAGTCGCGCAGCTCGAGCACGTCGTGGGACACTCTCGGTTGCTTGGCAGCAACGCGCAGGATCGCGGAGATCGCCTTGGAGCTTCACCCAGGTGCCCGGGCCGACCCACGGGCAGCCCACGCGCACGGCGGGCTGCCATTCTTTCGAGTCCAAAGGTAACAGGTCCTATCCCGTTCGCTATACGGCAATGCACTGAGAGAGTCCTCGAAACCCTGAACCGAGCCTACCTATGAAACGACCGCTACTACCCGTTCTCACCCTGCTCGTCGGAATCTCCGCGCAGGTCATGGCGCAGACCCAAGTGGTCTCGCCATCGGCCAAGTTCCTGACGATGGAGGGCGTCTACAGCGGCCGCTACTTCGGCTACTACCGGGAGGGCAGGACGCAACTGCTGGACGGCAACCTGCGCGGATCCGCGAAGACGATCAAGGAGATCGCACTGCGGCCGGACGGTTCCCGGGGCTACTACTCGTACAACGGCACGGGGCGCAACTGGAACCGGGTCACGCTGCAGATGGCGGAAACCGATCATGTAGCCCCGAGCAAGACCTTCGCGCTCAACCACAAGTCCACGCCCACGACCGTCTTTCGGGCGGCCTTTTCCTTGCCAACGCTGTCGGGTGCGCAACCCAACCGCCCCGCGCCGTTCTCGGTTCGATTCCCGTTTGCGACGTCGTGGAACTACGGCGGCACCCGCGATGTCTGCGCGGACTTCACATTCGTCGGCGGCGTGCTGCGAAACCTTCCAATTTTCTGGAACAACAACAACGGCCTCGCGTACGACCTCGACACCTACGGGGTCGGGACGCACACGACGGCGGGCACCGCGAGTTTCGGCACCGCGTGCCAGGACTCGGGACAGACCCGGCCATCCGTAAGCATCGTGGAGTCGACCACCTACGGACCACAAAGCCTTCCACTCCAGAACGTGCACTCGATCAATGCCTACGCGATCCGACTCGGCAAGGGCGCACCGGCGGTGCTCGCACTCGGCGTCGACATCGCACCAAACGGCCACGCGCTACCCGGAGTGAACTGCGGGAAGCTGCACCTGGACCCCGCCAAGCCGATGTTGCTGAAGTTTGGCCGCACCGACTCCTTCGGCGCGTTCGGCTGGTGGCGGACCGGGTTGACGATCCCGATCCAAGCCTCTTTCTTCGGTTATTACTTCCTGAACCAGGCGGCGTGGGCCGACACGAAGACGGGAGAACTGAAGCTGTCGGACGGCTCGCGGACGGAATTGCCGAGGTTGCCGAGCTACGTGGACGACAGGACGCCGCGGCGTCACGCGGTCTACGGCTACCGAGCCACCTCGACAATCGCGACGAGAACAAGCCGCAACTTCGAGTGGAATCCGATCCTGCGCTACGGGATGTAGGGTGGGACGCCCTTCGATCAGTCTCGCGCAAGTGCGCGATCGAGTTGGAGCCTGCGGCCAGAGTCGAACTGGCGACCTATGCATGCTTCATCCTGTGCTCGTGGATGCCCGGCAAGTATCCGACGCTGCGCAGGATCGAGAAGATCGTCAGGGGTACGAGTGATTTCGGATCGCTCACGTGGAGCGTGAACGTCTACGGTCTCCGCCACCCGAAGACGATCCGGGTCGAGCCTTCTCCGCAACCGGCTCCGCTGCAACTGCGTCGTGACCACAACCCGTGAGCGGGAACATCCTCGACGTCACCAACGCGATACCGACCAAGATCGTCCAGTAATACGTAGGGAACGCGCAGGTGTTCGTACAACAACCACCTGCGCGTCCTCCGGATACCGGCGCAAGACCGGGGTCATCTCACTGCGATTTCGTCAGCCCCGATGTCCACCCGGAACAACGAGCGGGCCTGACCATCGATGTCCCGACTCGGCACCCACGCCGGTCCCGTCAGGCCCTGGTTCTCCCCCGGGTCTCCAGGCAGGCAGTGAAAGTCCACGCCCGGACGGGCGAACCGAGGCCTCGCCACCGCATCGGTCGCGTGCATGTTCAATTGCCCCAGGTTGTTGGATGTGTACCGATTGTGGCGCAGCGCCACGGGCATGGCAGCGTGGTCTCGCGACACGTGCACACCGTGATCTGCGAACCAGTTGTTGACCACCCAGCACGCGCCCCAGGAGCCGATGGCCAGACCGGAGCCCAGCATGCCATTGGGAAACACGTTCTCCACCAGGGTGTTGTTCACCACCACCGGTGCAGGATTCGAAACGATGCGGATCCCACAGCCAGACGACTCGGCGTAGGCAGCGACGTTGCGGTAGAACACGCAGTTCACCACGGTAGCTGGCTGGCGACTGTTGATCAGGATGCCGCCCCCCGCGCCTGTCAGCGGGCTGGTGCCAGCCACGTTCCTACGGAAGTCACAAGCCTCAATACTCACTGGTCCCCCGCTGGAACCCATGACGGCGATGCCGCCGCCTTCCAGGTCAGCCCGGTTGCCGTGGAAGGTCAAATGCCGGGCCCGGAGTTCGCAGGCGAGCAAGTAGAGACCTCCACCACGGTCCGCCCGGTTCTCCTTGAACTGATTCCGTGCGAAGTAGGTCCTGGTCACGAAAACGAGAGCGGCTCCACCGCCATACCCGGGCGCCGCGTCAACACCGGCGACGTTGTCGGCAAAGCGATTGAATGACGCAGTGAGGATCGTCCGGTAGACAAACAGCCCACCGCCATACCGCTCCGCCCGGTTACCGAGAAACTCGTTACCCCACAGCGTCGCCCTCCCATAGAAAACGCACACTCCGGCCCCGTGTGAGCCGGCCTGATTCTGGTCAAACACGTTGCGGACGATGGACGCACCAGAACCGGGTCGGGAGAGGAAGATCCCTCCTCCGCTCCGCTCGGCCTCACAGCCCTCGAAGATGTTGCGTTCGATCCTCGGGCTGGCCCCGGCACCCGCATAGAGACCAGCACCGTAGATGGCGTGCTGGTAGGTGATGGTGTTGCCCAGGATAGTGGGAGACGCATTGTCCGAAATATGGATAGCAGCCCCGCGCTCCGCCGCGCCGTTGATCAGCTTGAGTCCCTGTAGAGATGTGTCCCGACCGATCGTCGGATCAGGAAAGCGAACGATTGGTGTTTCGGGCCTGTGAGCGGCAACGATGGGTTTGCCGAGGACAGCATGCCGCACACCAAGAACCGACACGCCGCTCTTCATCACGAAGTGCTCAGGGTATCCTACCTGACCGCCCAGGCCATTTGGCCTGACCAGGACCCTGACCGTCTGCCCACGGACCGCGGCGTCGATCGCCATCTGGATCTCGGGGAACTGGGTTGGGACGTCGATCGGTGGCTGGGCAGCGAGCGCAGAGGTACCGAGGAGGCAGGCGGTCCGAAGAATCGCCGAACTGTGCATTCTATGGTTTGTCATTGTTCTCGTGGTTGGCGGGCAGGTGTCGTCCGGGACAGCGTCATGGCCAGGCAAACGCTGCGGTGAAATCCACGAGTGTTTGTCATTGTTCTCGTGGTTGGCGGGCAGGTGTCGTCCGGGACAGCGTCATGGCCAGGCAAACGCTGCGGTGAAATCCACGAGTTTCTTCCGGTCTGGATGGAAGGCCGGGTCCACCCGCGCCTCACCCCCCAACCACGCCGGGCTCCATCACCTCAAGTCACTATTGAGTAATAGAATGTGACGGGTTCACCGACCGGATCCGAGAACCCCGTGGGCCGGCGACGATGGCCCGTACCGGTCACGCCGATCCGCTCAACCTGCCGCCGGGCCACGGCGACAGGTGATCGCACGGACTGCGGAACAGACTGCCCGGAGCTACTTGTCGCGACGCAGCCGGGCGAGCATCGACTCGTATCGAGCTACCCGCGGCGCGAATCCAGGTTGGTTCGAGGCCTGCGCCTTGAACTTCTCCAGTGCTTGCGCGAGCAAGGCCTCGTCCTTGTTCTGGAACGCATAGCCCATCACCCCCATGAGGATCGACAGGGCAGTCCGGCCACTGGGAAACAAGCCGGACCGATAGAAGTCGAGGTTCAAGCCCTGATAGCGCCGGGTGTATTCCTTGCGACCCAACCCAGCGGACAGTTCTTTCGACAATCGACGGCGCAGTTCGTTGTACTGGATGTCGATCATGAGTTGGTCAGCCTTCTTCTGCAGGTTCTCCGACATCTCCTTGCGCAGACCGGCGAGCTTCAGGGACCCCAGGGTGAAGTCGTACCGAGCGAGTTCCAGATCAGCGACAAACAGGTGTTGGACCGCGACCTTGTCACCCGATGCGGCCTTGTCCCGAAGGGCCATGTAAGCCATGGACTTGTCAGCCGTCTTCTGGATTTCCCCGACCACCCGGCTGCCCGCGTGCTTGGCGGTCAACCCACCCTCGACGTCGAGGAACGCCAGTGTCGGGAAACCGGTAAAGCCCTTGGCGCGGAAAAGTCCCTCGTGCTTGCGGCCTTCGATGCGTGTCGAAATGTGCAGATACAGCACGTAGTTCTTGCTCCATTGTGTGAAATCCGCACTGGAGAACAGACCGTTCTCCACTCGCGTGCACGGGCCTCAAGGAGCGTAGCTGCGGGTGAAGTAGGCAAAGACCTGCTTGCCGCTCGCCTTCGACGCTTGCAGCGCCTTTTCGTAGTCCAGGTTCCACGCACCGTTCTTGATCCATGCGCCTTCGAGCTTCTTGGTGAACCGTTGCTTCAGCTCCGCCTGGGTTGGGGGCTTGCGAGAACTGCCGGCAGCGCTCAGCCTGATGGCACGGATCACCTTCTTCTTCGGCGGGTCGGTCTTCTCCTGCCCCTGCGCGATTGCAGGCGTGAGGAGGGTGGCAACTGCGCCGAGCAGGGCGAGGCCAAGCGATTTGCAGTGATTCATGTCGTATGGGTTCCTTGGGTTGTCTGGGGATCGGGGAAGTCTGTAGGACCTGGATACTCCGTGCAAGCCCTGCCCGGGGAGTCGGAACAGCAGAACGGGCACTTCCTCCGCCAGTGAGAGGATAGACGTTCCAAGCTGCAATATCGGCGACTCCCCCAGCAAGACCCCCGACATCGCCGCCAGTCACGGCGGCTCGAGTGGCTATCTCGATATGCTCACCAGCCCGTACGTCTACATCCCGCACGATGTGCTTGCTCCGGAGTGGCGAGGCTCGAATCTTCCGTTCCGGAACCATGACGGGTCCGGGAGCCTCGATCGTCAGGTCCATCCGACCGGGTTGCGGCTGCCGGGCGAGAGATCTCGATCCAGTCCGGAGCCAATCCAGGAAGTCCCTCATAAGAAACCGAGCGCGCGGTCATCGGCTCGGACTCGATAGCGCGGACGAGCCACGCGAGAATGGCTCCATCCGTCGGCGCCTGATAGGATCCATGGGGTGGCGCTCGGGCGGGCGTCGCACCCCGAATCGAGAATCATGACTACTGACGAGTTCGCGCGGGACGACACCGGTGATACGGACGCCGGTCCAGTCCCGCTCGCGTCGATACGTAGTATGTACCGATCCAAGGACCCTGATTACTTCTGCGGGTCGCGGAGCGACATGTTGGAGCTCCTGCCGAGCACCGCAGACGGGCGGATACTCGAGATCGGTTGCGGAAGGGGCAACACGGGGGCCGCTGCCCTCGCCAGAGGGTTGTGTGCCGAGTACTGCGCGATCGAGCTTCACGAGACTTCCGCGCTGATCGCGAGGAGCAGAATCACCGAGGTCGTTGTCGGCGATGTCGAAACCACGGAGCTTCCCTGGGCGGAGCGGTCCTTCGACGCGTTGATTCTGAGCGAGGTCTTGGAGCACCTCGTAGACCCGTGGTCCACGTTGGCCCGGATACGTCCACTGCTCAAGCCGGGAGCTATCGCCCTGGCGAGCACCCCGAACGTTTCACACTACAGCGTGATTCTCATGTTGATGCGAGGCCGGTGGGATCTCGCCGAGTCCGGCACGATGGATCGCGCCCATCTCCGGTGGTTCACACCACGTTCACTCCGGGAGCTGTTCGAGTCTTCCAGGTTCGTGGTAGATGCGGTTGAGCCGGTTGCGCAGCCGGGAATCAAGAGCAGGTGGGCATCGAGGCTCATGCTCGGCATGGGTAAGCACCTACTTGCCCGCCAACTCAATCTGCGAGCTCACTGTGACGCAACCTCCTAGCGAAAACGACGAGCTCGGCGCGGACAGCGAACCGGTAGCCAGCAGCTGGGCAGCCTACCGTGGGCTCCTCACCGTCGGCGGTGGTCAGGCGACACGACAAGCCCTCGGCTTCCTGCGCAACATCATCATCGTTCGGCTGATTAGCCCGGTTGACTATGGCGTCGCGGCGACGTTCGCGATCACGATCACCCTCCTCGAGATGGTGAGCAACCTCTCGACAGACATCCTCGTCGTCCAGAGTCGTCGCGGCAACGAGCGCAGGTTCCAGGCAACCGTGCAACTGTTCATGGCACTACGTGGTCTCCTGAACGGTGTGCTGATGCTGCTCATCGCCGCGCCGTTCGCTGTGCTGTTCAACGTCCCGGAGGCAGTTTGGGCCTTTCGTGTGCTCGCTGCCGTACCGTTGATCCGCGGGTTCATGCATCTCGACCTGACCCGAATGACCCGGCAGATGCAGTTCCGTCGCCTCGTCGGCGTTCAGGTTGGTGCCGAATCCCTCGCCCTGGCTTGTGCATGGCCACTCGGGGTCTGGCTCAACGACTACTCCGCGGTTCTGTGGTTGCTCGTAGGCCGGCAGTGCCTGCTCACGATTGGATCCCATGTGTTCGCCAGTCGCCGCTACCAGTGGGCGGTGGATACCGACGTCCTGCGGCGGGTCATCGGCTTTGGGTGGCCGCTCATGGCCAACGGGTTCCTGCTGTTTGGAATCCAACAAGGTGATCGTGTGGTCATCGGGTCCTCGGATCGGCTGTTCGCCAACGCCACGTTCCAGGTGGAAGATCTCGGCGTCTACTCGGTCGCGGTCACGCTGTGCATGACGCTGGCCACGGTGCTCGCACAGAGCGGCGGCTCGGTCTTTCTCCCCGTTCTTTCGCGGTGCCAGAAGAACACTGCGCGGTTCTCGGCCCGCTACTCCCTCGGCGTCTCGTTGTACTCAGTGTTCGGCGGATTCCTGGGGATCGGATTCGTCATCAACGGTCATTGGTTGGTCACCTTCATCTACGGCGATGACTACTCGCGGGCTGGATCCCTGGTCGGTGTTCTCGGCGCGATGTACGGGCTGAACCTGGTTCGCGCGGCCGTCAACTGCGCGACAATGGCAAGAGGTGACACGCGGACCAATCTCGTTTGCAGTGCCGTGCGAGCGCTGAGCGTTGGCGGTGTCCTGCTTGTCGCCTGGAGTGGCGGCGGCCTCGTCGAGATCGCGTTTGCCGGTCTGGGTGGCGAGGCGATCGCCCTGATCGTTGCGGCTTCCAGGCTCAGCACTCTTCACAACGTGGCCGCGATGGTGACTCTGCGACCGACGTTCGTGTTGGTCGTGTCCTTGGCGGTCGCCATGCTCGGCAGGGTGTATCTGCCGATTCACTGGAGTCCAGCGGTCGCGATGGGAGTGACGTTGCTGCTGTTCGCGATTCTAGTGGGAGCCATGTACTTGGTATGCAGTGACGTCCGATCCAAAGGATAGACCGCTGGCCCGGATCCGAGTCAGGGGAGCCGCTTCTCGATCTTGCTGCGACGATCCGGGTCGTCGTTGCAGCCGAAGTAGAATGCATCGAAGGCGGCCAGGTCCAACCGCACCTCATCCCTGTCGATCTGATCGAGGCGCTCGATATACCGGTCGAGATACGCTTCGAAGTCCGGGAAGCGAACGTCCTCGCGGTCGCGCACTGCTCGGAGAAGATCGCGGTCGTAGGTTATCAGCGTCGCGCGGGCGTAGCCGGTGAACGTCTTGTCTTCGCCATCGATCCGATAGTGGATGTTCTCGACGTGGAACTCGAAGTGTCGCTGCTCCGCCAGGCGATCGTTCGGGACACGGACCCACTCGATCGCCAACGCCCCGACCATCATGTCCACACCCTTCTGCGTCAGGTACTCGTGGTCGAGAGGCAGCTGCTTCTCGTGGCCGACCTTGCCGCGTTTCTCGAGTTTGCGGTGGGCGATGAACTCGTCTGTCAGACCATTGATCTCCAGCACGTACGGGAACCCACCGAAGTAGGCGAGCATGGCCTGACTGCCCCCAATGACCACGCGAAGATCCTGGCCCGCGAAGATCTCTGCGAGTCTCGAACCGATCTCCCGGTACACCTCGACGGCCCACGCCGGGTAATGGACGCGCTCTTCGGCAACCGTCCGGGGGTTGCCCAGCTTGATCGTCTCGGCCGGATACAGGGTGGCGAACGACGCGACGAGGACGATCGCCGTGACCAGGAACGCGGACCACCTGTGGGTCCGAACGAGGAACTGAAGACCGAGGAACAGCGCGGGCGTCACCGGAAGACAGAACCGCGCGAACATGAAATCGCCGCCGACCCAAATCACGTACATGAGAAACGGCAAGGTGAAGAGAGTCACGAGCAACGGACCGCGCCGGCCATCGGTCTCGACCCCGGTGTCACCATTGCGGCGCAAGAGGATCCACAGGGGCACCACGAGCGCCGGGATCAGGTAGTAGTAGCACGTGAGATAGAGACGAACGTAGTAGAACCCCTGCCCCACATAGGGTTCGCTGGCCGACTTGGCGTAGAACGTGTTGGGCAGGGCGTGGCCGTAGTAGGCGAACTTCCAGAAGAAATACGGAACGTAGAGCAGGACGAACGAGGCCGCGTAGCCGACGAACGGTCGCCAGTCCCGTCGCCGTGCCGCGATCGACACGACCACAGTACCACCGAGTACGTAGAACAGCGCACCGTCCGGGCGCGTCATCGTGGCGAGGATCAGACACAACCCGCCCAAGGCGAACTGCCTGGTCTTTTCCGCCCCGATCAACGCCACGAGGCCGGAGGTCACGAGGAACGTGTACATCGATGTCTCGAGGCCGCACGTCGAGAAGATCTGGGTGTGCTGGTGCAGCGCCAGGCCGATCGCGGCGAGCGGAATCGTGCCCATGAGTCTCGCGCTGTGCCACAGGACGGCGATCGTGCCGACGAAGAAGAGCACACCCAGGACCTGACCCAGGACCACCGGCTCCGCGCCGAGCCCCATGCCGCCGGCGATCAGCATCACCCACAAGAAGTTCGTGTAGCCCTCGACGTGTTCGCCCGCGTTGTAGACCAGGCCCAACCCGTCGATGAGATTGCGGCAATAACGAAATGAGATGAACGCGTCGTCACACACCCAGGCGCCAGCGATCGCGCACCACACTCCGTAGCACAGGGCCGCGCCCAAGAGGGCCCACGCCAGGTGCCCGGTAGATCTCTCGATGCGAGTTGGGGTCAGCGACATGTCGTGCGTCCACATCATGCCAATCGACAGCCGATTTCTAGCAGAGAACCATGCAACTTCTCAGGGCCCGAAGTAACGTCGCGCGAGACGATGCGGACTGCGGTGGATTCTGTGAGTGAGACGCCATCGACGCGTCTGCGACTCGCCTACATGGGGGTCTTGGTCGGCTTGATCGCGATCGGCTACGGCGGGGTGGTATCCGCGTTCTTCGTCGCCGACGACTTCAACTACCTGAACATCGCGTTGCCGGCGCAGACGTTCGCCAAGGCGACGGGTATCGAGGATGGATGGGTCTTCTTCCGCCCACTGACGGGAATCTCCTTCTGGGTCAACGCGCTACTCTTCGGCAAGAATCCCAGTTCCTACCACCTCGTCGGACTGCTGTTCCACGGCATCAATGCGTTCTTGGTGGCGCGCTTGACGTGGCAGCTATTCGCCAACCGGGCGGGTGCTGCGATCGGTGGGATGTGCTTCGCGGTCTTCCCCGTTCATCCGGAAGCCCTCACCTGGATCTCGGCCCGCGCCGACGTGCTCTGCGCGACCGGCACACTGTTGTGTGTGTCGGGCTTCCTGAACTTCCTCCGTGCCGAGAATCGCACCCGCCCCCTCATCGAGACCCTGTTCGGTTTCGTCTGGGCACTCGCGGCGAAGGACTCGGCGATGGTCATGCCCATCGTCCTGCTCCTCGTCCTGGGATGCTCCCGGGACCAGCAGTCCCCTGGCAGGCGAAGACAGACACTCTACGGGTTCGGCGGGATCGTCCTTTTGTTCGTGGCCTACCTGATCGTACGCTTCAGCGTTCTGGGTGGCTTCGGCGGCCATCCCGGCGAGGAGGGGAGTCGGCACCTGCAGATCGACCTGTCGAAGGCAACCCGCTTTGCGGTCGATGCGGTGCGCTGCATGTTCATGCCGGGCACCACGACGATCGCACCGCTCACCAGTCTGGTGCTCATTCTCGCTCTCGGCGGCATGATGATCCGGCACGCCTCTCCCGCACGGTTCACACGGCTGACGTGGCCCATGCTCGCCATCTTCTTCCTGCTGTTGGCGCCTGTCGCCAACATCATGGTGATCGATTTCGAAACCGCCCAGCAGACGCGGTTTCTCTACACTCCATCGGCGTTCGCCTGCACCGCCCTCGGAGTGCTGGTCGGCACGACGGCCGCCGCCCACAACTCACGCCTGCTCTACGGCGTCGGTCTCCTCCTCGTCCTCGGCTACACTGTGAACGTGTGCCTGGAGAATCGCCGCTGGCGCAGGGCCGGCGACCAGGTCGAGTCGATCCTGCAGCAACTCGAGGAGATCACGAAGAAGCGGCACTACTCGGAAGTGTTCATCCACGGGCTCCCCGACAGCGTGGAGGGAGCCTCGGTGTTTCGCAACGGCTTCGACACCGCGATCAAGTGGTTCGTGGACGAGGATCTCGTTTTCAAACCCCGCGGCAAGCTCAGCCGGAGCGACTGGGACAAGTTCTCCGCCATGCGCCGGAGCAAGCCGGACTTCAACCCGGACCTGCTGCTGGTGCGATGGGACCCCGTCGCACAACGACTCGTCCTGCCGTGACTCCCCAAGGGGGATAGACGTTCCAAGCTGCAATTCCGGCGGCATCTCCTGATCGGTACACACCCCAGCCACCACCGCTCCCACAAGCGCACGTCTCTCCCACCGGTGCTCCGCTTTCGCGACCGACCTATCGCCAGTGTCGATCATCCCCCCTGGGTAACAGCCTGGGGGCGCTGGCTGGGTCACGGGTCCAGCGCCTTTTTTTGCCATGCGCGGCGAACCAGTCCGCATCCGGTGTGTACCCTGGCGCGGTCCATCGTTCGATCCGCACGAAGAGGATGAAGTTGACATGCAGACACTAAGCTTGTTGTGGGGTGGGCTCGCATGCCTGTTCGGCGTGGTTGCCTTCATCCCGTTTCTCGGGTGCCTCAACTGGCTCTTGATCCCCTTCGCGGGAGTCGGGTTCCTGATCAGTATCGTGGCGCTAGCGACTGCCAAGAAAGACGAGAGCAAAGTCGGAAGCATCCTGGGTGTCGTGCTCTGTGGTGCAGTCACGGGATTCGGCGTGCTCCGCCTGTTTCTTGGTGGTGGAGTTCTCTAGGATTCGTCGATTCCGACGCGCAAGTCGCCATCAGAGTTTTTTTGGGGACTCGCTTGCCGAAGGCATTGCACCGGCGCCACCTCAGCCGTGGGCCGCGAGGAAGTAGATCGTCAACGAGAAGATCGTCACCGTCTCGAGAAATTCGCAGCGTCGCTTCGCGGCGCCCGGTGCACTGCGCGGCTGTCGGTTGGTCCGGTCAGTTGTCGGGATACCCTGCTGCTGATTCGGCGCAACGGCTGCGATCAGTCCAGGTCGCAGCGATCTTGCAGGAGGGCGAGCAGACCTTCCGGATCATCCGTGCCGATCCGTAAGCGGCCCTTGTCGAGATCGAGTTCCACCACCTCCCGCCCCCAGATGTTCCAGATCCACCCCCGGGGACCACGGCGGATTCCCCACCCCTCGATCAAGCGGGACCGATCCCGTCTCACCGCGCGCACCCTGTCGTAACTCACCCGTCTGCGCAGGATCGAGAGGGGGCCGAAGCTCACGAGCAAATGATCGCCGTGATCGCTCGTCTGGAGCCACGTGAACGCAAACGCGAAAAACGTCATGAGTGCGGACAGCGAGAAGCAGAGGATCACCACCACCATCTCGGGCACTGAGGCCAAGCCCCCGATGAGAAACACAACCGCCGGCAGTAGCGGGACCCAGAAAACCGGAGAGTCTTGCCTGTTCGTGTAGTGGTGGTCTGTCATGCCGATCAGGTAATCCCAGGGCCGGTTCCCGTCCCTGCCATGCCGAGGATCAGGCTCCGCTCATTCTGCCTCATATCTACCTCCAAGTCGCCCGGTGGTCGTACTGAAGGCGATCCGCGAACTCATCGTCCGCATGGTCACCGACAACGCGAGGTTCGGTGCCCGAAGAAAAAACCCATTGCGGCTTCTCACCCAGCACGAAACCGGGACTCAGATGGGAAGAGGCATCAGCCCGCCGAGACTCCCCAGGGCAAAGCGATAGACCAGGAGCAGCAGCAATGCGCCGCCGAGGAACTTCCAGCGTCTGCCTTCGACGAACAAGGACAAGGTGGCGCAACTTAGCCAGGCGGCACCCCATCCCATGTCCAGGGCATGGTGCCACAGGGGATACGGCGGGTGGTGCATGTGGCCCACCATGCAGATGTGGCTGAAGTAGCACCACACGCTTCCGGCAGCGCCAACAGCAGTCAGGATGATCATGAGCAACTTGCGCCGCTTGTCCTTCGCTTGCCTCATGACCGACACGACGTCCGCTGCGAGCCCAGGTTTCCTGTTTTTGGTCACCGGCTTGTGTGGTGAGAATGCGGGTTCGGACTTCCCACCCGCAGCTACCAACGTGCGGCGTGATCCGCGAGGCCGTCGTCACGACTCGATCTGCAAGGTTCGTGTCGCTACTTCGGCTTTGCAGCCTTCACGTCGAGCTCGCGAACCAAGACTCTAGGATCCTCCAGCCACCAGAATCCCGCGGACTCGACAAAAACGATCCGGCCCTTCTGCTTCTGGTACCAGGCACCCCAATCGCCGTCTTCCGGGCGGAGATTCGCGCGCACGTAGCGCTCGAGGCAACGCATCGCCCGCTTTCGGTCCTCGCCTTTCCCGGTCTTCGAGAGCGCGACCCAGCGTTCGAGACTCGTCCTCTCGGCATTCGGCGTGCCCAGCGCCATCGCATCCTCGTCGACCTCGAAACGGGTCTTGTACCGCTTGTCCTTGTGTAGCTCCCTCTTGCCGCTGAACACATAGGGCAGGTACTTGGCCACCCAGGCATCGGCGCCGGCAAAAGTCGGCGTGTACGTCTTTCGCCACTTCGGCACGAGCTGGTTCGGGAAGTGCTCTTCGACGCCGCGCATGTAGGGCTTCTGCCGGTCCCGACCGAGATGCGTGTACACGCGCAGGATCTTCCGCGTCTTGCAGACGAAGGGCACGGTCAGGTCGCCTCGCTTCTCGTACATGTAGTAGAGAACGTTGACGAGCGTGTCCTTCGCACCGTCGGTCGTCTTCGCGGGATCGATGCTGTAGCCCCAGTAGAAGTGGCGGCCCTGACGCGCGAGCGACAGGCTGCCGAGCATCTTGGCGGAGTTCCCCTCGGCGAAGCTCTCGAAGCCGGGGACGTCGGTGAAGAAACCCTCGTGGCTGACGATCGTCGGGTTCGACATCTTCGGCTCGTCCCGCTCGAACTTCGCGAGCCGGTAGGTGGCACTCACGCCCTTGGGATGGAGAGGCGAAGTGAAACCGACGTAGTGCTTAGGCCGCTCGCGGTCGACCCATTCGAATTTCGGTCGGTGCGGTCGATTGAAGATCGCGTGGTCGAGGGCCAGCCCGTGGCCCAGGTGATCCATGCAGATTCAAATGTAGCCCGACGTCATCGCGAGTCCCTGCGCCTCGATCAACTCGGTGCCGAGGAACCCGACAGCGACGATCGGTGACTTCGTCTTCGGAAACTCGAGCGCGTGCTTCCGGACACCACGGTTCTCCCGGAACAGCTTGGAGTCAGCCAGCACGACGTCGTGGGCATCGCAACTCTTGATGTCGACCTCGGCGTAGGTGGTGACGCTGGGCGCGAACCCACGCTTGCGCAGGAAGGCCTCGATCCGCGCCGCGTGCTCATCGCGCACCCCAACGACCAGCAGGATTCGCAGCGGCTCGATCGGTCCCCGCAGCGAGACGTCCATCGGCGGCAGGCACTGCAGCGGATCGCAGATCGTGAAGCTCAGTGTAGCCCGGAGCGGCCCACCTTTGGCTTGGCGCACCAGCGGCTGCACCAGCCGCACGCTGCCGGTCAGCTTGCCGTCGACACCCTCCGGCATCTGAAGCTCGCCCTTCGCCTCGAATCCGCTGCCTTTGACGACGGTGATCCGAACCGGGTCCCCACCCCCCACATCGCGGGCGTAAACATGCCAACCGGCCTCGATTCTCAGGTCGACGAGGAGTCGCGTCGCATCCGCACTCGCCGAAACGGTGAGAGGCGCATCCTCCTCGAGGCCGCTGACCCCAAGGGGTCGCTGAGCGGGGAGGCCGAGCGAGAACACGAACAGGGCAACCAGCATCCTCATGATCGGGCCGATCCTACCCGCTCGACAGTCCGCAGCGTGTCGTTTCGACCAGATGCTCGCAGGCGGGTACGTGTGCGCCACCTTCGTGGCGTTCCCCGACGGTATTGGTCGTCACGCGACGGGATCTACTTGGCGAGGACGAGTTTCACCGTGTCGGTCAGCACGCCTCTTGACCGGTGTTTTGCGACCACGATGGCCTGTAGATAGAGAACCCGCGGCCCGCTTGACGACAGCGGCGGGAGAGTCCCCGTGCAAACGCACTTGCCGTTCTCCGCCACGACTCCGTCCAGCTTCGCCAGTCGGTCCAAGGCCACCCAGTTCAGCAACAGGTACGGAGAGTCGGGCAGCCCGCCTTCGAGGTTGCCGGGAAGTCCCACGTCTCCATTGATCGTGGAAAACGGTTGTGGCCGCGGCCGTGCCGCAGTCCACAGCCTCACCTTGGAACCGGGTGGGCCATGCACGGTGGCCTCGAACGCGACGCGACCGCCCGGATGGATCACCCTGACCTCGAACGGCATGCCGAGGACGCGGATGTCCGCGGGGCTGCGCACAGTACCGTTGGCGGTCACCAGGACGACGGGGTGACGTCCAGGGCGATTCGTCACGCTGGCAGGCAGGACGATCGACATGTGTTCGTCGTCGTCGACCTGGAACTCGCGCATCCACCGACCACCGACGAACACGCGGTCGATTGCACTCGTGCCGTGAAAGCCCCGGCCAGTGATCTCGATCCGCGCGTCCTTCCCCGTCGCAAGTGCCGCCACGCGTTCCGGTTTCAGCGCGCGAATCTGGATGGTCGGAGTTGGCGCATCCGCCTGCTTGGCCAGCGCCTGAATCCGCGACACCGACAGGGTTCGGATCTTCCGGGCGAGCGCTTGAGCGACGATGG